>NZ_CP042301.2:4470000-4770000 GCF_007922615.2 Nitratireductor mangrovi | reverse complement strand
GTCCTGTCGCGCACCTCGATCGAGGTCCTGTCGTTGCTAGGCAATTTCGACATCGATGTCGGCATCACCTATCTCGATAACGAGCCGCTCGGCAACGTCGTGTCGGTGCCGCTCTATTCGGAGCGCTACCAGCTGATCACGGCGGCCGGCAACGCTTTGTCCGACCGCGCGCAGGTGAGCTGGGCCGAGGTTGCCGAACTGCCGCTCTGCCTGCTCACGCCCGACATGCAGAACCGGCGCATCATCGACCATCACCTGGCCGAAGCCGGCGCCGTGGCGCGGCCGACACTGGAGTCCAATTCGATGATCGTGCTGTTTTCACACATCCGGACCGGCAAATGGGCCTCGATCATGCCGCTCAACCTTGCGGAAACGTTCGGCTTTGCCGAGCCGATCCGGGCCATTCCGATCGTCGAGCCCGACGCCAGCCATCTGGTCGGGCTGGTGGCTACAAAACGCGAGCCACATCTGCCGTTGGTCGCGGCGCTTCTGGACGAGGCGATGGCGATGGCGGAAGCCGGACTTGCGGCGTCCGGAAATCACCCGCCGCCATTGCAGCGATGAAGCGCCGTCGGCGCGGCCAGCGCGACGGGCGCTTCAAACGCTGCCGTCGTAAGCAACGGGCGCGCAAACGCCATCGCCGCGCCGAAAGCCATCGCCACTGCCATGACCTGATACTCGATATCCTCAAGAGCAACGTTCTCCGCCAGGTTTCGCAGCCTGACCGTTTCGGCGAGTACTGGCACGTTGACGATGTCCTTTTGGGCAATCGCTTCCGCAACAGCGCTGCGAACGTCGCAAACGAGCTTCTCTGATAAGTGTCTGTCCATCATAACTCCTGCCGAAAGAATAGCGCGTCCAACCCGTCAATCAAGAGGAGTTATCCTATTTTCTCAAATTATTTCAATTAGTTAGTAATAGGCATTGCTGCGCATCTTTGCGGCTTCTGAGCCGCAGTGGCTCTTGACGACAACAATGCCTGAGCCCGACAAGGTCACCTATCTTGCGACTGCACAAGCGCCGCCTATATAGTCGCTTACTCATTCGGCGGCTGGCGGAGGCGTTGATGTCGGACCTTGAGCGCGGCGAACGACTGCAGATCATGCTGAGCAAGGAAGAACTGGCAGCGGTCGAAGACTGGCGCTTCGACAAGCGAATGCCGAGCCGGGCAGCTGCCGTGCGCGAATTGCTGCGACGGGGGTTGGTCGCGGAAGGCTTTCTGACGGCCCTTACCGGAGCCAAATCTCAGGATTTCGGCGTGCTGGGCGTCAAGTCCGACGGCGAGGCCGCGGACTGACCCGGCCGGTTCCTCTGTTCTCTGGCCGCATATCGGCCCAGACAGGCCGCCCGTGACGCTTGCCGCCGCTTCTGGACGAGGCGATGACGCTGGCAAGCGATTTCCGCGTGCACGGCTAGACTAATGCTTCGGCAGCGGTCACGCTTGATAGAAGTTTTCTATCAAACCACGGAACTGCTTTATTGATTCAGGCGGTTTCGTCTGGTTTCCTAACGACTTAGCGCCGGTTCCCGGCGATCCGAACAGGGAGGGCGCTGCAAGATCATGCAGCAGCAAGGTACCCAGGCGCTGGCGGACGTCGCCGCGCGCACGAACGCCGTCATCGACGAGTTGAAGGGGCTGGAAGGTCCGCTTCTGCCGATCCTCCATGGCGTGCAGAAGGAATTCGGCTGCGTGCCGCGAGACGCGCTGCCGGTGATCGCCGACGCGCTGAACCTGTCGCGCGCCGAGGTACACGGCGTCGTTTCGTTCTATCACGACTACCGCAGCGAACCGGCCGGCCGTCATGTGCTGAAGCTCTGCCGCGCGGAGGCCTGCCAGTCGATGGGCGGCGACGCGATCGCCGACAGGCTGCAGGAATTGCTCGGCATCTCCTTCCACGAAACGGCCAAGGACGGCTCGGTGACGCTGGAGCCGGTCTACTGCCTCGGACTGTGCGCCTGCGCGCCTTCGGCGATGCTCGACGGCGTCGTGATCGGCCGTCTCGATGAAGGCAAGGCGCAGGAAATCGTGGCGGAGGTGCGGACATGACCGTCACGATCTACGTCCCCCGTGATTCCGGCTCGCTGGCGCTCGGCGCCGACAAGGTGGCGAAGGCCCTCGCGGCGGAAATCGCGAAACGCCGGCTTGACGCACGGATCGTGCGCAACGGTTCGCGCGGCATGTACTGGCTGGAGCCCATGGTGGAGGTGGCCACGTCCGCCGGCCGCGTCGCCTACGGGCCGGTGCAGGCGAAAGATGTCGGTGCGCTGCTCGATGCCGGGCTGCTTGATGGCGGCAACCACGCGCTCGCGCTGGGCGATCCGGAAAAGATCCCGTTTTTTGCCAGGCAGCAGCGCCTCACCTTCGCGCGCTGCGGCATCACCGACCCGGTCTCGCTTGAGGATTACGAAGCCCATGGCGGGCTGCGAGGTCTCAGAAACGCGCTCAAGCTCACGCCGGCCGAGATCGTGAAGCAGGTGACCGATTCCGGCCTGCGCGGACGCGGCGGCGCCGGCTTCCCGACCGGCATCAAGTGGAACACCGTGCTCGAGGCGCAGGGCGAGCGCAAATATATCGTCTGCAACGCCGACGAAGGCGACTCGGGCACCTTCTCCGACCGCATGGTCATGGAGGGCGATCCGTTCGTGCTCATCGAGGGCATGGCGATCGCCGGCATCGCGACGGGCGCGACCAAGGGTTACATCTATCTCAGGTCCGAATACCCGCACGCCAGTATCGCGCTCCGCGAGGCGATCGACGCCGCGCGCAAGGCCGGCGTGCTCGGCCAACGCATCCTCGGCTCCGACCATGCATTCGACATGGAAGTGCGCATCGGCGCCGGCGCCTATGTGTGCGGCGAGGAGACCGCGCTGCTCGACAGCCTCGAAGGCAAGCGCGGCCAGGTGCGCGCCAAGCCGCCGCTGCCCGCCCACAAGGGGCTGTTCGGCAAGCCGACCGTCATCAACAACGTGATCTCGCTCGCTTCCGTCCCGATCATCATGGACAAGGGGGCCGAGTTCTATCGCGATTTCGGCATGGGCCGTTCGCGCGGCACGATTCCGATCCAGCTGACCGGAAACGTCAGGCATGGCGGCCTGTTCGAGGCCGCCTTCGGCATGACTCTCGGCGAACTGGTCGACGACATCGGCGGCGGCACGGCGACGGGCCGCGCGGTGCGGGCCGTGCAGGTGGGGGGGCCTCTGGGCGCCTATTTCCCGCGCGCCCTGTTCGACACGCCCTTCGACTACGAAGCCTTTGCGGCCAGGGACGGGCTGATCGGCCACGCCGGCATCGTCGTCTTCGACGACAGCGTCGACATGCTGAAGCAGGCGCGTTTCGCCATGGAGTTCTGCGCCATCGAGAGCTGCGGCAAGTGCACGCCGTGCCGGATCGGCTCGACCAGAGGTGTCGAGACGCTGGACAGGCTGGCAGCGAATATCGAACCGGAAAAGCAGGTCGAGCTCGTCACCGATCTCTGCAACACGATGAAGTTCGGTTCGCTGTGCGCGCTGGGCGGGTTCACGCCCTACCCGGTGATGAGCGCGCTGACGCATTTCCCTGAGGACTTCCGCCCGCAGCCGATGCGCGAAGCGGCGGAATAGGAGACGGCCAATGTCATTCGTCAATGAAATCGACTACGGCACACCGGCCTCGAAGGCCGAAAAGACTGTGACGCTCACCGTCGACGGCAAGAAAGTCACCGTTCCCGAAGGGACCTCGATCATGCGCGCGGCGATGGACGCGGGCGTCGAGATCCCGAAGCTGTGTGCGACCGACATGCTGGAGAGCTTCGGCTCCTGCCGCGTCTGCCTTGTCGAGATCGAAGGGCGCGGCGGCACGCCGGCATCCTGTACGACGCCTGTTGCCGAGGGCATCGAAGTACGGACGAAAAGCGACAGGCTCGACGCGATCCGCAAGGGCGTGATGGAGCTCTACGTCTCCGACCATCCGAGCGCCTGGAACGAACGGCGCGGTACCGGCGCCAGCGAATTCGACCGGGTCGCCGCTCAGGTCGGCCTGAGCGAAAACCGCTATGGCACGGACGGTCGCAACCATGTCGCGCCGGGCGTTGCCCCCGGCGAAGGCTCGCTCAATGTCGACTACATCGCGCGCGACGAGAGCAATCCCTATTTCACCTACGACGCCTCGCAATGCATCGTGTGCTCGCGTTGCGTGCGCGCCTGCGAGGAGGTGCAGGGCACCTTCGCGCTGACCGTCGAAGGACGCGGCTTCGAGAGCCGCATCTCGGCCGGCATGCACGAAAACTTCCTCGAATCGGAATGCGTGTCGTGCGGCGCCTGCGTCCAGGCCTGCCCGACGGATGCGCTGCGCGAGAAGACGGTGCTCTACATGGGCATGCCGGAAAGCTCGACCGTGACGACCTGCGCCTATTGCGGCGTCGGCTGCTCCTTCAAGGCCGAGATGAAGGGCGAGGAAGTCGTTCGCATGGTGCCTTACAAGGACGGCAAGGCCAATCGCGGCCACTCCTGCGTGAAGGGCCGTTTTGCCTACGGCTACACCACGCACAAGGACCGCATCCTCAACCCGATGATCCGCGACAAGATCACCGATCCGTGGCGCGAGGTCAGCTGGGAAGAAGCGTTCGCGCATGTGGCCAATGAATTCCGCCGCATACAGTACCAGTACGGCAAGGGCGCCATCGGCGGCATCACCTCGTCGCGCTGCACCAACGAGGAGACCTATCTCGTTCAGAAGCTGATCCGCCAGGGCTTCGGCAACAACAATGTCGATACCTGCGCGCGCGTCTGCCACTCGCCGACCGGCTATGGATTGAAGACCACCTTCGGCACCTCGGCCGGTACGCAGGATTTCGATTCTGTCGAGCACACCGACGTCGCCATGATCATCGGCGCCAACCCGACCGACGGTCACCCCGTCTTCGCCTCCCGGCTGAAGAAGCGGCTCCGGCAGGGTGCGAAGCTGATCGTGCTCGATCCGCGCCGCATCGACATCGTGCGTCAGCCGCATGTCGAGGCCGCGCACCATCTTCCCCTCAAGCCCGGCACCAACGTCGCCGTGCTGACCGCGCTCGCCCATGTCATCGTTGCCGAGAGCCTCTTCGACGAGGCCTTCATCCGCGAGCGTTGCGACTGGTCGGAATTCGAGGACTACGCCGCCTTCGTTTCGGCGCCGCATCACAGCCCCGAAGAGGTCGAGAAGGTGTCGGGCGTCCCCGCCGAAACGATCCGCGCCGCGGCCAGGCTCTACGCCACCGGCGGCAACGCGGCGATCTATTACGGCCTCGGCGTCACCGAGCACAGCCAGGGCTCGACCACGGTGATGGCGATCGCCAACCTCGCCATGCTGACCGGAAATATCGGCCGGCCGGGTGTCGGCGTGAACCCGCTGCGCGGCCAGAACAATGTGCAGGGCGCCTGCGACATGGGCTCCTTCCCGCACGAGCTTCCGGGCTACCGCCACATGTCGGACGATGCAACCCGCGACATTTTCGAAGCGGTGTGGAAGGTCACGCTCGATCCGGAGCCGGGGCTGAGGATCCCCAACATGCTCGACGCCGCCGTGGAAGGCTCCTTCAAGGGCATCTACGTCCAGGGCGAGGACATCCTGCAGTCGGACCCGAACACCACCCATGTCGCCGCAGGGCTGGAAGCGATGGAATGTGTGGTCGTCCACGATCTCTTCCTCAACGAGACCGCCAACTACGCCCATGTCTTCCTGCCGGGCTCGACTTTCCTCGAGAAGGACGGCACCTTCACCAATGCCGAGCGTCGCATCAACCGCGTGCGCAAGGTGATGGCCCCCAAGAACGGGTTGGCCGACTGGGAAGTGACGCAACGGCTCGGCCACGCGATGGGGCTTTCCTGGAACTACACCCATCCCTCGCAGGTGATGGACGAGATCGCGCGGACCACGCCGAGCTTCGCCGGCGTCACCTACGACCTTCTGGACCGCGAAGGCTCCGTGCAGTGGCCCTGCAACGAAAAGGCCCCGCTCGGTACGCCGGTCATGCATATCGACGGCTTCGTACGCGGCAAGGGCAAGTTCATCCGCACCGAATATGTGGCGACCGACGAAAGGTCCGGTCCGCGCTTCCCGCTGCTGCTCACGACAGGACGCATCCTGTCGCAATACAATGTCGGCGCGCAGACGCGGCGCACGGCGAATGTCGAGTGGCACAAGGAGGACCGGCTGGAGATCCATCCGCATGACGCCGAACAGCGCGGCCTGCGCGACGACGATTGGGTCAAGATCAGGAGCCGTGCCGGCGAGACCACGCTGCGCGCGCTGGTGACCGACCGGGTCGCGCCGGGTGTCGTCTACACCACCTTCCACCACCCCGACACGCAGGCCAACGTGGTCACCACCGAATATTCCGACTGGGCCACCAACTGCCCGGAATACAAGGTGACAGCGGTGCAGGTCTCGCCCTCCAACGGCCCGTCCGACTGGCAGGTCGAATACGAGGAACAGGCCCGCCGGTCGCGGCGTATCGCGCGGCCGCTGGAAGCGGCGGAATGATGACGGCCGCCTCATCGTGACCCGCCCGCCCATCACCTCGACCACCCGCATCGCCCGCCGCGTCGGCGGTACGAGGGCTGCGGCACGCATGGTGCCGGAGGAAACTCCGGTGGCGCTATCCTACGCAGGCACCACCCACGCGGTGATGATGGCGACGCCTTCGGATTTCGAGGATTTCGCGCTCGGTTTCTCGATCACGGAGGGCATCGTCGGCTCACCGGACGAGATCGAATCGATCGTCGTCGAGGAGGCAGGGCCCGGTGTCGATATCCAGATCAGGTTGAAAGACGCCGCCAACCGGCGCTTCGAGGCCCGCCGGCGCCGGCTCGCCGGCCCAGTCGGCTGCGGACTTTGCGGCATCGAATCGATCGAGGAGGCGATGCGCGCGGTCAGGCCGATCGGTGATCTTTCACTTACGCTGAGCGCCCGCGACGTCACCCGCTCGGTCGGCCTGCTTGCGAAATCCCAGCCGCTTCACGCCGACACCGGCGCCGTCCACGCCGCCGGCTTCTATGTCCCCGGCAAGGGCATCGTGGCGGCGCGCGAGGATGTGGGCCGACACAACGCGCTCGACAAGCTTGCCGGCGCGCTGGCGCGCGCGGGCATCGACGGGGCGAGCGGCGCCGTGGTGGTGACGTCGCGTGTCTCCGTGGAGATGGTCCAGAAGACGGCTGCGATCGGTGCACCGGCGATCATCGCCGTCTCGGCGCCGACAGCGCTTGCCATCCGCATGGCCGAGGACGCCGGCCTGTCGCTCGTCGCGCTGGTGCGCGGCGAGGAGTTCGACATCTTCACGCATCCCGAGCGCATCACCAGTGGAGCCAGCCAGAATGTCGCCTGAGCACAGCACGCGCACCGGCAAGGACAAGCTCGTCTACATGGCCAACCAGATCGCCAGGTTCTTCGAGGCGATGCCGCGGGACGAGGCGGTCGAGGGCGTGGCCAAGCACATCAACGATTTCTGGGAGCCGCGCATGCGGCGCCAGTTCTTCGAGGTCGTCGATGCAGGCAGCGAAGGGCTGTCACCGCTCGTCCGCGAGGCGACCGCGAAGATCCGCCGGCCCGCTCAACACGTCGCCTGACCCTGGAGCAATGCGCGGCGGTTCTCCCCTTCCGCCGGATGAGAGGTGCAGGCGCTGAGCGCCCGGTGACCAAACATCGAACCTATTGCCTGACCAAGGCGACGTTGCGCGCCAGCGTCTCGGAGACCTCGCGGTCGACTTCTGACGAAGCCGACTGCAGGCTCGACATCATGTAGATCTGTCCAGACGTGGCCTCGAAGGTTAGGTAGTCGACGTAGAACTTGTAGGTCTCGCCGGCCTTGCAGGCGGTAAACGCCGTGGCGACTGCCGGGTCATCCTCGGCCGGCTTCTTGCCCGAAGCGAACGAGCCGTCGCAATTGCGTGAATCGTCGGCGATGACATCGGCAATCACGCCGTCCGGCGTGGTCGAGCCGGCCTTGAAGACATGCAGCGTGCCGCGCGTTCCGGGTGAGGTCCAGCCGACCGCCGCGGTCTTCAGGAAGTTCGGCGCATCCTCGCCAAGGCTGCGCTGGTCGGTCAGTTGGAAGCCGGCAAACTCGCTCGACGCGAACATCGCAATGACAAACCTGGTCGCGTCGAGAATGTCCTGCGGCGAATTGGCGAAAGCGGCGCCGGGCTCCTCGGCGGGCGGCGTCGCGGCCGGCTTGGCGGGCGGGGCGGCAGGTGTTGCCGGGGGCGCGGCCGGGGTGCGCGGCGGCGTCGCCAGTGCCACCTCCCGCTCTGGCGTATCGGTGGTCCTGGGCAACGGGTCCGGACTTCCGGAAAACGCCGGCGTCTTCGGTACCGCGTCGGATATCGCGATTTTTGCGGCAGCCGGCGGAGGCTCGGGCGGCGCTACCGGTGTATTCGGGGCCGTGCCGGCGGCAGGCGTGTTGAGCACCGCGGACCCCGGCATGCGCGGTACGTTCGATGCCGGCGGTTCGGTGCGGGCCACGACAGCCGGTGCTTCGGGCATTGGCGCCGGTTTCGGCGCCTTGGCGACAGGGGCCGGCGCCGGAGCAGGCGTCCTGGCGACGGGAACGCTGTAGTCGAGATAGTCGTTCACGCATTTGAGCGTCCGCGACAGAGCTCGCGACGTGCCGGTCAGGCTGAAGGAATAGTTCTGCCCGCCTGCCTCGACCTTCAGGACCCGGCCGCGGCGGAACTGGTTGAACAGGTAGTCCTTGGCGATCAGTTCCGCCATCACGAACTTCGGCGTGATGACGTTGGCATTGACCGAATTCACCTCGTGCTTGTCGATCTGGTAGCGGATCGGCACCGTCTCGCCGTCCTGCATGGTCCAGTTCTCGTGCGAGAAGCCCATGCGCCAGAGATAATTCCGGTCGATCGCGAAATGCAGCCTGATGCCGGACTTGTAGTCGGCCGATATGGCGCAATGGCTGAAGGCCACGCCGTCGTCATAGGCGCCGCCGTCCCAGTTGCCGGACTTGTAGGCGCTGCCGCGGATCTCGTCCGCGACGGCCGGCGCTGCCGTCAGCAGCGCGGCCGCAAGAGTAAAAGCCAGACGTTTTGCCACGACGAACCTCCCACCCGAGGCGTTCCGGTCGGGTCGGCACGGCCGCGGTTCACGCGCGGCCGGCGCCAAACCTCATGGCAATCATAACCCCATCTGCCCGAGCGGCAAGGCAGTCGGCCTATCCGTGCGCAACCATGACGTGGCGAACCGCCGTGTAGTCCTCGAGCGCGTAGGACGACATGTCCTTGCCGTAGCCCGACTGCTTGAGCCCGCCATGCGGCATCTCGTTGACGAGCATGAAGTGGGTGTTGATCCAGGTGCAGCCATACTGCAGCCGGGCAGCCGTTGCCATGGCGCGGCCGACATCCTTGGTCCACACCGAGGAGGCAAGCCCGTAATCGGAGTCGTTTGCCCAGGCGACGGCGTCGTCGACATCGCTGAAGCGGGTCACCGACACGACCGGCCCGAACACCTCGCGTTGCACGATCTCGTCAGCCTGCAACGCCCCGGCCACCACGGTCGGCTGATAGAAGAAGCCCTTGCCGGCGCCCGGCTTGCCGCCGGTGGTGACCTCGATGTGCTTGAGCTCGGCGGCGCGTTCCACGAAGCTTGCTACGCGGTCGCGCTGGCGCGGCGAGATCAGCGGCCCGATCTCGTTTTCGGTGTCGTCGTCCTTCGCGTAGCGGATCGAGGAGACGGCCGAGGTGAGGTCGGCGACCAGCTTGTCGTAGACCTTGCCGCCGGCATAGACCCGGCAGGCGGCCGTGCAGTCCTGGCCGGCGTTGTAGTAGCCGAAGGCGCGCAGCCCGTTGACCACGGCGTCGATGTCGGCGTCGTCGAAGACGATCACCGGCGCCTTGCCTCCCAACTCCAGATGGGTCCGCTTCACCGACTTCGCGGCGGCCTGCAATATCTTCTTGCCGGTCGCCACATCCCCGGTGAGCGAGATCATGTTCACCTTCGGATGGTTGATCAGCGCATTGCCGACCGTATCGCCACGGCCGAGCACGACGTTGACCACGCCCTCCGGCAGGATGTCGGCGAAGATCCTCGCCAGCTTCAGAGCCGTGAGCGGCGTCTGCTCCGACGGCTTGAAGACGACAGTGTTGCCGCCGCCGATCGCGGGCGCCAGCTTCCAGGCCATCATCATCAGCGGATAGTTCCAGGGTGCGATCGAGCCGACGACGCCGATCGGGTCGCGCCTGATCATCGACGTGAAGCCGGCCATGTATTCGCCCGCCACGGCGCCGGGAAGCGTGCGCACGGCGCCGGCGAAGAAGCGGTAGCAGTCGACGATGGCCGGAATCTCGTCGTTCAGCACAGCGTTGATCGGCTTGCCGCAGTTGAGCGCCTCCAGCGCCGCGAACTCCTTCGCCTCGGCTTCGATGCGCTCGGCAATCTTCAGGAGATAGCCCGACCTTTCGCCGGGCGTGGTTTTCGACCAGGAGACAAACGCCTTCGCCGCTGCGGCGACGGCCGCGTCGATCTGGGCCTGGCTCGCCTCCGGCAGGTCGAGGACCGTTTCCCCGGTTCTGGGGTTGAGGATTTTTTCCTCCGCCTCCGTGCCTTTCTCGAAGGCCGATCCGATCAGCATCTGGGTGTCCATGGGTTCCTCCTGGGGGATCATTTGCCGCCCCCGGCCACCTGGTCCCCGTCGCGGGTCAGGTAGAAGGCGGCGAGTATGGGCAGGAAAGTGACAAGCACGACGACCATGGCGACGACATTGGTCACCGGGCGCTGGCGCGGTCGCACCAGTTCCTCGAGCATCCAGATCGGCAGGGTCTGCTGCTGGCCGGCGGTGAAGGTGGTGACGATGACCTCGTCGAAGGAAAGCGCGAAGGCCAGCATGCCGCCGGCGAGTAGCGCCGTGCCGAGGTTGGGCAGGATGACATAGCGAAAGGTCTGGAACCCGTCGGCGCCGAGATCGTAGGAGGCCTCGATCAGCGATCCGGACGTCCTGCGGAAACGCGCGACGGCGTTGTTGTAGACCACGACGACGCAGAAGGTGGCGTGCCCCAGGACGATGGTCCAGGTGGAGAACGGGATGTCGGCGAGGTTGAAGGCCGACCTGAGCGCTATGCCTGTAATGATGCCCGGCAAGGCGATCGGCAGGATGACGAGGAGCGAGATCGTCTCGCGGCCGAAGAAGCGCGAGCGGCTGACGGCGGCCGCGCACAGCGTGCCGAGCACCAGCGCGATCACCGTCGAGATCGCGGCCACCTTCACCGACAACGACAGGGCCTGCCAGACGTCGGGGCGGTTCCAGGTGACGGCAAACCAGCGCGTGGTGAAGCCGGGCGGCGGCCACTGATAACTCTTGTCCTCGGTGGTGAAGGCGTAGACGAAAATCAGCAGGATCGGCAGGTGCAGGAACAGCAGACCCGCCGCGGCGGCAATCTTCAGGCCGAGGGGGGCGGAGGCGTTGCGGTCAGAGCGCATCGAAGGCCCCCATGCGCCTCGCACCCCACAGGTAGAAGGCCATCACGACGATCGGCACCACGGTGAAGGCGGCGGCCAGCGGGATGTTGCCGGCCGTGCCCTGGTGCGCATAGACCGCCTGGCCGATGAACAGCCGCGAGGTGCCGATGATCTGCGGGATGATGTAGTCGCCAAGCGTCAGCGAGAAGGTAAAGATCGACCCCGCCACCATTCCTGGCAGGGCGAGCGGCAACAGCACGTGGCGGAACGTCTGCCCCGCCGAGGCGCCGAGGTCGGACGACGCCTCTATGAGATTGCCCGGCACGCGCTCCAGCGCCGCCTGCGTCGGCAGGATCATGAACGGCAGCCAGACGTAAAGGAACACGAGGAAGGTGCCGGTGAAGGAGAAGGACAGCGAGTTGCCGCCGACGATCGGCAGCGACAGCCATGCCTCGATCAGCCACGTCATGTGGATGCGGTCGAAGAGCCAGGTGAGAATGCCCTCCTTGGCCAGGATCAGCTTCCACGCATAGACCTTGACCAGATAGCTCGACCACAGGGGCAGCATCACGCCGAGGTAGAAGAGCGCCTTCCATTTGCCGCGCGCGTAGCGAGCCGCATAGTAGGCGATCGGAAACGCGACCACGGCGGCGGCAATGGTAACGGCCGCGGCCATGACGACCGTGCGCAGGATGATGTCGAGATTGGTGGCCTGGAAGAGTTCACGATAGGTCTTCAGCGTGAACTCGTAGCGGATCAGGCCGGAAAACTCGTCGATTGAGAAGAAGCTCTGCAGCAGCAGCGCGAACAGCGAACCGAGATAGACGATGCCCAGCCACAGCACCGGCGGCGTCAGCATGAGGAACAGCAGCAGTGCCGGCCGGCGCCAGAAGGTGTCGGAGATGGCGCCGAAGAGGCCGCCACGCCCCGGCAGGATCGCCGCCGGGCCCGACCGCTCCATGGACGCCGCGACGCTCATGCCGGCTCGTCCATCAGATGCAGGTGCTCGCGGTTGAAGGTGAGCATGACCGCTTCGCCCTCGGCCGGGATCGCGGTGCCGGCCGGCAACGTCGCATGCATCCTGATGCCGTCGGCATCGAGCGCGACGCGGGTGGTGGCGCCGAGAAAACTTCGCGAGACGATGCGGGCGGGCACACCGTCACCCGAGGTCTGACGCTGGATACGAATCGCCTCGGGCCGCAGGCTGCCCCAGCCGCGCTGGCCGGAATAGCGTTGCACGAACTCGGGCGGCAGCACGTTGGAGGAGCCGACGAAATCGGCGACGAAGCGAGACCGAGGCCGGCGGTAGATGTCCTCCGGGGTGCCGATCTGCATGATCTTGCCGTCGTTGAAGACGGCGACACGGTCGGCCATCGACAGCGCCTCGCCCTGGTCGTGGGTCACGAAAACGAAGGTGATGCCGAGCGTCTTCTGCAGCGCCTTCAGTTCTTCCTGCATCTGCTCGCGCAGCTTCAGGTCGAGCGCGCCGAGCGGTTCGTCGAGGAGGAGCACCTTCGGCTTGTTGACGAGAGCGCGGGCGAGCGCGACGCGCTGGCGCTGGCCGCCCGAGAGCTGCCCGGGCCGGCGCTCGCCATAGCCGGGAAGCTGGACCAGCGTCAGGGCTTCTTCTGCCGCTTGCAGTCGCTCCGTGCGCCCGATGCCGCGCACCATCAGGCCGTAGGCGACATTGTCGATGACGTTCAGATGCGGAAAGAGCGCATAGTCCTGAAACACGGTGTTGACGTTGCGGCGATAGGGCGGAACACCCTCTGCGGTCTCGCCAAAAATCTCGATATGCCCAGCCGTCGGCTGTTCGAAGCCGGCGATCAGGCGCAGGCAGGTGGTCTTGCCCGAACCCGACGGGCCA
Organism: Nitratireductor mangrovi; assembly: GCF_007922615.2. Lineage (NCBI taxonomy): Bacteria > Pseudomonadati > Pseudomonadota > Alphaproteobacteria > Hyphomicrobiales > Phyllobacteriaceae > Nitratireductor > Nitratireductor mangrovi. The sequence continues at coordinate 4,756,717 of NZ_CP042301.2, read as the reverse complement.
AGCATGGCGAAGAATTCGCCCGCCACGATCTCGAGGTCGACGGCATCGACCGCGCGCACGGAGCCGAAATGGCGGGAGACTTCTTGAAAGGTGACGGCTGGTGTCATCGGTTCGCGATCTGGCGGCAGGCGGACCTGGTCTCGGCCGCCGTCAACAGGTTTGGTCCCCGCAAAGCGTGCGGGATGGCACGCCACTAAGGCCCGTTCCTCTCCCCGGCAAGCGGGGAGAGGCGGCAGGTGCGTTCGATGACCCTAGCGGCCGCCGATCACGCCGATATAGTCCGAGACCCAGCGATAGTAGGGAACGCACTGCCCTTGGCTTTCGCAATTGGAGACCGGCGTGGTCCAGAAGCGAATCTTCTCGAAATCGTCCATGCCGTTTGTGGTGCAGCCTTCGGCGTTCTGCATGCCACGCCCGTCGGTACAGGCGGCCGGAACGGAGGGGTTGGCCCCGAACCAGACCGACAGATCGCTCTGAAGGTTGGACGACAGGGTGTGCTCCATCCACATGTAGGCGCAGTTGGGATTGGCGGCGTCGACATGCATCATCGTGGTGTCGGCCCAGCCCGTTGCGCCCTCTTGGGGGATCACCGATGCCACCGGCTGGCCGTCGGCCTTGAGCAGATTGACCTGGAACGGCCACGAACCGGACGCGACCACGCCCTCGTTCTTGAAGTCGTCGATCTGGATGAAGGCGTCGTGCCAATAGCGGCCGACAAGCTGACGCTGCTGGCGCAGCAGGTCGAGTGCGGCCTTGTACTGGTCGTCGTTCAGTTCGTACGGATTCTTGATGCCGAGGTCTGGCTGGTGATGCATCAGGTAGAGGGCGGCGTCGGCGACGTGGATCGGCCCGTCATAGGCCTGGACACGCCCCTTGTTGGACTGGCCGTCGCCAAGCTCCATTTCCTCGAAGACGACGTTCCAGGAGGTCGGTGCCTCCTTGAACACGTTGGTATTGTACATCAGCACATTGGGGCCCCACATGTAGGGCACGCCGTAATGCACGCCGTCGACCGTATGCCAGGGTGCACTCTTCAGGCGGTCGTCGACATCCTTCCAGCTCGGCACGAGATCGACGTTGACGGGCTGGACGCGCTTGCCGGCAACGAGCCGCAGCGAGGCATCGCCGGAGGCGGTGACGAGATCGAAGCCGCCCTCGTTCATCAGGGCCACCATCTCGTCGGACGTGTTCGCTGTCTTGACATTGACCTTGCAGCCGGTCTTTTCCTCGAACCCGGTCACCCAGTCGAATTTCGGATCGGTCTCTCCGCGTTCGATATAGCCCGGCCAGGCGACGATGTTGACTTGGCCTTCGCCCTCGCCGATTTCCTTCAACTGGGCAACGGCCGGGCTTGTCGCCGCAAGGGCGAGCGCGATAGCGGTGCAGGAACTGAGCAGTCTCGTCATGACGGTTCTCCCATTGACGGGGGCCGCTCTCCAGCGGCGGCCTGATCCCTCGCCGCCAAGGTGTGCCGAAACCTGACCATTCGCAATTTCATTTATCAGAAAGGCGATATCGATTTTTCCGATATATATCGTCAGCGGTGCCGGTTTGTGCGCTGGCCCTGTGCGATACCGATGAAGTCGCGCGCCGTCTGGGCGAGGCCGGAGCCGCGCCGCCAGACCATGCCTACCTGCACGACCGGCAGCGAACCGGAGATGTCGCGCGACTCGATGCGGTCACCTTCTAGCGACCACGGGCGGTAGATCAGGTCCGGCAAAAGGGCCACGCCTGCTCCGGTTGCCACGAGGCTGCGCACGGCTTCGACCGACCGGGTGCGGAAGGCGACATGGGGACGGGTGCCCAGCGCGGCCAGCAGCTTGCCCGTACTCTCCTCAATCTCGTCGATCGTGAGCATGATCAGCGGTTCCCCGGCAATGTCCTCGAGCGCGATGATGTCGGCGCCGGCCAGGCGATGGCCCAGAGGCAACCACAGCCGATAGGGCGAAACCTCGAGGATTTCGGCCTGCAGCGCCATGCGGTCGCGAAGGTTGGAGGTCACCATCACCGCGACGTCGAGTTCGCCGCCGATCAGCAGGTGTTCGAGATATTCGCCATTGTCCTCGATCGCGGAAACGTCGATGCCCGGATAGGCGCGTCTGTATCGGGCCAGGAGATCCGACAGCACATAGCCGGCAACCAGCGATGTCACGCCCAGTTGCAGTCGGCCGGTGAGCGCTTCCGGATCGCGGGAGAAGGTCAGTCGGGCATCGGAGACGTCGCCGAGGATCTTGGTGGCATGGCGCAGGAACTGATGTCCCTTGTGCGTGATCGAAAGGCCCCGCGGATGCCGTTCGAAGAGTTCCACGCCAAGGTCGCCTTCGAGTTCCTTGATTGCTTCCGTGACCGAGGATTGCGAGATCGACAGTATCTGCGCGGCGCGTGACACGGCGCCCTGTTCGGCTACGGCGACGAAGTATTGCAGCTGGCGGAAGGTGAAGGCCATGTCCGCATTAATAGGCCAGGCACCGGGAAAGGAAAGCTTGCGTCTCGCCTTGCCAAGCCTCGGCGCATGGCGGACTTACGCCGCCCCCGATGATGCTCGCGTTCAGAAAAGGTCGCAGTGGCCGTAGTCGATATCGTCGTGGGCGTGCTCGCCGCGCCCCTGGGTGCCAAGCCTGTGCGCCAGCTCGGCGAGCTTCAGCGCGCGAACGGCTGCGGTGGCGTCGACGCGCCACTCCGGCGACAGTTCGAGCAAGATCGCGCGCAGGAACGAGGCGATGCCGGCAACTTTCTGCGACAGCAGGTCGGCCTCCTGGACCGCGCTCGCATAGGCCGGATCTGCCACCGCGGCCGCGCCGATCGCCGCCGCGATATGCGCCTGGTTGGCGTCGACCGCATGCGCGATCGCTTCCAGTTCGGCCTCTATCCGCGCCAACACGTCGCCGACCGGTTCGGTCTGGTCGATCTCCACCGCGACGGCTCCGTTTACGCTCACGCCACTTCCCCTCAGAACAGTTCGAGTTCGCCGCTCGCCGGTACCTGCGGAACGCGCGGTTCGGGACGCGGGACCGGAGCGACGGTGCGCGGCAACAGGAACTGGCGCGCCTTGCCCGTTGCCGGGTGGTATTCGAGGCGCCGGCCCTGGTCCCCGCCGACGCTGCCGCCGACATAGGAGATCTGCTCGTTTTCCAGGAAATGCCGGGCGAATTCGATGTTCTTGCCACCGATGTCGGCAAAACCCTGCACGGTGCGCGCGCCACCGAACAGCTTCGTCTCCAGGTTCTCACGCCGGGCGCCGCGCTTCAGCAGGCCGTTGACGAGCAACTCCATCAGATAGACGCCGAACCGCTCGGCCTCGTTGTTGCCCGAACCTTCGCCGCCGCCGGGAAGCAGGAAATGGTTCATGCCGCCGATCTTCAGGACCGGGTCGCGCATGCAGGCCGCCACGCAGGAGCCGAGCACGGTGGTCAGAACCGCGTCCTGCTTGTCCGTAACGAAACACTCTCCCTGGATGACGTGAACGCGTTCGGGACGTGCCCCTATCAATGAAGCCTCCCGACGATCGCTTCGAGCGCCTTCTTCAGATCGGCGGGAGTGAACGGCTTGTTGAGGTAGTTGTTGAGGCCGAGCTTGCGCCCTTCGACGAGGACGTTCTTGTCGGCGTTGCCGGTCAGGATCATGAACGGCACGCGTGCGGTCGGCTTGTAGGTGCGGATCGCCTTGAGGAGTTGCAGCCCGTCCATCTTGGGCATGTTCATGTCGGAGATGATGAGATGGCTGGGCGTCTTCATCATCATTTGCATCGCCTGCTCGCCATCGGCGGCAACCGCAATGTTCCTGAACCCGATCGTTTCCAGTGCATCGCGCAAAAGCATGCGACTGGTTGTCGTATCGTCGACCGCCAGTATCCTCAGCTGGGCTAGGAGTGACATAGCACGGACCCTTCTTTTCTTGCTTTGGCGCCGGCAAAGATCTCCCGCGCAATGCTGTTTAACGCTACCTGCTTTTGCACCGCGCCCACCTCGAATGCCACGCGCGGCATCCCGTAAATGAGCGAGGTCGCCTCATCCTGCCCGATCGTCCGTGCGCCGGCCCTGCTCATCTTCAGGAGCCCGTCCGCGCCGTCCTTGCCCATGCCGGTCAGGATGACCCCCACCGCATCGCCTCCGGCGGCCTGCGCCACCGAACCCATCAGAACGTCGACTGACGGACGATGACCCGAAACAGTGTCGCCGGCGCGAAGCCGGCTTTCCAAAGTGTCGCCGCGCTGCACGACTTCCAGGTGGAACTGGCCGCCCGGCGCGATGTAGACGTTACCCCGCGACAGCGGCCGCCGGTCCTCCACCTCCTGCACGCGTGGCTGGCACATGCGATCGAGCCGGTCGGCGAAGGATCGCGTGAAATTGGCCGGCATGTGCTGGGTGATGACGGTCGGCGGACAGTCGGCGGGGAACTCTGTCAGTACCGTGATCAGCGCTTCAACACCGCCGGTCGAAGCGCCTATGGCGACAACCCGTTCGCTGATTGAGCCAAGCCCGAGCGTCTTGCGCGGCTCGCGCGGTTCGCTCGACGATGGCCGCGCAGGCGGACGGGCGCGATGGCGCCCGGAGCCAGCGGCCAGTACCTTCTCGACGAGATCGTCGAAGGAGGCGTTGTCCTTGAGCGAAGGTTTGGCGACACAGTCGAAGGCACCCTGCGCGAGCGCCTCGATGGTCACTGCCGCGCCGCTCACCGTGAGTGTCGACACCATGATGACCGGTCGCGGGCGGTGCTTCATCACCCGGCGCAGGAAGTCGATGCCGTTCATCTTGGGCATCTCGATGTCGAGGGTGATCACGTCCGGATCGAGCGTGTCGACCATGCGGAACGCCTCGGTCGGGTCCGGCGCCTCGCCAACGATCTCGATGCCGGGGTTGGCCTCGAGCGCAAAGCGGATGATCTTGCGCATGGTGGCGCTGTCGTCGATGATCAGAACCCTTACCGGTTTCATCACACTCCCCCCCTTGTCTGGCGCCAGGTCGTGACGCCGTCAGCGACGAAATGGTCTGCGGACGGCCCCGAAACGCGTTCGGAATGGCCGATATAAAGATGCCCGCCGGGCTTGAGCGCGGCGGAAAAGCGCGTCCACAGCTCGGCCTGCTTGGTCTTGTCGAAATAGATCACCACGTTGCGGCAGAAGATGACGTCGAAACGCTTCTTCATCGGCCATTTGGCGAACAGGTTGAGTTCGCGGAACGCGACCAGGCTCTGCACCTCGTCGGCGACCTGGAAACGTGTCTCGCCCGTCGAGGAGACGCGCTGCAGCCAGCGCCGCCGCATCTCGGCCGGCACGTCGGTCAGCGCGCTTTCGGGGTATTCGCCGGCGCGCCCTTCCGCGATCATGTTGGGGTCGATGTCGGTCGCAAGGATGCGGATGTCGTGGCGCGCGACGTCGGGCATCACCGACAACAGCACCAGCGCGATCGTGTAGGGCTCCTGGCCGTTCGAGCAGCCGGCCGACCAGATCCGGACTTCCTCGCCGCGCCGCGCCCTGTCAAGCAGGCCCGGCAGCACCTTTTGTTTCAGGTGCTCGAAATGATGCGCTTCGCGAAAGAACTTGGTGACGTTTGTGGTGAGCGCCGCGACCATGCGCTGGCGCTCGTCGAGCCCGCTCGAACCCGCCACCAGGGTGCAATAGTCGCGAAAACTCTCCAGGCCAAGCGCCCGCAGCCGTTTGGCCAGCCGGGCGTAGACGAGTGCCGCCTTGGCCTCCGACAACTGGATTCCGGCATGATCGTGGAGGATCGACGCAATGCGGCGAAAATCCTCCTCGGTGAGCAGATACTCACCAGGAACGATACCGGACGTCTGAGGCGCGGCGGCTTGGCTCAATTCAGCGTTCCCGTTCCCTCGTGCGTCGACTGGATGACGCTGTCGAGGCCGATCAGGCTGATCATGCGGCCCTCGATCGCCAGCACGCCCTTCATGAAGCAGCGCGCCAGCTCGGAGGCGACGTCCGGCGTCGGCTGGATCGATTCGGAGGTGATCGTCAGAATGTCCGAGACCGCGTCGACCAGCAGGCCGACCGACTGGTTGCCGACCTGGGTGACGATGATCACGTGGCGCGCGGTCGGCTCCGTGGTCGGGAAGCCGAGACGGGCGGACAGGTCGATCACCGGCAGCACCGAGCCGCGCAGGTTGATCACGCCCTTCACATAGGCCGGCGAGTGCGGCAGCGGGGTCGTCGGCGTCCAGCCCCTGATGTCGCGCACCGACATGATATCGAGGCAGAATTCCTGCTCGCCGAGCCTGAAGGCGATCAGCTCGCTGTTTTTCAAAGCGTCGTTTTCCTTGGCCTGCATCATGCTGCGTTCCTCTTTCGGTTTGCTGGTTCGGCACGCGACGGTTCCGAACGGCTGCCGGCGACGATGGCGTCGACGTCGAGAATGACCGCGACGCGGCCATCGCCGAGGATCGTCGCCGCGGCCACGCCGAAGACATGCCCGTAATTGGTTTCAAGGCTCTTTATGACGACCTGCTGCTGGCCGATGATGCCGTCGACGAGAAGCGCGCTCTGGGCCCGGTTCTCCGATTCGACCATGATCGCGACGCTGCCGACCGGATCGGCCTCGGTGCCGCGATAGCCCAGTTCGCGGCCGACATCGATCAGCGGAATGAACGAGCCCCGGGTCGAGATGACACGGGCGGTCTCGCCAAGGCCGTGAACGTCGGACTTCTTGGGCTGCAGCGTTTCCACGATCGCCGTCAGCGGCACCACCAGTGTCTGCCCGGCCACCGTCACCACCATGCCGTCGAGGACGGCGAGAGTCAGCGGCAGGCTGAGCGTAAACACGGTACCCTTGCCCGGCTTGGAGCTGATCGCGATGCGCCCGCCGAGCGCCTGGATGGAGCGCTTGACCACGTCCATGCCGACGCCGCGGCCCGAAACGTCGGAGACCGAGCTGGCGGTCGAGAAGCCCGGCGCGAAGATCAGGTCGTCGATCTCGTTGTCGGCAAGCTGGGCGCCGGCGTCGATGATGCCCTTCTTGACGGCGATTTCCTTGACGCGCTCGCGGTTGATGCCGCAGCCGTCGTCGGAAACCTCGATGATCACACGGCCGGAACGGTGCGCCGCGGTCATCCGGACGACACCCTGTTCGGGCTTGCCGGCCTTGACCCGGTCCTCGGGCTTTTCCAGGCCGTGGTCGATGGCGTTGCGGATCATGTGCGTCAGCGGGTCGGTCAGCCGCTCGATGACGGTCTTGTCGACCTCGCAGTTCTCGCCTTCCGAGATCAGCCGCACCGACTTGCCGGTCATGTCGGCGACCTCGCGCACGACGCGCGACATGCGCTGGAAGATCGGGCGTACCGGCTGGGCGCGGATCGCCATCACCGAATCCTGGATCTCTCGGGTCAGCTGCTCGAGGTCGTCGAGCCCGACGGCCACCTCCGACAGCCGAGCGATGCCGGCTTCCGTCACTCGCTGGGCAAGCATCGACTGGTTGATGACGAGCTCGCCGACGAGATCGATCAGCCGGTCGACGCGGTCGAGATCGACGCGGATGGTGGTCTGCACCTGCTGCGCCGGCGTGGCGGGCGCATTCGCCGCCGCAGCCGGCTTCGCCGCCGGTTCGGCCACGACTTCTGCCAGCCGTTCCATGACCGCCTCCGGTATGGCCGGCTGATCGTTGGCGGCGATGGCGGCGGGGGCATCGACCTCGGCTACCGGCTCCGGCGTGAACTCGAAATCGGCGTCCACGGCCGGCTCGGCTTCGATCCTGATATCGCAGTCGAACTCGACAAACTCGAAAACCTCGCGAACGGCGGCCTCATCCGACTCGGTCGAAAGGCGAACGTTCCAGGCGAGATAGGCGCCCTCGGGGTCGAGTTCGCCCAGCAGCGGGACCTCGGAGATGTCGCAGGCGACGTCGGCCTCCCCCAGCGCGCACAGTTCGCGCAGCAGCTTCGAGGCGTCGTTGGCCTTGGCGTAGAGTTCCGGCTTCGGCCTGAACCACACCTTGAAGACGTTGGCGCCGGCGGCCTCACCGTCGTCACCGACAAGATCGTCAAATGACACGGTAATCGGATAGAAATCGTCGCCCTCGGCGGGGGAATCCTCACCGTCATCAGTCACCACGGGCGCCGCTTCGGCCGCCGGCTCGGGGGCGCCGTCAGGATCGACGATGCGAGTCAATTCATCGTGGAGCTGGGCAACGCGGCCCTGGTCCATGTCGCCGCCGTCGCGCGAATAGCGCACAAGGTCGGCGAGGATGTCCGACGAGCGCAGCATGAGCTTGATCAGGGGCGGCGAGGCGTCGATCTGAGCGCCGCGCATGAGGTCGAGCACGGTCTCGAATGTGTGCGCGAAACGAACCAGTTCGTCGAGGCCGAAGGCCCCGGCTCCGCCCTTGATCGAATGCACCGCCCGGAAGACAGCGTTGATCGTGTCCTCGTCGCTCTGCTCGCTTTCGATCGCGAGGAGCCCGGTCTCGAGTTCGGCAAGCTGTTCTTCACACTCCTGGAAGAACGTCTGCTTGATTGCCGCCATCGTATCCACTGGCACGTTCTCCGGGTTTTCAGGCCGCTACGCGGTTGATCGCATTGACCAGCTTGGCCGGGTCGAAAGGCTTGACGATCCAGCCGGTGGCGCCAAGGCGTCGGGCGCGGTCCTTCTTGTCGTCGACGCTTTCGGTCGTCAGCACGAGAATCGGGATGGCGCGATGCTGTTCGTCGCCGCGCACCGCCTCGATGAAGCCGAAACCGTCCATGCGCGGCATGTTGATGTCGGTGACGATGACATCCGGGCGCGCGCCCCGCAGCACCTCCAGCCCGTGAACGCCGTCCTCGGCCTGCAGCACGTTCATGCCGGCTTCGGTCAGGGTGGCGCGCAACATTTCCCGGATGGTCCGCGAGTCATCGACGGTCAATACTGTCTTGGTCATCTCAAACGTTCCTCACGCTCATATTGGCGACTTCAAGCCCCACGGTTTCGAGGCTTTCGGCAAAGGCCTGCGAAGGCTTCGCCAGCTCAAATTCCATGCCGTCATGCGCCCAGGTTCCCGACGCCGACAGCAACACCTGAATGCACTGGGCTCCGATCTTCTCGACCGCGGAGGCGTCGACGACGACATCCTTGCCCCGCACCTTCAGGAACTCCGCGACGAGCGGTCCAGCGGCGGTGATGTCGAGCACCGGCTCCAGCTTCACGGCTTCCGAGGTTCCCGCCTTCATTTGCCCATTCCCCTCAATGCCCCACAGTTCGGGTCTCGCCCCGCCCACGGACGGCGACAGTCGTTGCCGGAGCATTGCGCGCAGGCCGCGCGACGCCGGAAAGCCGCCTGTCCATGATCTTCATCCCGGGAAAACCGGAGTGCGGGAGCGGCGTCATGCCTTTGGCGCCGTCCTCGCCAATCCCTGCCCAGCAAGGATTCGCATGCATTGGTTTAACACTTGTTAACGCTGCCGCGCGCATGCGCCTGCCGGAGACGGCTGGACATCCCGGGCTTCGCGATGGCGCGACCACCACGGCCATCAGAACTCCTCCCAGCCGTCATCGACGTCGACCGCCTCGGCCGCGGCCGCCACGGCGGCGCGACCGGTCGTGCGCATCGCGACCTGGCCCTTCGCGGGCACTCCGGCGGGCGCGGAGGCCGGTTCGGATGCCGCAGCCACCGCGCCCGCAATGCGGAAACGCCCGATCAGCGTGGCGAGCTGGCTCGCTTCCTTGGCCAGCCCATGGCTCGCCGCCGTCGACTGCTCGACCATGGCGGCGTTCTGCTGGGTCGATTCGTCCATGTGGTTGACAGCAGTATTGATCTGCTGAAGCCCCGTTGCCTGCTCTTCCGCGCTGGCGGCGATTTCGACGACGGTGTCGCTGATCTCGGCAACCTTGCCGACGATCGCGCGAAGCGCCTCGCCGGTCTCGCCGACCAGGGCCACGCCGCAGCCCACCTGCTCGCCGGAGGCCGAGATCAGCCCCTTGATCTCCTTGGCCGCCTCGGCGGAGCGCTGGGCCAGCGCCCGCACCTCCTGGGCGACGACGGCAAAGCCCCGACCCGCTTCGCCAGCGCGCGCGGCCTCGACACCGGCATTGAGGGCCAGCAGGTTGGTCTGGAAGGCGATCTCGTCGATGATGCCGATGATCTGGCCGATCTGTTCCGACGATTTCTCGATCTCGTTCATGGCCGCGACGGCGCGCGTTACCACCTCACCGGACCGTTCGGCATCGTCCTTGGCGGCGTTGACGACGTTGCGAGCACGACCAGCCCCGTCAGCGGTACGCTTGACGTTGGAGGTGATCTCGTTAAGCGCGGCCGCCGTTTCCTCGAGGCTGGCGGCCTGCTGTTCGATGCGGCGCGCGAACACGTCCGCGGCCGTCGATATCTCGCCGCTGCCCGTGCGCATGTTGTTCGAACTGACGACGATACCGCCCATGACGTCGTGCAGGGCGGCGATCGCCCGGTTGAAGTCGTCCTGGAGCTTGCGGTACTCCTCGGCGAACGCTTCTTCGAGGCGGTAGGTCAGGTCGCCGGAAGCGAGCTTCTCGAGGCCTTCGCCGAGCGAGCGCACCACGAAGGCCTGCTTCTCGGCCGCCGAAGCGGACATGTCGGCGTTGCGGCGCCGTTCCACCTCGGTCTGCGTGCGATGCTCTTCGGCCTGCGCCTCTGCCGTGACCTTGGCCACAGCATTGTCACGGAAGATCTCCACGGCGCGGGCAATCTCGCCGAGTTCGTCGCGCCGGCTGCGGTCACGCTCGGAAAGCTGCAGATCGAGGTCACCGGCGGCGAGCGCCGAGATCACCTGGTGAATACGCGACAGGCGGCGCAGGACGCTGTTGGAAACATAGAACCAGGCGATCGCCATCGACACCAGAAGGCTGAAGGCGGCAAGCACCATCAGATACGTCTTGGCATCGGCGAGGCTGCTTTCCGCGCTGTCGATGAACTGGTGCGACCGCGTCTGCGTCGTCGTAACGAGTTCCTGCATGCCAGCCGTCAGGCCGGCCTGGCTTTCCTGATACCTTGCCACCAGCCCGTTGACGGCTGAGGCAGCCTCGATCTCCTCGCGCCTGATGACGAAGATCGAGCGCTCGGCGCGGCCGGGCTGCATCAGTGCGGCAACGCCCTCCTGCAGCCGCTCGGTCACCGCTTCGGGCGGCAGCGAAGCCACTGCCTTGTCGACCTTGGCAGTCGTCGCAGTGAACCGGTCCGACAAATTCACGAGTACGCTGGCGCTTTCGGCAAGCGAGGCCTCGGCGAAGATGCCGAGGGCGTGGTTCGCCTCCGTGCGCAATGCCCAGGCGTTGTAGAGCTGGGTCAGCTGGACGTCGGCCAGGCGCTTGACCGTCGCCATCAGCATGAAGGGATCGATCGTCTTGATCAGGCCTTCGAGACCCATGTGCAGGTTGAAGCCGGCATCGTCGATCACCGGCACCATGATCTCGGTCAGTGCGCCATGGGCTGCGAGCGTCGCCTCGGTGATGGCGACGCGTTCGCCGCGCAATTCGAACTGGCGGTTCTTCATGGCGACCAGTTCACGCCCCATCTGGGACAGGTCGGACAAGCGCCCCTCAAGGCCGGAAACGATGCCCTCGTCGACGCCCTTGTCGACCAGGGTGGCGATCTCCGCACCAAGTTCCTGCTCGCGCGCACTGATTCGCTCACTGAGTGAGCCGAGCGAACCCGCGTCGTCGGCAATGGCGATCGCCGACGCCAGACCGGCCACCTCGCCGCCCTGGCGCGAGATCGACAAGGCGAGTTCCATCTGCGGCAGGCTTTCCTGGGTGACCTGTGCAAAACTGCGATCGATCGCCACGAAGGAGCGGTAGCTGACGAAACATGCCGCCAGCGTCAGTCCGGTCACGACGATGAAGGCGCCGATGAGGCGCGCCTTGATGCCGAAGCGCGACGGTTTCACCTCGCGGGGCGCCTCCGCCTCTTGGGACTCGTCATCGTGGAGATCGGGGTCGTCGAAATGATCGTTTCGTTCGTTCACGTCCCGCTCTCCGGAAATCCCGCCAGAAACTGCAGTCTCGGGTGTCAGATGATCGTCGTTGCGCATGGCCTTCACCCGATCGCTGTGACGGCGTCGAAGCCGCCGGATTTGTTGATGACGGTCAGGAAGACATCGTCGGAGCCCTGGTTGTCGCTGGCGCCGTAGGAAAGGGTCAGCCCGCCCAGATCGAAAGAGCCACTCTTGACGGCGTCGAGGAAGGCCTGGCGGGTCGGTTCGCCGGAGACCTTTTCGAGCGCCATCACGGTCAGCAGGCCGACGATGTAGCCTTCGAGCGACACGAAACCCGGCTGCTCGCCCGGTTCATGCGCCTTGAGCGCCGCGTGATAGCGGCCGACCAGCGGCAATGACGCATCGCCCGGAAACGGAACCACCTGGGTGATGTAGACGCCTTCACCATCGGCGCCGAGTTCCTTGGCTAGCGCGTTGCTGCCCACGAAGGAAATGTTGATGAAGCGCGGATTGAAATCGATGCTGCGCGCCACCCTGATGAACTCGGCGCAGGGTCTGTAGGGCCCAATCAGGATCACCGCGTCCGGCTCCTGGCGTCGGATCTCGATCAGCGCCATTTTCACCGCTGTGGTATTACGCTGGAAGGTTCCTTCCGCGACCAGCGCCATCTCGCGCTTGTCCATGGCCTTGCGGGTGCCCGCCAGGCCGGCGCGGCCAAACGCGTCGTCCTGGTAAAGGATGGCGATGCGCTTGGCGCCGAGGTCGCGCGTCATGCGCTCGACCATCATTTCCGTTTCCTGGAAGTAGGAGGCGCGGACGTTGACGATGTTTGGCTTATGCGGATTGCGCAGCGATTCGGCGCCGGTGAATGGACCGATGAAGGGTACCCCGGCCGCTTCGGCAATCGGGTGCGTGGCGTTGGAGGTCGGGGTGCCGACCGCGCCTATCAGTGCGAAGACCTTTTCATCCTCGATGAGCCGGTTTGTCGCGGCGATGGCCTTGCCGGGTTCATAGCCATCGTCAACCGACACAAGGTCGAGCTTGCGGCCCGAGACGCCGCCGGCCCGGTTGGCCTCTTCGAACGCGGCCAGGATGCCGGTGCGCATGCCGGTGCCCAGCGCCGAGGCCGGTCCTTCGAGTGCTGCGGCCTGACCGAAAAGTATGCGCTTGTCGTCAACGCCTGTTTCAGCCAGCGCCGGCATCGGGCGAATGGCGAAGCCGGCGGCCGCGCCCAGTGCGAGTTTCATCGCGGCGCGTCTGTCGAGGAGGATCATCGGGCGTCTCCACAAGAAGCTGAAATTTCCGCGCCACGGCGGAAGCAACGAGAACTAAGAGAGGATTTGGCTCGGAACCGGAGTGGCAACATGCAAGGCAGGCTCTTCCCGGAAAAACGCCGGGCGTGGCGAAAAATGCACATGCCGAACGAGCCGGCCCGGCGACCCGGCCTCATGCCTGTTGGTGGATGCAGCCCCCCAATGCCGCCGCATCTGCTGTGATAGCCAACAAACTTTGTACAAAGGTTAATTCGATTGCCATCCAACTTGTTAACCTCCGATCAACCATCCAAGCCTCGCCGGCCGCTTTCGCGACCGTCCAGCGGACAAAAAAAGCCGGCGCTTGCGCGCCGGCCTGGACCAGAGGTCAAGTCGGGGAAAGATCGTTCGGGCGATGCCTTTCAGGTGCCTTAACCCTGGAAGAGCGAGAGGATACCCTGGACGCTGGCATTGGCGATCGAAAGACCCTGGATGCCGAGCTGCTGCTGTACCTGGAGCGCCTGCAGGCGGGTCGATTCCTTGTTCATGTCGGCATCGACCAGCGAGCCGACGCCACGCTCGATAGCGTCCATCAGGCTGTTGACGAAGGACACCTGAAGGTCGACGCGTTTCTTGGCGGCGCCCAGATCGGAAGCCGCCTTGGTCATGCGGCTGATCGCGTCGTCCACACCGCGAATGTAGTTGTCCAGCGTGGTCAGGTCGGCTGCGTTGTTGGTCAGGGCCGAAATGTCGAGGTTGGCGACAGTGAAGCCGCCGGCCGACTGGTCGGCGAGCAGCGCGCCGGTCGCCGTGTCGTAGCGACCGTCGAGAATGCCGGTACCGGCTGCGGCCGCGTCTACCGCGGAGTCGAACAGCTTCACACTGTCGGTATTGATGGTGATCGTCGACACCGAGACCGTGCCGTCGGAGGCGCGGGTGAAGGATGCGACGATCGACTTCGAGGCGTTGTAGCTGGCGGCGCTCGAATCGACCGATAGCCAGTTCTCGCCGGAGAAGGACGAGGCGGCCGCGTTGCTGGTCAGCTGTCCCTGCAGTGCCGTGATCTCGGCCTGGATCTTGGCGCGGTCGACGCCGGGCTCGCGGGCGGCGACCAGCTTGGCCTTGATCTCGTCGACGACGTCGATGGTGTTGTTGATGCCCGTATAGGCGATGTCGATCTTGGCGGCGCCAAGACCGAGTGCGTCCTGGACCGTGAGCAGGGCCTTGTTGTCCGAGCGCATTGTGGTGGCGATCGACCAGTAGGCGGCGTTGTCGCTGGCTTCGGCGACGCGATAGCCCGTGGAAATGCGAGCCTGGGTGGTGGCAAGCGCCTTGTTGGTCGCCTGCAGGCTCTTCAGCGCGGTCATCGCGGAGGCGTTGGTCAGAATACTGGACACGCTAGGCCCCTTTTCATTTTTGCCCGGAGCTTCACGGGCGGAAGTGTTACCCCTGTTGCCGCGGGTCATCCCCTTCCTGTCGGAAATCCGATCCGCCGCGTCTTAACGTTTGTGAACGATCATGCTTAATAAACGGTAAATCGGGTTAACGACCCTCGGGCCGCTCTCGACATGGCGCAGCCAGACGCAGCGAGAAAGCTGCGGAAACGCCCGTGTTTTCGTGGAAATCCGCCAGAAACCCGCAGAAAATCCGCGGGAACTCCGCGCCTCGGCGGCAACTATGGTTAATGGACGGACCTGGTTTCGACCGGCGATCGCCTTAACGAGGTTAACTTTCCCGGTCGTTTTCCGCTGCCGGCAAACGAGCTGCTAGAGGCGCTGTATCTCTTGATTCGCAGCGGCGAAGCTTGCCGAAGGCGGATGCCCGTCTTGCGGAGTGAGTGGGGGCGAATCGCACGCGTCGACGTCCGCTCATCGCGCTTGGGCGCATGCCTAACCCGCGATGAAACGTCGATCTATCTTGTATTTGAGAGTCCGCCGACG
The DNA here is from genome assembly GCF_007922615.2 of Nitratireductor mangrovi. NCBI lineage: Bacteria > Pseudomonadati > Pseudomonadota > Alphaproteobacteria > Hyphomicrobiales > Phyllobacteriaceae > Nitratireductor > Nitratireductor mangrovi. The sequence goes on along the minus strand of NZ_CP042301.2, from coordinate 4,741,638 downwards.
GGGGTCGTTGCGGCCAAGGAGTTTGTTGGCAGGATCGGACTTGCGGGCTGCCACACGACGCGACCCGTTCGCGCCAACCGCGAGCATGATCGGCAGCTGTCGTGCTGGCGAAATTCCCGTCAGTGCGCGATATGCCGGCGCCGCGCGGGTGATAACCGGGAACTCCTTCAGCCCGCGGCGCAGCGGCCTTGACGAAGCGGCCAGTACGGCCGTCAGCCGATGCCGGTGGTCACCTCGGCAAGGGCCTCCTCGAACAAAGTCTGCAGCGCCAGTTCGACCTCGTAGAAAAAGGCGCCAACCTCCTCATCCTGCTCGCTCTCGCAGAGGCCGAGCTTTTCAAGCTCGCCGAAGAAGCGCGCCGCGAGCCCGTGCCGGAACTCGTCGCGGGCATCGACATTGCTGATGCCGGCAAGTGCACGCGCCGCCGCATCCACTTCGCCTGCTCGCCGCCAGAGCGGAAACGCCACCACACGCGCCGCATCTGCGGCCTCTCCATCCCCGTACCAAAACGCCTTCACGCCAAGTCTCCCCTCGTACTGGCCGGGCCGACACCACTCAGGCGTCGAGGCAGTGCAGCAGTCCACTTTGCTGCACTGTTCCGGCATTCGAAACGTCGCGAATCGCTCGCGACCGATGGCCCGAGCTTGAGGGTCGGAACCTTTCGGGAAAGTTAGCGGCGTCGAGAACAGTTCAGGGAGTCATGCCTTCAGGCGATAGCCGGTGCGGAATATCCAGGAGACGATGCCGAGGCAAATGAGCAGAAAGACCAGCGTCATGCCAAAGCTGATGCCGACGCCGACATCCGCCTCGCCGTAGAAGCTCCAGCGAAACCCGCTGACCAGATAGACGACCGGGTTGAACAGGGTCACCGTGCGCCAGAGCGGCGGCAGCATGTCGATCGAATAGAACGAACCGCCGAGGAACGTCAGCGGCGTGACGATCAGCAGCGGAACCAGTTGCAGCTTCTCGAAGCCGTCAGCCCAGATGCCGATGATGAAGCCGAACAGGCTGAAGGTGCAGGCGGTCAACACCAGGAACAGGATCATCACCAGCGGATGCTCGATGCGCAACGGTACGAAAAGGCCCGCCGTGGCAAGGATGATGGCGCCCAGGATGATCGACTTAGTGGCGGCGGCCCCGACATAGGCGACAACGATCTCGAAATGGGAAATGGGCGCCGAGAGGATTTCGTAGATCGTGCCGGTGAACTTCGGGAAATAGATGCCGAAGGATGCGTTGGAGATGCTCTGGGTCAGGAGCGAAAGCATGATCAGTCCGGGCACGATGAAGGCGCCGTAGCTCACCCCACCGATTTCCTCGATGCGCGAGCCGATCGCGGCGCCGAAGACAACGAAATAGAGAGAGGTCGAAATGACCGGCGAAACGATGCTCTGGAGCAACGTTCGGAACGTACGCGCCATTTCCTGACGATAGATCGCCCAGATGCCGTGGAGGTTCATTTGCCGTTCCTCACCAGGCTGACGAAAATCTCTTCCAGCGAGCTTTGCCTGGTATCGAGATCGCCGAAGCGGATTTCGGCAGCGTCGAGATCCTTCAGCAAACGCGTGATACCGGTCCGCTCGGCTTGCGTGTCGTAGCTGTAGATCAGCGTGTTGCCGTCGTCGGAGATGGCGAGGTCGTAGTTGTCGAGACTACGGGGAATTTCGGAGAGAGGATTTCGGAGTTGGAGCCGCATCTCCTTGCGGCCGAGCTTGCGCATAAGTTCGGCCTTGTCCTCGACCAGGATGATGTGGCCCTCGCTGATCACGCCGACGCGGTCGGCCATCTCCTCGGCCTCCTCGATATAATGCGTCGTGAGGATGATGGTGACGCCGGAATCCTTCAGCCCGCGCACCATCTGCCACATGTCGCGCCGGAGTTCGACGTCGACGCCGGCAGTCGGCTCGTCGAGGAACAAGATCTTCGGCTCGTGCGACAGCGCCTTCGCGATCAGCAGGCGACGCTTCATGCCGCCCGACAGCGCCATGATCTTTTCGTCACGCTTGTCCCACAGCGACAGCGTGCGAAGTACCTTTTCCAGATAGGCCGGGTCAGGCGCCTTGCCGAACAGACCGCGCGTGAAGGACACCGTCGCCCAGACGCTTTCGAAGGCGTCGGTGGTGAGTTCCTGCGGAACCAGTCCTATGAGCGAACGCGCCTTGCGATAATCTTTCAGGATATCGTGGCCATCGACCGTGATGTCGCCGGACGTGCGATTGACGATGCCGCAGATGATCGAGATCAGTGTGGTCTTGCCGGCGCCGTTGGGCCCGAGCAGAGCGAAAATCTCGCCGCGGCGCACATCCAGGTCGACGCCCTTGAGCGCCTGGAAACCGGACGCGTAGCTCTTGGTAAGGTTCGATACGGAGATGATCGGCGACATGGGAGCCCCGGATAGCGGAAGTGCCGGCAAAAGTCAGGCCCGGAAAGGGCCTGCGGAAAGCGATGCTGACATGGCGTTGACAGACGCCGGCATAAACCAGCCGAATGGGCAGGTCGGAGCGGCCACAGCATGTGGCCAGCTCCGACTCCGACAGATCGCCGCCATGGATACGCAGCTCTGAGGATGGTGTGCGGTCGGATCAGGGCCGAGCCGCCAACAGCAGAAACGTCGCGGCGAAGCTACGACACGCTGCCCCAGCCGCCGCCATTTGCTGTCCCGACGAGAATTTCGTCGCCCGGCTCCAGCCTCACACCGCTGGCGAAGGTGTAGTCGTCGCGGCTGCCGTCCGTGTGGATGACGGAAAGGCCGTTGACACCGCCGGCGTCACCGCCGTTGGCGCCCCAGACCGGCTGGCGCGCGCGGCTGTAGCCGGCCGACATGATCGCGGGCGCGCGCAACCTATAGCTCGTCTCCATGCCCTTGCCACCCGAGTGCAGGCCCCTGCCCTCGGTGCTTTCGCGCAGGCGCTTGAAGCCGACGTCGAGGCCGTAGCGCGCCTCGCAAATCTCGACCGGGCAGTTGAAGGTCTCGCCATGGCTGGCCGAATACATCGCGTCGAGCCCGTCGCGGGTCGCCGTTGCCCCCCAGCCGCCCATCTGCGGCTCCACCATGGTGAAGCGGCGCGCCGTGTCGGGGTGATCGCCGGCGATCACGGTGCCGCAGATGGAGCCGAAATGCCCGGCCGGCAGTCGCTCGGGCAAAGCCTTCGCCATGCAGCGCCAGAGCATGTCGTAGAGGCGGATTCGGGTCTCGAAATAATAGCCGTGCGGGGCGTTGCCTTCGGCATGGAAGATCGTGCCCCGCTCGGTGATCACCTCCAGTGCCCGGAATGAGCCGGCATTGGCGAAAAGCGTCGGATCGGTGAGCGCCTTGAAGATCATCTGGGCCGAGATGACGGCACCGTCGCGGCTGGTGTTGTAAGGCGCGGCGCGCTGCTTCGGGTTGCCGCGAAGGTCGACCGTGAAACGATCCCCGGCGACCGTGATCGCGGCCCGCCACAAGGCGCCGTCATCCTGCTCCTCCTCGATCTCGTAGGTGCCCTCGGGCAGCGAGGCGAGACCGGCAAGCCCGCGCCGTTCACCTTCCTCAAAAAGGTCCACGAGTGCTGCGCGATAGGCGGCGAGACCGTAGCTCTCGACCAGTTGGCGAATGCGGGTCTCGGCCTTGCGGCTCGCCGCCACCTGCGCCCAGAGATCACCGTTGACGAAATCGGGCAGGCGCGAATTGGCGGCGATGATGTCAAAGACCGAGCGCAGGGGGCGCCCGTCCTCGAACAGCCGGACCGCCGGCAGGCGCAAACCTTCCTGGAAAATCTCGGTGACGTCGACCGACATCGAGCCAGGCGTCATGCCGCCAAGGTCGTTCCAGTGCGCGATCGAGGCGGACCAGGCCACAAGTTCGCCGTCGGCGAAGACCGGCAGTGCGATGACGACGTCGTTCAGATGCGTGACGCCGCCGTAATAGGGATCGTTGGTGACGAAGCAGTCGCCGTCGCGGATGTTCTCCAGACCGTTGAGTTCGACGATGCGTTTCACTGCCTTGTCGAGCACGCCTACGAAGGTCGGGATACCGGCGCCGGAGGAGACCAGTTCGCCGCGCGGATCGGTGATGCCGGTACCGACGTCGAGCACCTCGTAGATGATCGGGCTCATCGCCGTCTTCTTCAGCACCGCGAACATCTCATCGGCGGCCGCGATCAGGCTCGCCTGGATGACCGAGACGGTGATGGGATCGACGGCTTTGGCGGGTTTCATGGCTTGGGACCTTGGTTACGGAGACGCCGGCTAGAGGCCGGTTTCGATCATCACCTTGCCGTGCGTGCTGCGCGGCTGGCTGAGATAATCGAAAGCCTCCACATATTTTTCCATAGGGTAGACGCGATCGATCTGCGGACGGATCACCCCGTCGCGGAGCATTCCGTAGACAGCTTCACGACCCCGGGCGCAGGCCGCCTCGTCCTCGACGTAGTTGAATACCGAATAGGGCTGGAACACCGCGTTCGTCTGGAACATGTCGACGAAGGGCAGCGCCGGCCACTGCTTGTCGAGCGTGCCGTAGAAATAGATGCGGGCATTGCGCGCCAGCGCGGGACTGTATCGCGAGATCAGTCCGGCGCCGACCGGATCGAAGGCCACGTCGATCCCCTTGCCGCCGGTCACATCCTCGATCATTCCGGCCACGTCGTCGCGGCCCGAAACGATCACATGGTCGGCGCCCATCCGCTTCAGATAGTCGACATTCCTCTCGAAGCGCGTCGTGCCGATCATGGTCGCGCCGCGTGCCCGGCCGATTTCCAGCGCGGCCGCGCCCGCTGTGCCAGTCGCCGCGGTGACCAGCACGTGGCTGCCCGGCCCGACCGGCGTCACCTCGGCAAGCGGGAACCAAGCGGTGAGGTACTGCATCCAGATCGACGCGCATTCGACCGGGGAGAGGTTCGGCGGCGCCTTGGCGACGTAGCGGGTGTCGATCACCAGCGACTCTGTGCTGGCGCCGCGGTCGTAATAGAAATAGGGCAGCGTCGAAACCCGCTCGCCGACGTCAAACGCTTCGACACCGGGACCAACGGCGTCGATGACACCGGCCGCCTCGATGCCGACGCGGGCGGGAAAGTGTCGGAAGCTGAAGGAATAATTGTCCTTCATCAGGTCCTGATCGCCCCAGTTCAGGGCGAAGGCCTCGACCTTGAGCCTGATCTCGCCGGCGCCCGGCTCCTCGAGCGGCTCGTCCTCCAGCCTGAGGCCCTGGTAGCCTGAATAGTCGTGGATTCGCCAGGCACGCGGCATGGGGTTTCCTTCGTTGGGTCGTTCGATGCGGTCGGGTTTGCCTTGCCGGTCACCCCGCCGCGACGTGCAGGTCGCGCGGCAGCGATGACAAGACTTCTGGGCCGTCTTCGCGCAGGACCACGATCTCTTCGAGCCGGATGCCGAAGCGGCCGGGAAGGTAGATGCCGGGCTCGATCGAAAACACCATGCCCTCTTCCAGCACCGTGTCTGAGGTGGCGGTGATGTAGGGCGGCTCATGTCCGTCGATGCCCATGCCGTGGCCGGTGCGGTGGACGAAATAGTCGCCATAGCCGGCGTCGGCGATCACCTTGCGCGCGGCCGCATCGACCTCCTTGGCCCGGACACCGGGGCGGGCCGCCTTCATCGCCGCCTGAACGGCGTTCTCCACGATCGTGTGGATTTGTCCGTAGCCTTCCGGCGGCCGGCCGACAGCGGCCATGCGGGTGATGTCGCTCGGAAAGCCCGCCTTGCGGGCGCCAATGTCGATGACGATGGCGTCACCCTCGCCGAGTTTGCGCTCGCCGGTCTGGTGGTGCGGGAAGGCGCCGTTGGGGCCGCCGCCGACGATCCAGAACGCGGGCACGGCGCCCTCGGAACCGAAATGGTCCTTGATCTCCTGCGCAAGCTCCTTCTCGGTCATGCCGGGCCGGATGGTCGCGAAGGCCTTCTGCATGGCGCGGTCGGCGATCGCTGCGTTCATCTTCAGCTTCTCGATCTCGCCGGCGTCCTTCCTCATGCGCAGCCGTCCGAGCGTCCTGTCGGTGAAGGCGTGAGCCGCATCCGGCAGGGCACCCAGCAGGAGCAGGGCGAAATCGGCGCGCATGGTCTCGTCGAGGACGACGTTCCTGGCCTCGCGCCCACCGACGTCTTCCAGCGCGGCCGCAAGAGCCGCGTCGGGGCCGTCGGCGTCGGCCCAGTTGTGGAAGGCGATGTCTGTCTCCTCGCGCGTTCCCTCGGCATTGAGCACCGGCATCAGAAAGGCTTCGCGCTCCCGGCCGACCAGGAGCAGGCAAGGCCGCTCGTCGGGATGGGGATGGAAGCCCACCAGCCAGTCCATATGCGAGCCGGGGGCGATCGCGACGAGGTCGGCGCCCTCCTCCTTCATGGCTGCCCGCAGGCGGGTCAGTCGGTCGGCGGTCTGTGTGGACATTCTCGGTTCCGTCTGTTCGTTGTCGCTTACGCGGCGCGGCGGGCAGGTCCGGCTTCGTCGGCCGGAACGATGACGCGGGTGCCGAAGGCCTCGCCGTCGTCGAAGCCGCCGAAACGCGCCATCTCTTCCTCGGAAGGCGCCTCGCAGGACCATTTGCGCGACGGCTTCCAGCCGCATTGGCGCTTGAGGATCGCGGCATATTCGGCGCGCTTCAAAGCGGCGATCGAAGGATCTATGACCGGCACGCCGAGGCGGCGCTCGACCTCCTGGTAGAAACCGACCTCCATGGTGCAGCCAAGGATCAGCGCCTCGGCGAAATCTTCCTCGACCGCCTTGCGGCCGGCCTCGATCAGGCGGCGGCCGGTCTCGGCGTGATCGGCCTGGAACTCGTTCACGCCAAGTTCGACATGATAGAAACCGGCAAGGCGGTCACGGTGGCCGTGCTCGTGCACGGTCGACTGCATCTGGTGGACCCATTTGCGGCGGCCGACGATGACGCCGAAGCGGTTCGACAGGCTGGCCGCGATCTCGCAGGAAGCAACGCAAGGAGCGGTCACGATCATGTCGCCGGAAACCTCGCGGGCGTCGTGCAACGCAGTGTCGTAGAAGCAGCCGATGGCGAAAGCGTCGAAGCCCTCCCGCGCAGCGGCGCGGGCGGCGCGGACGATGCCGCGCGTCACCATCGCTTCGTAGGAGCGGAACTCGATATGGGTGAAGCCGCCTTCGCTTGCCGGCAGCGAGGTCACATGCACCTCGGTGCCGGGCAGCTTGTTGTCGCGCGCCATGTCGGCAAAGATTGCGTCATGCGCCTCGTCGCCCGCGATCGGGCTGAAATACATGATCTTCAGGGGTTTTTCCGTCATCTCATCCTCCTCGAAATGGCTCAGCCTGAGTAGCCGTAGATTTCACGCGCGCGTTCAGGCGTGATCAGGCCGTTCTTCACGTCGGCGGCGACCGCTTCCGGGTCGCGCTGCTTCGGATCGCCGATACCGCCGCCATTGCCGGTGACGACCCGGATGACATCGTCGGTGTGTGTGGTAAGGCCGGAGACGAAAGAGAATTTTTCCGTCGAGCCGTCCTTGCGGATCACTTCGACATAGTTGGGCGAACCTTCCATGCCGCCATCGAGCGACCAGGGCGGGAAACGCGAGCGGGTGTAGCCGGCGGTCAGAAAACCGTTGTCGGCGCGCACCCGGTAATCCATGACGATGCCGCGGCCGCCGCGATATTTGCCCTCGCCGCCGGGTTCGATGTTGAGCTCCATGCGGTCGACGTAGAGGCCGTTGCGGGCCTCGTTGACCTCGGCCGGGCAATTGTAGGTCTCGCCGTGGAAGCCGCAGAAGATGGCGGAGTTGCCATCGCGGCCGCGGCTTGCGCCCCAGCCGCCGAGCTGCGGCTCTATGATGGTGTACTGCCGGCCGGTGTCGGGGTGGATGCCGCCGATGAAGGTGCCGCACACGGAGGCGAAGTGGCCGGACGCCAGGCGCTCGGGCATGTGCGGCGCCAGGCAGCGCCACATGATGTCGTATACCCGGAGCTCGATCTCGTAATAAAAGCCGATCGGCGCCGGTTCCTTCGCATGGAAGACGGAGCCCTCGCGGGTGAGCAGCCGGATCGGCCGGAACGAACCTTCATTGGCCGGCGAATAGGGATCGGTCAGCGACTTGAAGATCATCTGCGCGGCGACCATGACGCCGTCGCGGCTGGTGTTGACCGGATTGTTCGACTGGTCGGGATTGTCGCGCAGGTCGACCGTGAACGCATCGTCGGCGATCGTGATCTTCACGTTGAAGAAACGCCCGTCATCCTGCTCCTCGGAGAGCTCGAAGGTGCCCTTGGGCAGGTTGGCGAGCTCCTTGAGCGATACCTGTTCGCCGAAATCCATGAACGAGGCCATGGCGTTCTCGAAGGTCTCGACGCCGTATTTCTCGGCGATCTCCTGCAGGCGCCTGGTTCCGATGCGCACAGAGGCGATCGCCGCCCACACGTCCCCTTCGAGCACGTCGGGCATGCGTGAGTTGACCTTGATGATGTCCATCACCGGGCGGATCGTCTCGCCCTTCGAGATCACCTTGATCGCCGGCAGGCGCAAGCCTTCCTGAAAAATCTCGGTCGCCTCGCCCGTCAACGAGCCCGGCGCCATGCCGCCCACGTCCGAGTTGTGGGCGATGTTGGCGGTCCAGGCGATGATGCGGCCGCCTGCGAAGACCGGCATGGCGACGACGATGTCGTTCAGATGGGTGACCCCGCCGTAGTAGGGATCGTTGGTGGCGAAGACGTCGCCCGGCTCGATGTCGCCTTCCCTGGAGAACTTCTCCACGATCACCTTCACCGCCTTGTCGAGCACGCCGATGAAGGCCGGAATGCCGGCTCCAGAGGAGGCAAGCGCACCCTTGGCGTCGGTGATGCCGGTGCCCATGTCGAGCACCTCGTAGATGATCGAGCTCATCGCGGTCTTCTTCATTACCGCGAACATCTCGTCGGCCGTCGCCTGCAGCGAACTCTGGATGATTTCGAGCGTGATCGGGTCGTTGGACGCGTTGGCCATCTCGTTCCTCCTCACTTCGAAAGCGTGATGTGGATGTTGCCGTAGCCGTCGATCTCCACGGCATTGCCAGGATGGATGACGACGGTGGTGCCGGGATCCTCGACAATCGCCGGGCCGGAAAACTTCATGCCGGGTTCTAGCCTGGTACCGTCATAGATCGCGGCTTCGTGGACACCTTCGAGCGCAAAATCGACCTTGCGGCTGCCCTTCAGCGCGGTATCGGCCTCGTCATCCGTCTCCGGACGCTCCTTCATGGTCAGCTTGCCGACCTCGGCGGAGGCGACGAGGTGGATGCCGACGAGTTCCACGGGCGCGTCGAGACGGTAGGTGTATTCGCGCTCGTAGGTCTCGTGGAACGCCGCCTCGATGCCGGAGAGACGGTCGTCGGTGACGGCGCCCTGGTCGAGCAGCACCTCGGTCGTGTGCTCCTGATTCTGATAGCGGAACTTGCCGTAGCGCAGGAACTTCACCTTATCGGCCGCCACGCCCTCCTCGGCGAACTGGCGACGGGCGCGATCCTCTGTCTCGGTGAAGAGGTTCTCGATCACGGCGGCGGAGCCGGGCTTCAGTTCGGCGAGCCGGGTGACGAAATAGTCGCGCCGCAGGTCCGACATCATCATGCCCCAGGCGGAAAAGACCGGGGCACCCGCCGGGACGACGACCTTGCTGACGCCGAGTTCCTGCCCGAGAGCGACGGCATGCATGGCGCCGCCGCCACCAAAGGCGACGAGGGTGAATTCACGCGGGTCATGGCCACGGTTGAGCGACACCAGCTTGAGCGCGTTGACCATGTTGGCGTTGGCGATGCGGATGATGCCGCGCGCTGCCTCGTCGGCGTCGACCCCGAGCTTGTCGCCGACAGCGCGGATCGCCTTCTCCGCCGCTGCCATGTCGGCCACCACCTCGCCGCCGCAGAAATAGTCGCGGTTGATGCGGCCGAGCCAGAGATTGGCGTCGGTCGTGGTGGCATTGTCGCCGCCGCGGCCATAAGCGGCCGGGCCTGGCATGGCGCCGGCGGACTGCGGGCCGACATGCAGCTTGCCGAAATCGTCGACCCAGGCGATCGAGCCGCCGCCATTGCCGATCTCGACCAGATCGACCACAGGCACCATGATCGGATAGCCGGCAGAGGTGCGGTCGCGCTCGATCCAGTAGTCGGTCATGATCTTGACTTGGCCGTCCTCGATCAGCGAGCACTTGGCCGTGGTACCGCCGATGTCGAGCGCCAGCACGTTGGGTTCGCCGATCAGCTTGCCGAGTTCGGCCGCGCCCCAGAAGCCGGACGCCGGCCCGGACTCGACCATGGTGATCGGGATGCGGGAGACACTTTCGAGCGAATCCACCCCGCAATTGGACTGCATGATGTAGGGACTGCCCTTCAACCCCTTGTCCTTCAGCCCGCCGGCCAGGCGCGACAGGTAGCGCTCGGCCGTTGGCTGCACATAGGCCGAGAGCACTGCCGTGTTGGTGCGCTCGTATTCACGCCATTCGCGGGTGATCTGATGCGATGAGACCACGGCCACCTCTGGCCAGAGCTTGCCGACCTCGGCAAGTGCGGCCTGCTCGTGCGATGGATTGGCGTAGGAATGCAGGAAGCTGATCGCGACTGCCTCCACACCATCCTTGCGGAAATCGTCAAGGATCGCGGCAAGACCCGAAAGGTCGAGCGGCTTCATTTCCTCGCCCTTGTAGTTGACCCGGCCGGGCAGTTCGCGACGCAGGTAGCGGGGCACGAAGGGCTTCGGCTTCTCGTAATGCAGGTTGAAGAAGTCGGGCCGGTTGCCGCGCGCGATCTCGAGCGTGTCGCGGAAGCCTTCGGTCGTGATCAGCCCCACCTTGACGCCCTTGCGCTCGGTCAGCGCGTTGATGACCACCGTGGTGCCGTGGGCGAGGAAATCGATCGCAGCGGGGTCGATGCCGGCCTTGGCGATGACGTTCAGAACGCCTTCCTCGAAATTCGGCGGGGTGGTGTCCGACTTCGCCGTGACGATGCAGGATTCGCCGGTTTTGTGGTCGGTCTCGAAGCAGACCAGGTCGGTGAAGGTGCCGCCGACATCGGTGGTAACGCGGATGGTGGTGTCGGCCATGTCAGGCTCCCGTGGTTTGAACGCGTTCGTTGAGCAGCAGGCAGATCATACCCGGAAGCTTCAGCGCCTCCGCGGCCTCGACCCGCTGCTCGGTATAGAAGCCCGCCTCATGCAGACAGTTGATCGTGCCCGCGACCTTGCCATCGATGATGATCGGCACGTTGATGACGCTTTCGCAGCCAAGCGAGCGGATCAGTTCGTGATCGTCGAAGACGGCGCGGATGCCGTCGATGTCGTTGGCGACGAAGGTCTTCTTTTCGCCGATCACCTGTCGCGACCAGTCGGTCTCGTTGGCGGGCTTGGTGCCCGAGACCGGGTAGGCCTCCGGCATGTTGGAATAGATGCGGCCGGCCACACCGTTTTTGGCGTCATGCGTCATGATGGTGAAAAGCTTCACCCCGACCACGTCGTTCGTCAGGGCGCAGAGCGCGTCGAACGATGCCTTCGGCTGGTCGGCGCACGCGGCCGCGTCGAGGAATTGCGAATAGTCAGGCACCTGCATTCTCGTTCTCCATGAGGCGGTCGCGCAACGCCACTTCCTCGCCGGTGACGACCGGCACCGCGCCAATGAGGCGGCGGGTGTAGGGGTGCTGCGGATCGGCAAAGATGATCTCGGTCGGGCTCAGTTCGAGCAGCCGGCCCTTTTCGAAGACGGCGACGCGGTCGGCGATGTTGCGCACCACCGACAAATCGTGGGTGATGAAGACGTAGGTGAGGTTGCGCTTCTGGCGCAGTTCGGCGAGCAGCTTCAGGACACGGGCCTGCACGAGGACGTCGAGCGCCGAGGTCGGCTCGTCGAGTACGACCAGATCGGACTCGCAGGCGAGCGCCCGGGCGATCGCCACGCGCTGGCGCTGGCCACCTGACAGGGCGGCGGGCGAGCGCGAGATGAAATCGGCAGGCAGGCCGACCTCCTCAAGCAAGCGTCCGACGCGGTCACGGCGATGGGGGCGGTCGCCGATCCCGTGCACGTCGAGCGCCAGCCTGAGCGAGGCGCCGACCGAGCGGCGCGGGTTGAGCGAGGAGAGCGGGTTCTGCTGCACAAGCTGGATCGCGCGCCGGTGCCGCAGTTCGCGGCGCTCGGGCAGGATGTCGCCCCGCCACGAGATCGAACCCATCGACGGCGGATAGATGCCGAGGATCATATTGGCGATGGTCGACTTGCCGGAACCGCTTTCGCCGACGATCGCCAGACATTCGCCTTCCTCGACGTCGAGCGAGACGTCGTCGACGGCGCGGACCTCGCGGGTGCCGAGCGAAAAGACCTTGGAGACGTTGCGCAGGGAGAGCAGGTGGGTCACGGCCGTGCCTCCCCCGGCTCGCCGCAGCCTTCGTGGACGACGAGCGGCTGGAAATAGTCCTCCGACACGTCCTCGATCTCCGGAATGCCGCCGCCCGTGATGCGCGGCACCGCCGAAAGCAGGGCGCGGGTATAAGGATGGCGCGGGTCGGCAAAAAGGCCCTCGGCCGTTGCTTGCTCGACGATCCGGCCCTTGTAAATGACGTAGACGCGGTCGGCGAATTCGCGCACCACACCGAGATTGTGCGAGATGAACAGCACCGAGGTGTGATGTTCCTCGACGAGGTCTCGCATCAGCTTCAGCGTCTGCGCCTGCACGGTGACGTCGAGCGCGGTGCCGGGCTCGTCGGCGATCAGCAGCGAGGGCTCGTTAGCGAGTGCCATGGCGATCATGACACGCTGGTTCATGCCGCCAGAGAGCTGGAAGGAGTAGGATTCGAGTGCCCGCTCCGGGTCTGGGATCGCGACATCGGCCAGCCGGGCAACTGCCTTCGCGCGCGATTCTGCCTCGGTGATCCCCGGCTCGGCACGCTTCAGCACCTCGTGGAACTGGGTTCCGATCCGGTAGACCGGGTTGAGCGACGATGTCGGGTCCTGGAAGATCATCGACATCTTCGTGCCGCGCAGCCGGTGCCGCTCGGCATCGGGCAGGCGGTCGAGGTCGGTGCCCTCGAACTCAAGGGTGCCGGAGATGCGTGCGCTCCTCAACTGCTGCAACAGGCCGAGGATGATACGCGCGGTGACCGACTTGCCGGAACCGGATTCGCCGACAAGCGCGACACGCTCGCCCTTGTCGATGTGCAGCGAAATACCGTGCAGCACCTCGGCCATGCCGGCCCAGGTCCTGAAGCCGAGACGCAGGTCGGCGATACGCAGGGTCGTGGCGGTCATTGGTCGACCCCCAATATGTCGCGCAGCGCGTCGCCGAGCAGGTTGAAGCCGAAGACGGCGACCAGGATCGCGAGACCCGGGAAGACGGTCAGCCACCAGGAATCGGGCAGGTATTTCGCGCCGTCGGCGACCATCGAGCCGAGATCGGGCGTGGGCGGCTGCACACCAAGGCCGAGGAAGGAGAGCGACGAGGCGATCAGGATGACGAAGCCGAGGTCGAGCGTCATCTTGGTGACGATCGAGGGCACGCAATTGGGCAATATCTCGCGGAAGATGATGTGCGGCTTCGAGGCGCCGATTACCTCGGCGGCGAGCACGTAACCCTCCTCCTTCTCGGCCCGCGTCAGATTGTAGACGAGGCGGGTGTACCAGGGCCACCACATGGCGGTGACGGCGAGCATGCCATTGGTGAGCGTCGGCTCCAGGAGGCCCATCATGGACATGGCGAGGACCAGCGGCGGAATAGACAGGAAGACGTCTGTGATGCGCATCAGCACGTATTCGGTCCAGCCGCCGAGATAGCCGGCCACCAGCCCGATGGTGACGCCGATTGGCACGGCGATGGCAAGCACCACGATGCCGAGCACGAGCGAGATGCGATAGGCGTAGAGGATGCGCGAGAAGAGATCGCGGCCGACCAGATCGGTGCCGAACAAATAAGGCCATTCGGGCGCCTTGTTGAAATTTGCGAAGTCGACGACCGCACCGGCGTGCTCAGGGAAGGGCGCGATGAAATCGGCAAAGACCGCACTGACGACGACAAGCGTGATGAGGATGACGCCCGTGAGCGACAGGGGGTTGCGCAGGAGGATGAAGAGCGATCGTCTCATGACGCCCTCTGCGAGTAGCGGATGCGCGGATTGATGAAGGCGATCAGGAGGTCGACGACGATATTCACGATCAGGAACATCGCCGAGATGATCAATACCGTGCCGACAATAGCGTTGAGATCCTTGCGCAGGATGACGGCGACACCGTAGCGCGACAGGCCCGGCCAGGCGAAGACGGCCTCTACCAGGAAGGCGTTGCCGAGCATGGCCGCGAAATCGAGGCCGATAATGGTCAGCGACGGAATCAGCGAGGGCCGGAAGGCGTAGCGGTTGGCGATCCGACGTTCCGGGAAGCCATAGGATTGCGCCATCTCGATGAACGGCCGGTCGTAGGTCTCGACCATGTTGGAACGCGTCAGCCGCGCCGCCTGGCCTATGCCCGAAAGTGCCAGCGCGAAGGCGGGCAGCACGATGTGCCAGGCCGCATTTGCGAAGGCGCGAAGATTGCCGGCGAGCAGCGTGTCGACCATCAGGAAGCCGGTGACCGAGGGGATCGCATAGCTGTCGGCGATGCGTCCCGCGATCGGGAACAGCGGCAGGTAGAAGGCAAAGATCAGCATCAGGATGACGGCCCAGACAAAGCTGGGAGCCGACACGCCGAGCAGCGTGAAGACGCGCACCGCATGATCCGCCCATGAGCCGCGGTAACGTGCGGCGATCACGCCGAGCGGCAGGCCTATCAGGATCATCATGAGGCCGGCGACGACGATGAGTTCGAGCGTTGCGGGCAGGAACTGGGCAATGTCGGTCGTCACCGGGCGGTTGGTGTAAAGCGAGACGCCCAGGTCGCCACGCGACAGATCACGAAGGAAATAGCCGTATTGCACCGGCAGCGACTCGTCGAGATGCAGCCGGTCACGCAGCGCCTGCACCTGCTCGGGCGACGCGCTCGGGCCTAGCGCGATGCGCGCCGGATCGCCGGGGATGACCCGGGCGATGGTGAAGATCAGCATAGAAACCCCAACCAGTACGATCAATGAGGTTCCCAGCCGCTTCGCGAGGAGGCGGATGACAGGCGGCATGATGCGCGACCTTGGTTTCGATTTGCGGCCGGCGGCTGGTGCCGCCGGCCGATGCCCGGCGAGCGTTACTCGCCGGTCATTTCCATGAGCCGGAAGGTGAAGCCGAAACCGTCAAGCCCGAACGCCTTGTCGGGATCGGACAGCGCCGGCGCCTTGAAGCGGTTCGACGCGGCGAACAGCGACTGGCGGTCATAGGCGTAGATCGACGGCGCGATCTCCATCAGGCGATCGTTCAGGGCCGAATAGGCTGCCTCGCGTCCCTCGTCGCTGGTTTCTGTACGACCCTTGTCAAGGGCTGCGTCCACCGCCTCATCATCGAGATATTCCGGCGACTGCCAAGTTCCGGCGGCCGTGGAATGGTACATGGCGTAAAGCAGCGTGTCGGGGTCGCCGGTCACTGCGTTGACGAAGACCTGCGAGATGTTGGGCGTGTTCTCCGGCTTGGTGACCTGCTCGGTGAACAGCGCCCAGGGCAGCTTCTTGATCTCGGACTTGATCCCGAGTTCGGCGAAATTGGCCTGCATCAAGAGAGCGTAGCGCTCCTCGAGCGGAACCTCGCCGATCCAGGAAATCTCGAGGTTGAAGTCCTCCGGCGCGTATTTGCAGTCGGCCAGATACTGCTTCGCCGCCTCGAGGTCGCGCGACAGCGTTTCGGAGGCCGGGTTGGAGCCGAACATGCCGACCGGGATCGCGCCGGTCGAGGCCGAGCCCTGGGCGACATCGTCAGTGACAGCGACCATCTTGACGCCGGCGGCATAGTCGTAGGCCTTCGACAAAGCCATGCGGCAGTTGACGTCATCAAGCGGCGGCTTGGTGGTGTTCATCTTGATGTAGAAGGCGCCGCCGCCGCTTTCCTTCAGGATCTGCGCGCCATCGGCGGCAAGCGACTTCAGCACCTCCGGCGGCAGCCACTGCGAGGAGATGTCGTGCTCGCCCTGGGCGATCAGCGTGCGCACGGTGGCTGCTTCCAGCCCGTAGCGCAGGCGCACCGTGTCGGGGGCGGCGTCCGGGACACCGAGGAAGTAGTCGGGGTTCTTCGCCATCACCGTCTCTTCCTGCGGATTGTGGGAGACCACCTTGTAGGCGCCGGTGCTGGCTGCATTGCCTGACAGGAAGGCCTGACCCCAATCCTTCATCTCGCCCTCGCCTTCACCGAGGTTCTCCATCACCAGCTTCTTGTCGACGATCGGCAGGCGAACCAGCGAGGCGATGAACGGCGAATAGGGCTGCGACAGCTTGAAGCGCACCGTCTGCCCGTCGACGGCTTCCGCAGCGTCAACGTTCTTGAACAGGTAGGACAGGCCCTGACCAAGCGCCTTCATGCGATCGAAGGAAAAGACGACGTCTTCGGCTGTCAGCGGGTTGCCGCTATGGAACTTCACGTCAGAGCGCAGCTTGAAAACGAAATCGCTGCCGTCGGCTTCCCAACTCTCGGCCAGATGCGGCGCGTAGCCCGGACCGCCCTGAACCGGGATGACGAGGGTGTCGTATATGTTGAACATCAGGATGGAGTCGGCATAGTCCGAGGCCTTGCCGGGATCGAGTTCGCCGACGGCGACCTCGTCGAGACGGAGGACGGTTTCGGCGAATGCCGGGGCGAGCGCGGCGGAGCCTAGGGTCGATGCGGCGAGAAGCGCTGCCGCGAGAGTCCTGGTGATACTGGTCATCGTGGTTCCCCTATTGTTTGACCTTGTTTTCTGCCGAAGTCTTGCGGCCGCCCTTCTTGCGGACCGCGGGGACGACGCTGTGCGCCGCCGAGCCCGGTTCATCACCGAAGACATCCATCGTGCAGGTATGCAGGATGGTCGACGGCGCGCCGGTATGGTTCCAGGAGGAGTGGACATCGGTCGAAGGGAAGTGGATCGAATCCCCTGCTTCCAGAATGTGAACCTCGCCTTCCACTTCCACTGTGATCCCGCCCTCCAGGACGTAAAAAATCTCCTCGCCCTCATGCGCGATCGGCTCTGAACGATAGCCGGGAGGCTCGTGGATGATCACGCTGCGCAAAACGTTGCCGGGGAAGGACGCCGACAGGCGTTCGTAGACAAGCGAGTTGCTGCCGACCGCGTAGTGCGGCCGCTGGTCATGCCTGGTCGTCGGCACCGTCAGCCGCGGCTGCGAGAGAAATTCGGAAACGTGGACTTCCAGCACCCGGGCCACCGACACGAGGGATGACAGCGACGGCGTGGTGATGCCGCGTTCGATCTGGGAAATGAAGCCGACGGAAAGTCCCGCCGCATCGGCGACTTCCTTCAGCGTCAGGCCGAGGCTGCGCCGGCGGCTCCTGAGCCGCTCGCCAAGCGGATGGTGACCCGCCGCCTCCAGTTCCCCGAGTTCGACCTGCTCGTCCAAAGCCTTCCCCGATCGTTTTAGTATTTGTAAAAACGATGACTCCAGAGATCGAACGAGTCAAGGAAAATTTTAGCCAGACTAAAACTCTGAAATCGCCCAAAGAATTGCGCGAACCGGGTCGGACAGGGCCTGGCAGGCCACCAACGCCGAGACTGAAAGCATGCTTTCCAGAGAGGATTGTGCTTGCGCTGGCGACGGCGCTTGCGCCATCGTTCCGGCTTCTCCGACGGCAGCACACGAAGACTTCGAAGAGACCCCAAATCCATGAGCGACGCCACGACCTTCGTGCATCTCACGGACCTGCATCTGGTCCCCCCGGGAGGGTCTGCGGACCACCCGTGCGCGGGCAATGCCGACAGGCTGCGCAAGGCCGTTTCGATGATCGGTGCGATCAGGCCGCTCCCTGACTTCATCGCGCTGAGCGGGGATATCGCCGACCGGGGCGATATCGACAGTTACCGGCTCGCGCGCGAGGTCTTGGGCGAAAGCGGACTTCCGGTCGTCCATGCGCTCGGCAACCACGACACCCGGCAGCGCTTTTATGCGGGCATGCTCGATCGCGAACGGGATCTCGAAGCGCCGTACTGTCACGATCATGTCTTCGGCGACGCCCATGTCATCGCGCTCGACACCAGCGTTGCCGGAAAGGTCGCCGGCGCGCTTTGCCAGCCGCAGTTTGCCTTCCTCGGCGAAGCTCTCGCGCGGCATCCCAGACGGACGAAGGTGATCGTCATGCATCACGCCCCCTGGATCGGGCAAGGGATCGGCCATGGCTGGGAAACCATCGGCCCGCAAGACAGCGAAAGCCTCGCCGATGCGATCCACGGTCACAAGGTGGCCGGCATCCTGACCGGCCACGTTCACTATGACCGGGTCTCGATCTGGAACGGCGTGCCGGTCGTCACTACAACCGGGCTCTACAACGCCAACGACATTTTGCACAACGATGGCCTGCGCTTCGTCGCCGGCGCCTCCTTCGCGCTCTGCACGCTGCGGGACGGTGCGCTGACGGTCGCCTACGTGCCGCTGCCATCGGACCGCCGGGAACTCGCCGTCATCGACGAGGAGACCGTTCGCAGCTTCGTCTAGGGGAACGCCATCCGTTAGCCGCGCAAGAGAACAGCCTTCGCACCGCGCTGAAATTTCGGAAAATTTCGCGTTCCGCCCTCCCGCCGAACCCTTGTTGCGAACTTTGCGCCGCAGGACCGGAGCGGCGATCTTCCCCTTGCGAAAGGGCGCCGAAGGTGGATGATCGCTCGCGAGGGAGGATGGCGCCAGCGGCGGTAAGAACAACAAGAATGCCCGGCGACCCTCCCCAGTCCATCGGGAGCCCAAAGCATGGCCGACCATTCGCCGCTTCGTCTCAACGTACCCGAGCCGGAGGTGCGGCCCGGAGGCAAGCCGGACTTTTCCAACGTGAAGATTCCGAAGGCCGGCAGTGTGGACCGCCCGCCGGTCGACGTGCCACCTGAAGATATCCGCGACATGGCCTATTCGATCATCCGCGTGCTCAACCGCAAGGGCGAGGCGGTGGGGCCGTGGGCGGGGACGCTGACCAACGAGGAGGTGCTGTCGGGACTGCGTGACATGATGCGGGTGCGCGCCTTCGACCGCCGCATGCTGACTGCGCAACGGCAGGGCAAGACGTCGTTCTACATGCAATGCCTCGGCGAGGAGGCAATTGCCTGCGCGTTCCGCAAGGCGATGGAAGACGGCGACATGAACTTTCCGACCTATCGCCAGCAAGGCCTGCTGATCGCCGGCGGCTATCCGATGGTCGACATGATGTGTCAGATCTATTCGAACACGCGCGATCCCAACAAGGGCCGGCAGTTGCCGGTCATGTATTCGTCCAAGAAATTCGGATTCTTCTCGATCTCGGGCAATCTGGCGACGCAGTTCCCGCAAGCGGTCGGCTGGGCGATGGCCTCGGCGATCAAGAACGACACGCGCATCGCCGCCGCCTGGATCGGCGACGGCTCGACGGCCGAAAGCGACTTCCACGCGGGCCTGGTCTTTGCCTCGACCTACAAGGCGCCCGTCGTGCTCAACATCGTCAACAACCAGTGGGCGATCTCCACGTTCCAGGGAATCGCGCGTGGCGGCTCCGGCACCTTCGCCGCGCGCGGCCACGGTTTCGGCATTCCTTCGCTTCGCGTCGACGGCAACGACTATCTCGCCGTGCATGCGGTGGCGAGGTGGGCGATCGAGCGGGCGCGCCGAAATCTCGGCCCAGTGCTGATCGAGCATGTCACCTACCGTGCCGCGGCGCATTCGACATCCGACGACCCTTCGGCCTACCGGCCCAAGGAAGAGTCGGATGCCTGGCCGCTCGGCGATCCGGTCGAACGGCTGAAGAACCATCTCGTCGCGGTCGGCGAATGGTCGCCGGAGCGCCACAAGCAGGCCGAGGCCGAGATCGACGCCGAAGTGCTCGCCGCCCAGAAGGAGGCTGAAGCCTTCGGCACGCTGCACTCCGGCCCGAAGGCCTCGCCGCGGGACATCTTCGAGGACGTCTACGACAAGATGCCGCCGCATCTCAGGCGCCAGCGCCAGGAAGCGGGGTACTGAGATGCCGCGCATGACGATGATCGAGGCGATCCGCGACGCCCACATGGTCGCGATGGAACGCGACGACGATGTGGTCGTGTTCGGTGAGGATGTCGGCTATTTCGGCGGAGTCTTCCGTTGCACGCAGGGCCTGCAGGAGCGCTTCGGACGCGAACGCTGTTTCGACAGCCCGATCAGCGAATGCGGCATCGTCGGCACGGCGATCGGCATGGCCGCCTACGGGCTGCGTCCGTGCGTCGAGATCCAGTTCGCCGACTATGTCTACCCTGCATACGACCAGATCGTTTCGGAAGCGGCGCGGATCCGGCACCGCTCGGCGGGTGACTTCACCTGCCCGCTCACCATCCGCATGCCGACCGGCGGCGGCATCTTCGGCGGCCAGACCCACAGCCAGAGCCCGGAAGCGCTTTTCACGCATGTATCCGGACTGAAGGTAGTTGTGCCGTCCAATCCGATCGACGCGAAGGGCCTGTTGATTGCCTCGATCGAGGACGACAACCCCGTGATCTTCCTCGAACCCAAGCGGCTCTACAACGGGCCCTTCGACGGGCATCACGACAAGCCGATCATCCCCTGGTCGAAACATCCGCTGGGTGACGTCCAGGCAGGCCATTTCACCGAACCGCTCGGCAAGGCGGTGGTGCGGCGCGAAGGCTCGGCGGTGACGGTTCTTGCCTACGGCACGATGGTCTACGTGGCGGAGGCCGCGGCAGAGGAAAGCGGCATCGATGCCGAGGTGATCGACCTGCGCACCCTGCTGCCGGTCGACCTCGACGCGATCACGAAATCGGTCAGGAAAACGGGCCGCTGCGTCGTGGTACACGAGGCGACGCTGACATCGGGCTTCGGCGCCGAACTCAGCGCGCTGGTCCAGGAACACTGCTTCTACCATCTGGAGGCCCCGGTGCGACGGGTCACGGGCTGGGACACGCCCTACCCCCACGCGCAGGAATGGACCTACTTCCCCGGCCCGGCGCGCATCGGCGCCGCACTCGCCGAAGTGATGGAGGGCTGAGATGGGCCAGCACGTCATCAAGATGCCGGATGTCGGCGAGGGCATTGCCGAGGCAGAACTCGTCGAGTGGCACGTCAAGGTCGGCGACCCGGTCAACGAGGATACGGTGCTGGCCGCGGTCATGACCGACAAGGCGACCGTCGAAATCCCATCGCCCGTCGAAGGCACGGTCTCGTGGCTTGGCGGCGAGGTCGGCGAGCAAATCGCCGTCGGCGCGCCGCTGCTGCGCATCGAGGTTGCCGGGGAAGGCAATGCGGGTGACGCGGCCCCACAGGCAAAGCCGGCGAAGTCCGAAGAGCCCGAGGAAAAGGGCGCGGAATCGGCGCCGCGCGAACCTGAAAAGGCGACGCCGAAGCCGGAAACGGATGAAAAGCCGGTTTCGCGGGACCAGAAGGAAAAGACCTCGCCGCCGCCCAAGGACCAGCGTAGCCTGCCGGCGCAATCGCGCAAGGAAGGCGAAAAACCGCTCGCTTCGCCGGCGGTCAGGCTGCGCGCCCGCGAAGCCGGAGTCGACCTGCGGTATGTGCGTGGAACCGGGCCGGCCGGGCGCATCACCCACGAAGATCTCGACCTGCATCTCGAAGCCGGTCACCGCCCACGCGAGGGCGTCGGCCGCGCACCTGACAACCGCGTGACCGAGTTCAAGGTCGTCGGCTTGCGGCGCAAGATCGCCGAGAAGATGCAACTGGCGAAATCGCGCATCCCTCACATCACCTATGTCGACGAGGTCGAAATGGGCGCGCTGGAAGATTTGCGCGCCACGCTCAACAAGAAGAAGCGCGACGACCAGGCGCGGCTGACCCTGATGCCATTCCTCGTGCTCGCTATGGTGCGCGCCATCCGCGAGCAGCCCAACCTCAATTCGCTGTACGATGACGACGCCGGCGTTGTGCACCAGCATGGTGGCGTTCACGTCGGCATCGCCACGCAAACGCGCAATGGCCTTGTGGTCCCGGTGCTGAGGCATGCCGAAACGCTCGACCTGTGGTCGTGCGCGGCCGAAATCCAGCGTCTCGCGGAAGCGGCGCGGGACGGCACGGCGACACGTGAGGAACTGTCCGGCTCGACCATAACCATCACATCGCTCGGCGCACTCGGCGGGATCGCGACCACGCCGGTGATCAACCATCCGGAGGTGGCCATCATCGGCGTCAACAAGATGCAGGTGCGGCCGGTCTGGGACGGCGCCCAGTTCGTGCCGACCAGGATGATGAACCTGTCGTCGAGCTTCGATCACCGCATCATCGACGGCTGGGATGCGGCGGTCTTCGTGCAGCGAATCAAGGCGCTCCTGGAAACACCGGCGTCGATCTTCATCGAGGAATGACGGGATGAGAGACATCAAGTGCCAACTGCTCGTGATCGGCGCTGGACCGGGTGGCTATGTCTGCGCCATCCGCGCCGGACAGCTCGGCATCGACACCGTCATCGTAGAGGCCAAGAAGCCGGGCGGCACCTGCCTCAATGTCGGCTGCATCCCGTCGAAGGCGCTGATCCACGCCGCGGACGAACATGCCAGGCTGGCTGACTACGCCGCCGGCCGCTCGGCGCTCGGCATCCGCGCTGAAAAGCCGGCGATCGAGCTTGCGAGGACCGTTGAGTGGAAGGACGGGATTGTGCGCCGGCTCACCAATGGCGTCAGCGGCCTTCTAAAGAAGGCAGGCGTCAAGCATGTCGACGGCTGGGCCAGCTTTCGTGACGGCAAGACAGTACGCGTCGAGACGCAGACCGGCATGCAGACGATCGAAGCCGACAACATCGTCATCGCCACGGGATCGACTTCGGTCGAACTTCCCGGCATCGGCTTTGGCGGCAACGTGATCTCGTCGACCGAAGCGCTCGGACTCACGACCGTGCCGAAACGGCTCGCAGTCGTCGGTGCCGGCTATATCGGTCTTGAGATGGGCACCGCATTCGCCAAGCTCGGGGCCGAGGTCACCGTGCTGGAAGCGATGGACTGCATCCTGCCGCTCTACGACGAGGAGTTGACCAAGCCGGTCCGCAAGCGGCTGGAAAAGCTCGGCGTCACGGTGCTCACCGGCGTGAAGGCCGAACGCTATTCGGAAAGCGCGAAGACGCTTTCCTATTCGAACGGCGACGGGAAATCCGACACCGTCAGTGCCGACAAGGTTCTCGTCACCGTCGGCCGCAAACCCGCGACCGAAAGCTGGGGGCTCGAGGAACTCGATCTCTCAATGGACGGACGCCATATCGCGATCGACGAGCATTGCCGCACCTCGATGCGCGGCGTCTACGCCATCGGCGACGTCACCGGCGAACCGATGCTGGCCCATCGCGCTATGGCGCAAGGGGAGATGGTGGCCGAGATCGTCGCCGGCAAGAGGCGCGCCTGGGATCGTCAATGCATCCCGTCAGTGTGCTTCACTGACCCCGAAATCGTGTCAGCAGGCCTCTCGCCGGAGGAAGCTGCCGAGGCGGGGATCGACGCGCGCAGCGCGATCTTCCCGTTTCAGGCCAACGGGCGGACGATGACGCTCGGGCGCGAGGACGGCTTCGTACGGATCGTGGCACGAGCCGACAACCATCTCGTCATCGGCATTCAAGCCGTAGGCGCGCAGATTTCCGAACTGTCGTCCTATTTCGCGCACGCGATCGAGATGGGCGCCCGGCTGGAGGACATCGCGCAGACCATTCACGCCCATCCGACCCTTTCCGAGGCGGTGCAGGAAAGCGCGTTGAGGACGCTGGGCCATGCCCTCCACATCTGAGATCCAGGCCTTGCCTGCCTCCGTTCACACGACGCAAATTCGATGCTTCTTGCGCGAAGAATCTGCACATGATGGTCAAAACGCGCATGAGATGTTCGATATTGAAGGCCAAGCCGCACTCACCGGCGGAGCGATGACGGTCTGATATCACAACATGGCTTGCAGGTTGTGCACGTTTTCTGAATAGTGCGCGCCAAGAGCATTCATTCGAAAACGACAATACGATCGATGCTCGACAATGGGAGACGATACACAATGAGCACCGTAACTTTCACACGCCACCTTCGTGCGCGCGGCCGCTCGGCCGTGCTCGGAGCTGCGGCAACCGCCTTGCTGATGGGTTCGACAGCACAGGCCGAGACGCTGCGCTTCGCCTTTCAGGGCACGCTCAACGCGCTCGACCCCTATTCGCTCAACGAGACGTTCACGCTGGGCATGCTCGGCAATGTCTATGAAGGCCTGACCAAACGGGACAAGGATCTGAAGATCATTCCTGGCCTCGCCGAGAGCTGGGAAACCGTCGATCCGCTGACCTGGCGCTTCAAGCTGCGCGAGGGCGTGAAGTTTGCCAATGGCAACGACTTCAACGCTGACGACGTCATCTTCTCGGCCGAACGCATTCGCGCCGAGACGTCGGACCTGAAGACGCGCATTCCGGCCGATTCGACCTGGACCAAGATCGACGACTACACCGTGGAGGTGAAGCTCACCTCGCCGAACCCGATCCTGCACTACGAGTGGGATACCTGGTACATCCTCGACAAGGAGTGGGCGGAAGCCGAAGGCGCTGTGACCCCGGTCTCGGCCCGTGACACCAACCCCGGACCGGCCGCGTTCAAGGCCAATGGCACCGGCCCGTTCGCCATCGACAGCCACGAGCCTGGCGTGAAGACCATCTTCAAGCCGAACGAAAGCTGGTGGGGCACGCCGGAACACAATCTGACCGAGGTCGTGTTCACGCCGATCGCGGCCGATGGAACGCGCGTTGCAGCGCTTCTGGCCGGCGACGTCGATCTGGTTGACCCGGTACCCGTGCAGGACATCCCGCGCGTCAACGCGGACCCGAATACCGAGGCGCTGACCGGACCGGAACTGCGCGTGATCCATCTCGGATTCAACCAGTTCCGCGACGAACTTCCGACGTCCGACGTCAAGGGCAAGAACCCGTTCCGCGACGTGAACGTGCGCAAGGCCTTTTACCAGGCGATCGACATCGAGGCCATCAAGGCCCGCGTCATGCGTGACCTTGCCACGCCGGTGCCGCTGCTCATCGCCAACGAGTTGTTCGCCCATTCCGGCGACTTCCAGCGGCTGCCCTTTGATCCGGACGCCGCCAAGCAACTCCTGGCCGATGCCGGTTATCCGGACGGCTTCACGGTCGCGATGGACTGCCCGAACGACCGCTACGTCAACGACGAAGCGATCTGCCAGGCGGTGGTTTCGATGCTAGCGCGCATCGGCGTGACGGTGAACCTGAACGCCCAGCCGAAGGCGCAGTATTTCGCCAAGGTGCTGGCGCCGGGCGGCTACGACACCGACTTCTACCTGCTCGGCTGGACGCCTGGCTCGTTCGACTCGTGGAACGTGATCACTAATCTCGCCGGGTGCCGCGACGAAACCGGCAAGGGCGGACCGTTCAACCTCGGCGGCTATTGCAGCGAGGAAGTGGACGCGCTTGCGGCCAAGATCGTGGTCGAGAACGATCCCGCGACCCGCGATCAGCTGATCAAGGAAGCCTATACAATCATGACGAACGAGGTCTCGCACATCCCGATGCACCAGCAGTCGCTGGTCTGGGGCAAGCGCAAGAACATCGATATCGTCCAGCGCCCTGACAACCAGGTCCTGTTCTACTGGGCCAACGTCAACTGACGCAGCAGCAAATGCTCGAGCACCCGCGCGCCTGACGTGCGGGTGCTCCGCCCGGCCTTTGGGGGCACTTTTTCATGATCGCATTCGCCATCAGGCGACTTGTGCAGGCGCTCGGCGTCATGCTCGTGGTCGCGCTGATCTCCTTCCTCATGTTCCGTTTCGTCGGCGATCCGGTGAACCAGTTGGTCGGCGTCGATACCTCTCCGCAAGAGCGCGAGGCGCTGCGCCAGGCGCTCGGGCTAAACGATCCGGTACTGGTCCAGTTCAGCCGCTTCATCCAGAAGGCTGTGCTGCTCGATTTCGGCATCTCGTATCAGTTCAAGCAGCCGGTCGCAGCGCTGATCGCGTCGCGCCTGCCGGCCACGCTGGAGCTTTCCTTCGTGTCGGCGCTGTTCGCACTTGTCGTCGGTGTTCCAATGGGCGTCTATACCGGCCTCTACCGTAACACCTTTCTGGCCCGAAGCTTCCTCTCCATCAGCCTGATCGGCGTCTCGCTGCCAACCTTCCTGATCGGCATTCTGCTGATCTTTGTCGTCTCGGTGAACCTCGGCTGGCTGCCGTCCTTCGGCCGGGGCGAGACGGTGCGCATCGGCGGATTCTGGTCAACCGGGCTCCTGACCAAGTCGGGGCTGCAGTCGCTGATCCTGCCCTCCATCACGCTTGGCCTCTTCCAGATGACACTGATCATGCGTCTGGTACGCGGCGAGATGCTGGAGGTCCTGAGGACGGACTACATCAAGTTCGCACGAGCGCGCGGGTTGTCGCGGCGCGCCATCAATTTCGGCCACGCGCTCAAGAACACCCTGGTGCCGGTGATCACCATCACGGGCTTGCAGCTCGGCTCGATCATTGCCTTCGCCATCATCACCGAGACAGTATTCCAGTGGCCTGGCATGGGACTCTTGTTCCTGCAAGCGGTGCAGAACGTCGATATTCCAATCATGGCAGCCTACCTGCTTCTGATCGCGTTCCTGTTCGTGGCGATCAACTTCATCGTCGACCTGGCCTATGTCGCGGTCGACCCGCGCATCCGGCTCGGCGGCGCCGCGAGCTGACCTCATGGCAAACGTTCCTGCTGAAGAGGCCGTCATGAAATCGGTCCCCGAAGAGCCCAAGGCGCCGCCCGGCCGGCTCGCCCGCATTTTCGATTCCGACCTGTGGTACTCGTTCAAGCGTTCGCCCGTCACGGTCGTCTCCGCGGTCGTCACGCTGGCGCTGATCCTTTCCGCCCTGTTCGCGCCGCTGATTGCGCCGCACAACCCGTTCAACCCGGCAACCATCTCGATCCTGGATTCCTTCTTTCCTCCAGCATGGATGGACGGCGGCGACCGGCGCTTCCTGCTCGGCACCGATGATCAGGGGCGCGACATCCTTTCGACCATTCTGTACGGCATGCGCGTTTCGCTGGCGGTCGGCTTCGCCAGCGTCATCTTCGCCATGGTAGTCGGGGTCACGCTCGGGCTGCTAGCCGGCTATCTCGGCGGAGCCGTCGATTCGATCATCATGCGCATCGCCGACGTGCAACTGACCTTCCCGGCCATCCTGATCGCGCTTCTGATCAACGGCGTTGCGCGGGCGATGGCAGGTCCGCAGTCCTACGACAACGTCGTTCTTGTCGTCCTCGTGCTCTCTATCGGACTTTCCTTCTGGGTGCAGTACGCGCGCACCGTGCGCGGCTCGGTGTTGGTCGAGGCCAACAAGGAATACGTTCTTGCCGCCCGGCTGATCGGGCTCAGGCCGTGGACCATCATGTTCAAGCATGTGCTGCCCAACGTGCTCGGCCCGGTGCTGGTGATTGCGACCATCAACCTGGCGCTAGCCATCATCACCGAGGCGACGCTCTCCTTCCTCGGCGTCGGTGTGCCGCCCACCGAGCCGTCGCTCGGAACCCTGATCCGAATCGGCAACGACTTCCTGTTCTCCGGCGAGTGGTGGATCACCATGTTCCCCGGCTTCACCCTCGCCGTCCTGGCCCTCGCCGTGAACCTGCTGGGTGACTGGCTGCGTGACGCGCTCAACCCGAAGCTCAGATGAAACCAACGCTTTCCGTTCGCAATCTCAGGGTCGAAATCCCGACACGCCGCGGCGTGCTGACGGCCATTGACGACCTGTCATTCGACATCGCGCCCGGCGAGGTGTTGGGCATGGTCGGCGAGTCCGGTGCCGGCAAGTCGATCACCGGCTCGGCCATTATCGGCCTGCTGGAGCCGCCCGGCAGGGTCGCTGCCGGTGAAATCCGCCTCGGTGGCGAGCGGATCGACAATCTGCCGCCTGACCAGATGCGGCGTATTCGCGGCCAGCGCATCGGCATGATCTTCCAGGATCCGCTGACCAGCCTCAACCCGCTCTACCGGATCGGCGACCAGCTCACCGAAACGATCCTCACCCATGAGCGCATTTCGCAGCGCGCAGCCCGCGCCAAGGCACAGGGTCTGCTCGAGGAGGTCGGTATCCCGGCCGCCGGCGCGCGCCTTTCGTCCTACCCACACCAGTTCTCCGGCGGGATGCGGCAGCGGGTGGTCATCGCTCTGGCGCTCTGCGCCGACCCCGAACTGGTGATCGCCGACGAACCTACCACCGCGCTCGACGTGTCCGTGCAGGCGCAAATCATAGCGCTCCTCAAGCGGCTCTGCGCCGAGCGTGGCGCTTCCGTGATGCTGATTACCCATGACATGGGCGTCATCGCGGAGACGGCCGACCGAGTCTGCGTGCTTTACGCGGGGAGGCTGGCCGAGATCGGTCCCGTGCGCGAGGTGGTGAAGAAACCCCAGCACCCGTACACGCACGGACTGATGTCGGCGATCCCGTCACTGGCCGGCGATCCGGACGAAAAGCTCGCGCAAATCCCGGGCTCGATGCCCCGGCTTGGTGCGATCCCTCCTGGTTGCGCCTTCAATCCGCGCTGTCCCTATTCGTTCGAGCGCTGCCACGGCGAGCGGCCGGGCATCTATTCGGGCGGCGCGAGCGATGCGGCCTGCTTCCTGCATGATGGCGATGCCGTGCTCGGTGCGCCGGCCGAAAAGGTCGGCGCGGCCCGCGCCGCCGGCATAGTGGTGCCCGACCAGGCTCGGGAGGCCGCCGGATGAGCGTCCACGCTCCAACAACAGCTGTCCAGACACCTACAAAGAGCCCGTCAGGCGAAACCCTCGTCGAAGTTTCCGGTCTTCGGCGCGTCTTCGACCTGTCAAAGCCGTGGCTGAACAGGATGATCGAAGGTGGCGGCCGCGTCTCGCTGACCGCGGTCGACGGCGTCGACTTCGCCATCAGGCGCGGCGAGACCTATGCGCTGGTCGGTGAATCGGGGTCGGGCAAGTCCACCATCGCCAAAATGGCGGTTGGACTGCTGCCCCCGTCAGCGGGTTCGGTGACGATCGGCGGCACCGATGTCTGGGGCGAACAGAGCGCCGACGCCCAACGCCGGATGCGACGCAAGATTCAGATGATCTTTCAGGATCCGTTCGCCAGCCTTAATCCGCGTTGGCGTGTCCAGGCGATCATCGAAGAGCCGATCAAAGCGTTCAACCTGCTGCCCGACGCCAAGGATCGCACGGCGCGCGTTGGCGAACTCTTGACCCTGGTCGGCCTCGACGCGCGCGACGGCCAGAAATTCCCGCACGAATTCTCAGGCGGCCAACGCCAGCGTATTGCGATCGCGCGCGCACTCGCCTCCGACCCCACCTTCATTGTCTGCGACGAACCAACCTCGGCGCTCGACGTGTCGGTGCAAGCACAGGTGCTAAACCTCCTGCGCGACCTGCAGGAGCGTTTCGGGCTGACTTACCTCTTCATCAGCCACAACCTCGCCGTCGTGCGTCACGTGGCAACGAGGGTGGGGGTGCTTTATCTCGGACGTCTGGTCGAAGAGGCGCCGGCCCGCGAGCTTTTTGCCGAGCCCAAGCACCCCTACACGAAGATGCTGCTCGACGCGGTGCCGGACATCGAGATGGAGGGCAAGGACCGGCAGGCCATTGCCGGCGAAATCCCGAACCCCGTCAACCCTCCGCCGGGCTGCCATTTCCACCCGCGCTGCCCTTTCATCATGCCGCATTGCTCTACCGACATTCCGCCGCCGCATGCCGTGGGCAACGCGGTCGCCCGTTGCCATCTGTTTGCGGAAGGCGCGGGAACAAACGACTGACCGATCGCAGCCGGGACAAATCGCTGCCAGAATTGATCTGACTCGACTTGTTGTCTGAAGCGCCTGCGCTCGGATAGCAGCCAAAGGTCCGCAAATGCCCCCGCCTTTGCCCAACCTGCCAGGAAGCGCGAGAGGGTACGGAAGCCAGACGAAGATCTTTCCCCTGCCCTTCTACACCGCGCCATCCTTCGGCACCTTGGCCGCCGCCGCCTTGCGCACCTCCGGGGCAACTCGTGTCCCAAACAGTTCGATCGCCTTCATCAGCTTCGCATGCGGCATGACGCCGATCGCCATCTGGATCAGAAAGCGGGTGAAGCCGAAGACCTCATGATTGGCGAGGATCTTGTCGGTCACCTCGGCGGGGCTGCCGACGAAGAGCGCGCCACGCGGCCCGCGCGAGGCATCAAACTCGGCCCGGCCGCCCGGTGACCAGCCGCGCTCGCGCCCGATGCGGTTCATGACCTCGGTCACCGGTGGATAGAAGGTGTCGGCAGCCTCCTCGCTCGTTTCGGCGACGAAGCCATGCACGTTGATGCTGGTCGGCAGTTGGTTCGCGTCATGACCGGACTGCGTTGCCGCCCGTCGGTAGAGCTCGAAGAGTGGCGCGAAACGGTGCGGCTCGCCGCCGATGATGGCGAGAGCCAATGGCAGCCCCAGCATGCCGGCCCGTGCGACCGAATTGGGCGTGCCGCCGACCGCGATCCAGACCGGCAGCGGATCCTGGAGCGGGCGCGGATAAACGCCGCGCCCGTCGATTGGTGGCGTATGCTTGCTACCGGGCCAGTTGATCTTCTCGTCCTCCCGCAGTTGCAGGAGCAAGGCGAGCTTCTCCGCGAACAATGTGTCGTAATCGTTGAGGTCGTATCCGAACAGGGGGAACGACTCGATGAAGGAACCGCGCCCCGCCATGATCTCGGCCCGGCCGCCAGAAATCAGGTCGAGGGATGCGAACTGCTGGAAAACACGGATCGGGTCGTCAGAGGAAAGGACCGATACCGCGCTGGTGAGGCGGATGTTCGTGGTTCGAGCCGCGGCCGCGGCCAATATGATCGCCGGAGCCGAGGCCACGTACTCCGGCCGATGATGTTCACCAAGTCCGAAGACGTCGAGGCCAAGCTGGTCGGCAAGCTCGATCTCCTCAATCAGGTTCCGAATGCGCTCGGCAGGATCGGTACGCCTGCCGGAGACCGGATCGAGGCCGGCGTCGCCAAAGGTGTAAAGCCCCAACTCCATTCGCCTGCCTCCTGCGCGACCCCGTAGATACGTGCGCGGCGACCGCTGCTCCAGATCGTTGCGGTGAACAGTCCATCTCCGTCTTCGACGCGGCCACCGGCTCTTTCCACACCCGAAAATTGCATCGGCCAGCGTCCTGCAGTCAAACGCGCCAAATCCGTGCCAACTTGGCACAGAATGGAAGAGAAGATCGTCAAATAGCTGATTCTATTGGCGAAGGGTTGCCAATATGGTTAACATTCGGTTGACTGAATACTGGTTTGTGGTGTCGGCGCGTTGCGTGGGTGGGATTGATTACTACGCCGGTCCTGAAAATCGGCGACGCTCCTGAGAGAGATCGTCGCACGGGTCTGCGGTGCGCCAGCGTTCTGTCGCGCCTGGTGGCGTGTGTCGCCGTTTCGGGTGCGTTGTGCGCGCCGCTACAGGCACAAGCCATCGTCGATATTCCCGTCCCGCCGGCTGCGGACGAAGGTTTCGTGACCGTCCGGTTCGAAGCCGGAATGAGCTTGCGCAGCCTGGCAGCGCAACATCTCGACGACCCGGACCTCTGGCCGATCATCCTGCGGCTCAACGGCATCGACGACATCGCCACTATCGCTCTCGGCCAGGAGCTCCGCCTCCCCGGTTCCCAGGTTGAACTGGCGGCTTCCGCGCTGGAGGCTTCGCTGGGCGAAATCCAGAAGGCTAACGAGGCCGGTGCGCAACTCTTCGCGCCGATCCTGATCCGGAATGCGATCGAGTTCCGCGATCAGGCGGTTCTGGAGAACCGCGACGGCATCTACCACGAAAGCATCGCGCTCTCGTCGAAGTCGATCAATCGCGCCGAGGCGGCGCGGACCACCAGCGAGCAGCGACGCGACGTGGAGGCCGAGGCGCGGCTGAGCGACCGCCAAGGCTGGGTGGAGGGACAGAAAACCAGCGAGAACAGCTGGAGCGAACGCGAACTCAATGCGATCCTCAACGAGCAGGAAAAACTGCGCACGCTGTCGAGTTCGACCGCGCAGGTGGTGTTCCGCGATGCAAGCCGGCTACGGCTCAATGCCAATTCGCAGGCCGTGATCCAGCGGATGCGCGTCGATCCGCTCAAGCGCCGCGAGGAAGCGCAGATCAGCCTCGTCGAGGGCGATTTCTATGCCCTGCTCGCCACCGAGAGCAACCGCAACCGGCTCGAAGTCAACCTGCCCAATGTCGAGGCCAAGATCGATTCCGGCAGTTTCTGGGTCAGCCAGGACGAAAGCGGCGCGAAGTTCTCCAACTATGATGTGAAGCCGGTCGCGATCATCGCCGGTGACGAGACGCTTGTGCTCGGCCGCAACGAGGGCGCGGTCGTCGGCACCGGCCAACGTCCTGACCGGAAGATCGCCGTCATCGACCGCGTAACGCTCGATCAGCCCCAGGATGGCGACGTCCTGTTCACCGGTAATGTCCGTCTATCCTGGCTCGCCATCGACGCGTCGGCCTATTGGCTCGAGCTTGCCCACGATCCCCGCTTCGACCGCATGGCTGACAGCCGTACCGGCATTTCCGGCACCAGCCTCGATGATCTCGACCTGCCGCCGGGCACCTACTTCTGGCGCGTGGCGGCGCTCGACGCGGTTGGTCTGCGTGGCCCCATGAGCATCGCGCGCAAGTTCGAGGTGCGCACCGACGACCTGCCGCCCTTCCTGCGCATCAGGACACCGCAAGGCGGCGCCGTTCTGCGCGAGGCTCAGGTGACGATTTCCGGCGAAACGGAGGCTGGAGCGGCGGTGTTCGTCGGCAATGCTGCCGCAGATGTCGACCGAGACGGGCGCTATTTCTTCACCGTCACTGCCGAGGAGGGCGTCAACGAGATCAGCGTGACCGCGCGCGATGTGGCCGGCAACGAGACGGTCCGCACCGTCGCCTTCGCCTACATGGCCGATGCGCGGCGCGAGATCGCCTATGACGAAAGCCTGCCGCGCGACGAGAGCGGCCGGTTCCTGACCGCGACGGACCAGCTCACACTGTCGGGAACAGCCGCCAGCCAGGCTCGCATCACCGTGCGCGACATCGCCGGCACCTTGCGTTCGGAAACCTATTCAGACGCTGAAGGCCGCTTCGCGCTCAACGTCCCGCTGCTCTCGCCAGACGAGGAACTTGCGCTGAGCGTCACCACGGCATCCGGCTACGCATATGAGGAGGCCATCAACGCCGGCATCCGCCATCGCCCGCCGGTGATCGCCCTCGACCGGCCTGTGCCCGCGGTGACAGCCGAGCCTGTGCTCAACCTGGCGATCGCGGCAGAGGCCGGGACACGCTACAGCGTCAATGGCAAACCCGGAACGCCCGATGTGTCCGGAATCGGCTTTACGATCGAACTTGCCGAAGGCCCCAACCAGATCGAGATCGTGGCGACCAATCCGGTTGGCTTGGTCAGCATCGAAAAACGACGGGTGATCCGTGACTCGCTCAGCCCGGAAATGACCGCCAACGAGATCGCGGTGGAACAGCGCGGGACGGGACAGGTGGTCACGATGCGTATCGAGGCTCGCGACGGCACCGGCCTCGCAAAGACCGCCAGGGTCAGGCTCAGCGGGCCTTCCGGCGCGCGCGAGGGGGTGTTGCGCTATAACAGGGCTCGCAAATCCTATCTCGGCTCCGTTGAACTCCCCTCCGGTGGGAGCGAGGGCGACGTCAAGCTTGAGGTCGAGTTGGCAGACGTCGCCGGCAACACGAACAGCCTGGAGTTCTCGCTGTGACCGGCAGTTTCCGAAAACGCGACATGTACAGGGCCGCGCTGCTGCTCGCCGGCGCCGTCACGACGACCGCCGGTGCGCAAGAGATGGGTAACGCCCATCCTTATCTTGTGACGTTTGGCAGTGATGCGGTTCGTCAGGAGGGCGACCACGACTTTTCGCAGCTGTTGCGGTTTTCGGTGCCGGCGGATGCGGGTCGGGTCTATGTGCGGGTGTTCGACGCCGACACCGGCGGCGCGCATGACGAGATGCAGGGCAGCGC
This sequence comes from Nitratireductor mangrovi, assembly GCF_007922615.2. Lineage (NCBI taxonomy): Bacteria > Pseudomonadati > Pseudomonadota > Alphaproteobacteria > Hyphomicrobiales > Phyllobacteriaceae > Nitratireductor > Nitratireductor mangrovi. Next base: position 4,707,695 of record NZ_CP042301.2, on the reverse strand, counting down.
CGGCACGAACGTGCGCTTCAGCCTTTATGGCGACGGCGCGCAGACGCGGCTTTGGCGCGACGATGACGGCGTGGTGCAGGAGACGGTCATCGGCGAGGCGCTGGGCGCAATGGAGTTCGGCGCCGACAAGGAGGCCGACGACCGCTGGCTGACGCTGTTTGCCGCCGATGCCGAAAGCGGCTCGGAGGAAGCCGGCGGCCGCCGCGGCTTCATCGTCGCGGTCGAGGGCCTTGCCGGCAATGACGGCAACGTCTTCGACATCGCCGTCAGCAGCGAGGACGGCTCCAACCGCGCCCCGGACGGGCTGTCGCTTTACACCTACATGCCGACCTTCCAGGTGCCGCGCGGGCGCGAGATGGCCGAGCTTCGACTGGAACTGCCCGAGGGCGCGTCGAGCCTGGCGGTGGAGAACTTCGATGCCGCCGGCGGCAGGCTCGCCTTTGCCGGCCGCTTCCGCTCGCAGGCGATTGCGGCGTCGGGCAAGAGCGAATGGAAGCGCGAGACGATCGCACTCGAACCGGGCGAGGCCGGCGGCATCGCCTCGCTGACGGCGGCCAATGGCAGCGAGATCCCCAACGACCTGACGCTGTTTGCCGGCATTGCCGACAATGGCGCCGATCCCGCCGGGCAGCCGGTGGCGATCACCCTGCCGATCCGCGCCTTCCCGCCCAACCGGCGACCCGAGACCGCGCTGTCGATCACCCCGCTTGCCTGCCGGCAGACCGGCTTCGATGCATCGGGCTCGACCGACCCGGACGGCGGCGACCTCTCCTTCCGCTGGCGGCTGGGCGCTGACGGCGACTGGCTGGAGGGCGCGACCGTCACCGCCGACTTCGACAGCGACGGCGTCAAGCAGGGCCGGCTGGAGGTGTTCGACGCGTCCGGACTGGTCGGCAATGGCCGTGCGAGCGAATTCTCCTTCTTCGTCAAGCCGAAGCCGGTGGCCGCGCTCGAGGCGCCGGCGCTGGTGGCCGAAGGCGCCGCCTTCACGCTCGACGCCACCGGCTCGACCAGTCCGGCGCTGCCCAACGGCAACCGCATCGCGCACTACCGCTTCGACATGGGCGACGGTACCGTCATCGAACAGGCCGCCGGCGAGGCCGGTTTCGGAATGCCGAGCCACACCTACCGCAAGCACGGCACCTATACCGTCACACTCACCGTCACCGACGCCGCCGGCCACCCTTGCAACACCGACACCAAAACCGCCGAAATCAACGTCAACGCACCTCCAGTCGCAAATGCTGGACGGAACCGGCGCATAACGACCGGAGAAATCCACGCATTCGATGCCCGGCTGTCGCATGATCCCGACGGGACGATCGTCTCCTATCTGTGGGATTTCGGCGATGGCACCAACTCGGCCGCGCCCGTGATCGACCATGCCTACCACTATCCCGGCACCTACACGGTCCGCCTGACAGTCCTCGACGACTCGGCTTTCGAGAGCGGCAAGGGCATCGATACGATCTTCGTCACCGTCGAGGACGCCCCGAACCAGAGACCGGTTGCCAACGTCGGCGGCGATCGGACTGTAGAGGCCGGTGCGCCACTACGGTTCGACGGCACCGGCTCCATCGACGAAGACGGCGAGATTCTGCACTATAGCTGGGATTTCGGCGACGGGACCGGGTCCGACCTGCCGGTGGTCGAGCACACCTACTGGGAGCCGGGTATCTACGCGGTCAGCCTGTCCGTCGACGACGACAGCGCCAGCGCCAACGGACAGTCCGTCGATTCGGCGATCATCACCGTCATTCCCGCCGAGAACCGGCAGCCCGTGGCGACCTTTCCGGCCGAGTTCTCCGTCAACACGTTCCGGCCGCTACGGCTCGACGCCAGCGCGGCCAGTGACCGTGATGGTTCGGTCGTACTTTACGCTTGGGATTTCGGCGACGGCACGACGGGCATGGGCCCGGTAGTCGAGCATCTCTACGCCGCTCCCGGCACCTACCAGGGACGTCTGACGCTCGCCGACAATGGCCTGCCGGAGCCGCAAACGGTTTCCTTCGACTTCGCGGTGATTGTCGCCGACAAACCCAATCAGGGGCCCACCGCCACCATCGAAGCGCCAGCCGAGGTCATCGCCGGCGACGAGGTGGTCTTCGACGCGGCGCGCTCCAGCGATCCCGGCGGCAGCATTCTCGGCTACACTTGGGATCTGGGTGACGGCAACCGATCCTCAGGAATCAAGGCGCGCCACGTCTACCAGTTTCCCGGCACCTACCGGGTATCGTTGACCGTAGCCGACGACGGTCCCGTCGAGCCGCTGTCGGCCCAAGACAGCGTCGAGATCACGGTCAGGCCCCGCCCCAACCAACCGCCGGTCGCGGATGCCGGCCAGTCGATGACGGCGACGCGGGGCGAAATCCTGCGCTTCGACGGCTCGGCTTCTGCCGATCCGGACGGCAACATCCTCGACTATGCCTGGGATTTTGGCGATGGCGGCCGCTCCTCCGAAGCCCGGCCGCAACACGCCTTCCACGACAGTGGCACGTTCACCGTGCGGCTCACCGTGACCGATGACGGCGACACGCCCCTGTCAGCCGACGACAGCGTCACGGTGATCGTCTCGGACGGCGAAGTTGAGGATGGCGCAAAATGACCGCTCCTCTCGCGAGGGCCCTGTTCGCCACCCCGCTCCGTCGCAATGCGGCGCTGTTTGTAGCGGGAATGCTTTCGGCGCTGGCGCCGATCATCATGGTCGTGCACGGCGATGCCATTCGCAGGCACCTGCCGAGCATCGTGGCGCTGGCAAAGAACGGTTTGCTCGATCCCGCCCATCCTTATCTTGTGACGTTTGGCAGTGATGCGGTTCGTCAGGAGGGCGACCACGACTTTTCGCAGCTTTTGCGGTTTTCGGTGCCGGCGGATGCGGGTCGGGTCTATGTGCGGGTGTTCGACGCCGACACCGGCGGCGCGCATGACGAGATGCAGGGCAGCGCCGGCACGAGCGTGCGCTTCAGCCTTTATGGCGACGGCGCGCAGACGCGGCTTTGGCGCGACGATGACGGGGTCGTGCAGGAGACGGTCAGCGGCGAGGCGCTGGGCGCAATGGAGTTCGGCGCCGACAAGGAAGCCGACGACCGCTGGCTGACGCTGTTTGCCGCCGATGCCGAAAGCGGCTCGGAGGAAGCAGGCAACCGGCGCGGCTTCATCGTTGCCGTCGAGGGTCTTGCCGGTAATGACGGCAACGTCTTCGACATCGCCGTCAGCAGCGAGGACGGCTCCAACCGCGCCCCGGACGGGCTGTCGCTTTACACCTACATGCCGACCTTCCAGGTGCCGCGCGGGCGCGAGATGGCCGAGCTTCGACTGGAACTGCCCGAGGGCGCCTCAAGCCTGGCGGTGGAGAACTTCGATGCCGCCGGCGGCAGGCTCGCCTTTGCCGGCCGCTTCCGCTCGCAGGCGATTGCGGCGTCGGGCAAGAGCGAATGGAAGCGTGAGACGATCACACTCGAACCGGGCGAGGCCGGCGGCATCGCCTCGCTGACGGCGGCCAATGGCAGCGAGATCCCCAACGACCTGACGCTGTTTGCCGGCATTGCCGACAATGGCGCCGATCCCGCCGGGCAGCCGGTGGCGATCACCCTGCCGATCCGCGCCTTCCCGCCCAACCGGCGACCCGAGACCGCGCTGTCGATCGCTCCGCTTGCCTGCCGGCAGACCGGCTTCGATGCATCGGGCTCGACCGACCCGGACGGCGGCGATCTCACCTTCCGCTGGCGGCTGGGCGCTGACGGCGACTGGCTGGAGGGCGCGACCGTCACCGCCGACTTCGACAGCGACGGCGTCAAGCAGGGCCGGCTGGAGGTGTTCGACGCGTCCGGACTGGTCGGCAATGGCCGTGCGAGCGAATTCTCCTTCTTCGTCAAGCCGAAGCCGGTGGCCGCGCTCGAGGCGCCGGCGCTGGTGGCCGAAGGCGCCGCCTTCACGCTCGACGCCACCGGCTCGACCAGTCCGGCGCTGCCCGAAGGCAACCGCATCTCGCACTACCGCTTCGACATGGGCGACGGTACCGTGATCGAACAGGCCGCCGGCGAGGCCGGTTTCGGAATGCCGAGCCACACCTACCGCAAGCACGGCACCTATACCGTCACACTCACCGTCACCGACGCCGCCGGCCACCCTTGCAACACCGACACCAAAACCGCCCAAATCAACGTCAACGCACCTCCAGTCGCAAATGCGGGGCCGGACCTGAAGGTCGCGACCGGCGAGAAGATTGTCTTCGACGCCGGCCCTGAAACCGGCGTGGATGGTGACAATCATCGCTTCACCTGGGACTTCGGCAACGGCAAGGGCGCAGACACGCCCAAGGCGGAGCATAGCTATGACGACCCTGGCACCTACACGGTTCGCCTGAAGGCGGACGACGGTCGCGGCATCGAAAACAGCGTCGCCGAGGATATGGCCAGGGTGTTCGTCAACGCTCCACCGCTCGCCGATGGTGTCACAACACCGGGCCGTCTTGTCGCCGGCATGCCGGGCGACTTCGATGCTTCCGCGGCGCTCGATCCGGATGGCCGGATCACGGCTTATGCGTGGTCGTTCGGCGACGGCACGAGCGGTGACAAGGCCCAGTTGCGTCACTCCTTCGCGGAGGCTGGTACCTACGAGGTCACCCTGGCGGTCACCGACGATTCCGGGCTTTCCAACGGCACGACGGAAATCCGCCGAACCGTGACCGTGGTCGAGACCGGCAACGAGCCGCCTGTCGCGGAAGGTGGCGGCGAGCGCGAGGTGCTCGTCGGAGAGGTAGCCGCCTTCGATGCGTCGGGTTCGCGCGACCCGGACGGGTCGCTGCTCTCCTTCCGTTGGGATTTCGGCGACGGTACAACCGCGGCCGGCATTCAGGTCGATCATGTCTACCGCACAGCGGGCACCTACCGGGCAACGCTTACCGTCATGGACGATTCCGGCAGGGAAAACGCTTCGGCCAGCACCAGCTTCGATGTCGTGGTCTCCGATCCGGCCAACGCATCGCCAGTGGTTCATGTCGGTGGCGACCGCGCAGCTTTCGTCAATGAGGTGCTCGACTTCGATGCGGTCGGAACGTTCGATGGCGACGGCAACATCGTCTCCGTCGAGTGGAGCTTCGGCGATGGCGCGCGTGCCTCCGGCTTCCGTGCCCGCCATTCGTACAAGAAGCCTGGCGAGTACCGCGTGAGTGTTCTCGTACGCGACGATTCAGGACGGCGCGGCGCCGTCAGCGAGGCCAGCTTCACGGTCACCGTGACCCATCCTTACAACGAGGCGCCGGTTATCGACCTGCACTCCGAACTGACGATGGAAACCGGCATTGCCGCTGTCTTTGACGCCTCGGGTGCGATCGACCCGGACGGGCAGGTCACTCGATACCGCTGGGATTTCGGCGACGGGACCAGCGCCGAGGTTCCGGTCATCGCACACAGCTATGCAACGCCAGGCACCTACTTCGGCAAGCTGACGCTGGTTGATGATTCCGGCCTTGAGAACGGCGTCAGCGAGAACCGGTTCGTCGTATTCGTCGAAGAACGGCGCAATACCGCACCGGTTGCGGTCGCAGGGCCCGACCGCACGGCGAAGGTCGGCGAGAGGATCGATTTCGACGGCGGGGCCTCGTCGGACACCGACGGCAACCTCATCGCCTACCATTGGGATTTCGGCAACGGAAAAAGCGCAATCGGTCAGCGGCGCTCGATCGTCTATTTCGAGCCCGGCAGCTACGAGGTCACTCTGACAGTGACCGACAGTTCGGGGCAGAACAATGCCTCGGCAATCGATACCCTGATCGTAACAGTCGGCGATCGTCCCAACAGTGTGCCGGTGGCGGCGGTCGAAGACGACCGCCCGGCGGCAATCGGCGAACCGGTCCGGTTCTCAGGCGGCGGTTCCTCGGACCCCAACGGCAACATCCTTTCCTATGAATGGGACTTTGGCGATGGCGAACGAGCGAGCGGACGCGAGGTCGTGCATGCCTATGCGAAGTCAGGAACCTACCGTGCTCAGTTGACGATCCGCGACGATTCCGGCCTCGCCGACGGGCTCTCAAGCGCTATCCGCACCATCACCGTCAACGAACCCCCGATCGCCGATGCTGGACCGGACCAGCATGTCACCGCCTCCGCGGTCACGTTCGACGCTTCGAGATCGGTCGACCCTGACGGGCGAATCGCCAGCTATCTTTGGGACTTCGGCGACGGCAGTTCCGCCGCAGGAGAACGGGTCACCCACGTCTATGGCAATCCGGGCACCTATCGGGTGAAACTGGTCGTCGAAGACGCGTCAGGCACCATCCGCAACACGGCCGAAGACGAGATGAGCGTACGCGTCAACGCGCTCCCGGTCGCCGATGCTGGCTTTGATATCGTCGCCGCACCGGGAGAAACGATCACGTTCGACGGTCGCCGTTCGAGCGATCCCGACGGCAAGATCGCCACCTGGTCGTGGGATTTCCGTGACGGGACCCAAGCCGAAGGCGATATTGTCGAGCACGCCTTCGCCGCGCCGGGCCTTTATACAGTGGAACTGACAGTGCGCGACGACAGCGGCCACGACAATGCCACCGACTTCTCGCAGATCCTCGTCACCGTGAACGCGCCTCCGGTCGCCGATGCCGGCCCGGACATCTCGGTTGCCCCCGGCCAGTCCTTCACGCTTTCAGCCTCACGCTCCATGGACAAAGATGGCGACATCGCCGACTGGCGATGGGACGTGCAGGCCAGTGACGACATTCTCATCGGCGAGCAGGTGGACTACAGCTTCGCCGACCCGGGGATCTACACGATTTCGCTGACCGTGACCGACGACAGCGGCGCGGCCAACAGCACGGCGAGCGACGAGGTCATCGTCGAGGTCAACCATGCCCCGGTGGCCGAGGCAGGACGCGACATCTTCAGCGAGGCGCTGCGGGTAGTTCTCGACGCAAGCGCTTCCGCCGACGCCGACAATGACGGCCTTTCCTACCTCTGGGATCTGGGGGACGGCAACATTGCGGAGGGAGCGCAGGTCGAGCACACCTATCTGACCGGCGGCATCTATCCGGTAGTGCTGACGGTCAATGACGGGCGCGGGCTTGCCAACTCCACCGGGCGTGATGCGCTGACGGTGCGGATCAACCGGCGTCCGACGGCCGCTGCCGGCGACAACCGGCGCGCCTGCGTCGGGGACGTCCTCGTGTTCGACGGCAGTTCCTCCGTCGACCCCGACAACGGGCTCCTGCGCTACAAATGGGACTTTGGCGACGGTGATGCCGCCGAGATCGTGAACCCGACGAAGACGTTCGAAACGCCGGGCACCTATCGGGTGAAGCTTGAAGTGGCGGACGAATCGGGACTTGCCAACGATCGCCATACCGACGAGCTGCTGGCAACCGTCCTGCCGGCGCCGGTCGCCGATGCGGGCGAGGACATGAAGGTATGTGCCAACACCACGGTTCGGTTCGACGGCACGAAGTCGACGGATATCGACGGGGTGGTCAACCGTTTCAGCTGGGACTTCGGCGACGGCCGCACCGGCGGCGGCGACCGGCCAGAGCACGTCTTCGAACAGGCTGGCACTTACCGCGTCACCTTGCAGATCGAGGGCGACAACCTGGGCTTCTGCTCGCCGCTCGCGGATGACGAGATCACAGTGACGGTGCAGAGCGCACCGCGCGCCGTCATTCAGGCACCGAGGGCGGTGGCCGCCGGCGAGGAGGTCGTCTTCGACGGCACAACCTCGTATGTCGAAGACGCGCGCATCGGTGGCTACTTCTGGGATTTCGGCGATGGCGAGACCGGACAAGGCGCGGTCGCTCGCCACGTTTTCGAAAGACCGGGCACCTATCACGTGCAGTTGCGCGCCGACACCGCGGCGGAACAGGGTGGTTGCGCAAGCGCCGCGACCACCCACGTCCTGACCGTCAATTCGGCCCCGATTGCCGATGCCGGCGGCGATCGGACGGTCGAGGTCAACCAGCCATTGGTGCTTTCGGGCGCGGGGTCTCAAGACTCGGACGGCGGCATCGCCGCCTATGAATGGGATTTCGGCGACGGAAACTCGGCGAGCGGCGTGGACGTGCTTCATATTTGGCGTCAGCCGGGCCGCTATCGCGTCGCGCTTACCGTTTCGGACGGCACAGGCCTGTCCAACGAGAGCAGCACGACTGCGATCTGGGTCGACGTCGCCGACGTCCCGAAAACCGCGATCACCTCGCCGGACGTCGCGTGTGCGGGCGAGGCGGTGGACTTCGGCTTGGCAAACCTGCCGCAAAGCGTCGATCCCGCGACGATCGCATGGTCGTTCGGCGACGGTGAAACGGCCGCCGGCGCGGCGACACGGCATGCCTACCGCCGTGCCGGCACCTATAGCGTCGGCGTTTCAGGCACGCTGGAGCGCGCGGGCCAAACCGTCATGACACCCCTTGCCAAGCGGATCGTGGTCAACCGGCCGCCGGTTGCGATCGCGGAAGCGGAGCGCAAGGCCTGTCCCGGACACGAATTAGGCTTCGACGCCACCAAATCCTTCGACGCCGATGGCGCAATCGACAGCTACCGCTGGGATTTCGGCGACGGCGACACTGCGGAAGGCGCCTCGGTCGCACACCGTTTTTCGCAACCGGGTACCTATCGCGTTCGCCTGACGGCTACGGACAATTCGGGATCGGCGTGTGCGGCGGGGGTCCAGGAGTTCGACGTCTTCGTCAATGCCGCGCCGGTGGCCGACGCCGGACCGGATGTCGATATCTTCATCGGCGGCGCGCATGACAATCTCGTGCTCGATGCGGGTCGCTCCACGGATGCGGACGGCGATGCGCTCAGCCACTACTGGAGTCTCTCCAACGGCTTTGAGTTCGACGGCGAAAAGGCCCGCGTCGAGTTTGATCAGCCTGGCACCTACATCGCCACCCTGACCACGAACGACAATCACGGCCTGGCGTGCAGCGAAACGACCGATCAACTCACGATCGAGGCAGGGCCACGGTCGCAATCCTCGTCGATGCTCGCGGACTAGATTGCTCGGGCGATTCATGGCATCGGTTGGGCGATCCAGAATTTGGTTCTGTCGCAATTCCGGGCGTTTCCGGACCACCGGAATTGCCTCGGCCGGGGGACCGCATGCGGCTGAACCTGCGCAGCAAGATGCTCCTTTTCGCCGCCGTCATCGCGGCGCTGCCGCTGCTGGTCGCCGGCCAGTCGATCATCCGCGTAGCGCGCGACGAGCTCAAGAGTGCCGCCAACGAGCAACTGGCGGCAACCGCCAATCAGTTGGCCGACGAGTTCAACGATTTCTTCGAATATTCGCTGTTCACGCCACTCGACCTGATCCGCAATTCGCTCGGCGGCGACAAGCTTGGCTTCGAAGAAAAAATCGTGATCCTGAAACAGGGTATCGCCGACCTGCCGGACGTGGTTGCATTGCAGGTTGACGTAGAAGGGCTGCCACGACCGATCATCGTTGCCCAGGAGGCCTATTTCAACAAGCTCAAGGCGCATTTCGAAGCGCCGATGGACATCCTGCGCGTCGAATCAGAAGCGGTGGGGGCTGATGCCACAGCGTCTCGTGCGGCAAGCGGGTTGGCCTATATCGGTGAGACCGGCGACTGGCTGGCTGTTGCCAGCCTGCCGGTTCCGCAAGGGATCGGCGGCCGCACTGCGGTCCTGCATGCGCGCATCAATCTCGCGCGCCTGAAGAACGTCATCGCCCACCACCCCTTCGCGAGGACTGGAACCATCCATGTTTTGAACAGCGAGAAAACCGTGGTCTTCGCGACGACCGACAGCGCCTATGGTCATGAAAGCGTCGAGCGGAAGGCGCTGGACATGCTCGCCAACCGCACCGGTACGATCGCGGTGGAGCCTTTCCCGCTTGCCGATGGTTCCATTTCGCTCGGCGCCATCACGATCCCGCGCGCATTCCCGTGGGCGATTGTGGTCGAGAAGGCCGAGCGCGACGCATACGCCCCGGTATGGGACATGATCCGCAATCTTGGCGTCTGGCTCGCCATAGGATTGGCGGCTGCCCTTGCCGGAGCGCTCGTTTTCGCGCTTGGCATCTCGCGGCCGATCCTGAGGATCGGCTCGGCTGCGACGGAGATCGCCAAGGGCAATCTCGACATTCGCGTCGAAGGGGTGCGCTCGCGCGACGAGATCGGCGATCTCGCAGGACGCTTCAACGACATGATCGTGCAGTTGAACGAACGCTTTGAGTTGCAGAAATTCGTCTCGCTCGGAACGATGAAGGCGATCCAGGGCAGCGACGAGCGCACTGTTTCACTTGGCGGAGAGCGGCGCCGGGTGGCGATGCTTTTCGCCGATATTCGCGGCTACACCGCCTTTTCGGAAAACCGGGAGCCCGAGGTCGTCGTCGCCGTCCTCAACAGCTACTTCCAGCGCCTGGCTGACCTGGTCGTGGCGCATCATGGCGATATCGACAAATATGTTGGCGACCAGATTATGGCCGTTTTCGGCGGCCAGCGCATGGCGAAGCATGCGGTCGAATGCGCGATCGCCATGATGACGGCAATGGACGAGATGGAGGGTGAGTCCGGCGCGGACCTGCAGATCGGCATCGGCGTCCATGTCGGCGAGGTCGTGGTCGGAGCGATGGGCAGCAGCCAGCGCAAGGACTTCACCGTGCTTGGCGATCACGTCAACCTGGCCGCGCGGCTTTGCTCGCATGCCGACCCTGCGGTAACGCTTGTCTCCCGCGAGGTCCTGGACGAGCTGCCCGAAAAACTCGCGAGCCGCGCAGCCAAGCTCACGCCCATCAAGGTTAAAGGCAAAACGCGACCGATCGAGATTTTCGGCTTTCACGGAAGCGGAGGAGGCGCCCCCGCCGCCGGCCAAACAGAGGCCGACCAGGCGCAGGTCGGCGACGCGGGTTAGGCCGCGCCGTCCTTTTCCTCGCGCAGATTCGAGATGACGCGCCGATTGGCGACCTTGCAGGCCTTCTGCGGGCAGTCGCGGACGATACGCTCCTTGCCATACCCCTTGGCCCACATGCGGTTGCGATCAATCCCGCCCGCGGCCAGGTAGTTCATCACGGCTTCGGCTCGCCGAGCTGAAATGTCGACCTGCGCGGCATCGGAACCGGGATCATCGGAGAAGCCCTGCAACTTGACCAGCCAATGCGGATATTTCTTCAGCCATTCGATCTGCTTGTCGAGCGTGAAGCGGGCGGTGCTGTCCAGCGTGGCCGAGCCCTCGGCGAAATAGGTTCGCCGGCCAACATTGAGGATGAAGTCCTCCTCGCTCCCCGGCGCGATATCAGCGAAGCCGGAAGCCGGCGCGTTGGTAACGTCGGGCGTGGCCGTCTGGAGCGTGTTCGATGTGCTGCAAGCGGTCAGAAAAAACAGCGCGCCCGCCATGCAGGCGGCGCGCGCAAGTTGATATGCGATCTTCATGGACCGTGTCAGCCCTTCTTCTGAGGCGCCTGATCGGCAATGTGGGGCAGAACCTGCGCGAAAGTGCCAACCGGGCAGCGCTGGTAGAGGTCGATCACGTCCTCGTTGAACATGCGAATGCAGCCGGAGGAAACGTCCTGCCCGATACTCCACGGCTCCAGCGTGCCATGCAGGCGATAGCCGAGGTCGGCCCCATCGCGATAGAGGTAGAGTGCGCGTGGGCCGAGCGGATTGTTCGGCGCTCCGCCCGCCACGAATCGCGGCAGATCCGGCTTGCGCTTGAGCATTTCGGGAGGCGGCACCCATTGCGGCCAGATTGCCTTGCGGTCAATCGTGGCGCGTCCATACCATTTGAAGCCTTCGCGGCCGACGCCGACGCCATAACGCATCGCCGTCTTGTTCTCCACCACGAGGTAGAGGAAATGGTGGATGGTATCGACAACGACCGTGCCGGGCGGCTCCTCCGAGAAGAACTTCACGATCTGACGTTGCCATACCTTGTTGATCTTCTGGAAGTTCGTGCGCCTGTAGGTAACGCCGTTGTCGACCGCGGTACCGGCGAAATAGGAAGAGGCCGCTTCCGCGGGCAAGGCGGCCGACAACGAAACCGCGGCCCCGCCGGCCAGAACGTCCCTGCGCGTGAATTTCATCGGCAGCCTCCACCCCATGACGCAGCGTCAGGATTATAGTTAAGAAATCACTGACGTCCACTTGCACGATGTGCCGGGCAGTGCTTGTCGTCAAACCGCTTCATTCTAACGTCAACTCCACGGCATACTCGCCAGCTGAAAAACCCGGAGGCAAAACCTTGACGATCAGGAACCTCGAATACGCCGTGGACCCGAAATCCGTTGCGGTGATCGGCGCATCGATCCGCGACGGCGCCGTCGGCAAGGTGGTGATGGACAACATCCTGGGCGGCGGTTTTTCGGGCAAGGTGTTTCCGGTCAACCCGAAGTATGACGAAGTCGCGGGGCTGAGATGCTATCCTGATGCATCCTCCCTGCCCCAAGCGCCGGACCTCGGCGTCATCGTTACGCCGCCGCAGACAGTGCCGGGGATCATTTCGCAGTTGGGCGAGAAGGGAACACGTGCGGCTGTGGTGATCACGGCCGGGCTGACACGCGAAAACGGCTTGCGCCAGGCAATGCTGGACGCCGCAAGGCCACATCTCTTCCGAATAATCGGACCCAACACGCTCGGACTGATGCTGCCGCCTGCGAAGCTCAATGCCGGCTTCTCCCACATGGCGCCGAGCGAGGGCAACATAGCGCTCCTGTCGCAGTCCGGCGCCATCGCCACCTCGCTGATCGACTGGGCGGCGGAAAACAATCTCGGCTTCTCCCACGTCGTTTCGCTTGGTGACATGGCAGATGTCGACGTTGGCGACTGGCTCGACATGCTGGCCGGCGATCCCCGCACCGGCACCATTATCATGTACCTCGAGACCATCCCCGAGCCGCGCAAATTCATGTCGGCGGCCCGCGCCGCCGCGCGCATCAAGCCGGTCATCGCAATCAAGTCCGGTCGCCACGAAGCCGCGGCCAAAGCCGCGGCTACCCACACGGGAGCCCTTTCGGGCGCCGACCGGGTGGTCGAGGCTGCATTGCGGCGGGCAGGAATCCTGCGCGTGAAGGGCCTTGCGGAATTGTTCGACGCGGCAGAGATCACGGCGCGCTTCGCACCGCTCGGGCGGTCACGCGTCGGCGTCGTCACCAATGGCGGCGGCGCCGGCGTCCTGTCGGTGGACCAATTGGCCGATTGCGGCAGCGAATTGGCCGGACTTTCGACACAAACGATCGAACGCCTGAACGGCGTGTTGCCACCGACTTGGTCGCATGCCAATCCGGTCGACATCATTGGCGACGCATCACCGGAGCGTTATCGCGACGCGGTCGCGGCTGTTGCTGCTGACGACGGCGTCGACGCCGTCCTGGTGCTTACCTGCCCGACCGGGCTTGCATCGCCGACGGACGCAGCTCGCGCGGTTGCCGACCTCACCACCAACGGTCGAATCCAGGGTAAGCCGATTCTGACCTGCTGGCTGGGCGAACACACGGCGCGCAAGGCCCGCGCCATTCTGCAGGACGCAGGGGTGGCGAGCTTCGCAACACCGGCAGACGCCTCTTCAGCCGTCTCCTATCTCAGCGATTGGTCGCGGGCGCAACGGGCGTTGACGCGCGTCCCTGCTGCACGCCAGCAGCACGAGAACGGCGCCCGGGAAACAGTCGTCGAAATCTTCAGCGACGTCGCGCGGGAACGTCGCCGCATGTTGACCGAACCGGAGGCCAAGGCGGTGATCGCCGCCTACGGCATTCCGGTGCCGACGACGATCGTTGCATCGACGCCCGACGAGGTCGAAGCCGCCGCCGCAAAGATTATCAACGAGGGCAGCAAGGTGGTGGTGAAACTGCTCTCGAAGGCGATCTCGCACAAGTCGGATGTCGGCGGCGTGGTGCTCAACCTCGAGACGCCGTCCGGAGCGCGTGACGCCGCCGCCGGCATCGAGCAACGGGTTCGCGACAAGGAGCCGGACGCAGACATCCATGGCTACGCGGTGCAGCCGATGATCGTGCGCAAGGGCGCGCAGGAACTGATCCTCGGCGTCAGCGGCGATCCCATTTTCGGGCCCGTTCTGCTTTTCGGTTCCGGCGGCGTGTCGGTCGAAGTGGTCGATGACACAGCGATCGCCCTGCCGCCGATCGATGACGTCCTGGCCGGCGACCTGATCGACAGCACTCGGATCGGCCGCCTGCTGGCCGGTTATCGCGACCGCAAGCCGGCCGACCGGGCCAGGATCATCGACGCACTTGTCGGCCTGTCGCGGATGATCGTCGATTTCCCCTGCCTGGTCGCGGCGGATATCAATCCGCTGCTCGCCGACGCGGACGGGGTCGTCGCGCTTGATGCCCGCATCGAGATCGACCCGGACAAGGTCGAGATCGAAGGACCAAACCCGGCCATCGCGATCCGCCCCTACCCGGCCGGCTGGTCGAGCGAGATCGCGACCGCTGGGCGGGGTTTCGAGATCCGTCCGATCGAGCCGGCAGATATCCGCTTCTACCCGGATTTCCTCGCCCGTATCTCCGCCGATGACATCCGGCTGCGTTTCCTGGCGCCGCGTCGGCACTTCTCCGACGAGATGCTGAAGCGCCTGACCCAACTCGACTACGACCGCGACATCGCCTTCGTGGCGCTCGATGAGGAGAGCGAGGAACTGGCTGGTGTCGGGCGCCTTTCCTTCGAACCCGACAAGGCCAGGGCCGAATTCGGACTTTTGGTTCGTACCGATCTGCAAGGGCACGGGCTGGGATGGGCGCTGCTTGAGCGATTGATTTCCTTCGCGCGCTCGGAAGGTACACGCGTGGTCGAAGGCGCGATCCTGGACGAAAACGAGAAAATGCTGGCCATGTCCCGCGAGGCCGGTTTCAGCATCGAACGCCACCCGAGCGAAAAAGGCGTCTCGCTCGCCCGGCTTGTCCTGGACTGAAGGCTGCGTCGAGACCTGAATGCCATGCGAGCGAGCACAGGTCGCGTACGCGTACTCTCAACTCTCGCCGACGTCGATCGGCGTTGAAGGGCGGGACTTTGTGGCCGCGCCAGGCGAGACACCGTGGTGCCACGCCACCAGAGCTGCCGCCATGAGAAGCGCAATGCCATGGATCATCGGGCTCGCCGCCATGACGAGGGCGGCCAGTGCCAGCCGGAGGATGACCTCGGTACCGCCCATGCGTCGCCGGTCGAAGCGGGCGAGCGCGCTCGCCAGCAGGTAAAGGGCCACCACCAGACGGCAGGCGATCCAGAGCAGAGCCAGCCAATCGATACCGGGCGCGTAGCCCGCAAGGAACGTGCCGGGGGCGCTGGCGGCCGGATCGTATTTCGCCGCGTCGATCAGCAGCAGTTCCGGGTAGAAGGCAAAGACGAAAGGCAGCACAAACATCACGATACCCGCCCGCACGGCAGCAAAGCCCGTCGCCATGGGATCAGCCTTGGTGATCGAGGCGGCCGCGAAGGCTGCGACCGCGACGGGCGGCGTAATGGCGGAGGCGACGGCGAAGAAGAAGATGAACATATGCGCGGTGAATATCGCGATGCCGAGCCCGACGATCACGGGCCCCATCAGGAGCGCGACGTTGATGTAAGCCGGCACGGTCGGCATGCCCATGCCGAGCAGCACGGCCATGATCATCGTGACGAAGAGCGCGGCGAACAAAAAAACGGCGGTACGGTCGCCCTCGGCACCGAACTCGCGCAGCCAGTTCAGGATGTCGCGCGCGATGAAGCCGGAAAGGCCGGTGAAGTTGAGGCAGAAATCGATTACCGACACGGCCAGGAACATCAGGTAGAGCGTGCTGATCAGGATGCCGGCCGAGGCGAAGGCCTCCAGCAGACGCGACGGGCGCGCGCGGATTTCGCGATCAAGGAAGAACAACGCGGCCAGCAGCGCCGTCGCCCACCAGCCCGCCGAACCGGCGTCGCCGGCCGAGTTCTGTACCAGCTGGAATAGCCACGGCAGATCGACCGCGCGGCACGAACCGTTCTCGACGATGCGCTCGATACCGACCATCGCTGCGATCGGGCCACAGCCGATCGCTTCCTTCGGGGTCACCAAAAGAAACAGGATCAGAAGAATCGGTGCGAAGATCATCACCAGATGCAGCGAGTCTTCGCGCGTCAGCTGCATGTCCGGCGTCGCTTCGCCGACCGCCTCGATGCCCTGCTTGCGGGCCTGGAAGACGACCGAGAGGAACAGGCAGCCGAAATAGGCGAATGCGGGTATGACGGCTGCGATGATGACTTCGCGGTAGGGTACCACGGTCATCGCGGACAAGACGAAGGCGGCCACGCCCATCACCGGCGGCATGATCTGGCCGCCGCTTGATGCCGCTGCTTCGACGCCGCCGGCAAAGGTCCTGGAAAAGCCGCGCTTGAGCATCATCGGAATGGTGAGCACGCCGGTCGACAGCACGTTGACCACCGGCCCGCCCGAGATGGTGCCGAACATTGCCGAACTGACGATCGCCGCATGCGCCGGGCCGCCGCGTAGCCGCCGGGTCCACAGGAAGGCGACCTTGATCAGCGAGCGCCCGCCCGCCGAAATGCCGAACAGCGAGCCAAGCACGATATAGGGAAACACCGTGTCGAGCAGGATGCCCATGAAGCGACCGAGCAGGCCCTGCGCATTATTGACGAGGATGTCCTCTACGTTGGGCCGACCGTCGATCAGTTGCCGCGGTTCCGGGCCGAGCTTGGTGATCAGGTACTTGTTCATGTCCTCGGCGCCGAAGAAGTACCAGACGAGCACCGTGACAAGCGTGTAGGCGGCAATGGCGATCGCCACCATTACCAGCGGGAAACCCCAGACCTTGACGTTGTAGGCCAGAAACACCGCCACGCTGGCGCCAACGACGGCGAATATCCAGATGCCGAGCGTGTTGATGCAGGCGGGATCGTCGACGGTTTCCGGAATCGGCAGGCCGTAGAGTTCGGCAAATTCCTTCTCTTCCTCCAACGCCTTGGCAATCAGTTGAGCTCGCTCGCCGGTGTACTGGTCGATCAGGCAGACCGAGTCGATCTCGATCAGATAGGACAGTGCAACCGCGATCGCCGCTGCGACGAGCGCCACGTCCATGGCGATGCTGGCAAGGCGGATCGGCCTGCTGCGGTCGCGGAACTGCCGCAGAAAGGAATGGTTGAGAGCCACCACGACCATCATCAGCACGAAGGCGAGCGGGTAGAGGTATTCGTAGGGGAAGCGACGGATGATGAGATCCGGCCTTCCGGTCACGTCGCGCGCCAGTTGATCCAACCCAGGTATCGACGGGATGGTATGCAGGAGGCCGATCGCCACCAGCAAAAAGCCAATAGCGGCCGCGGCCCGGTGCGCCCAGCCCGGCTGGTGTTCGTTGTCGCTATCGGTGCTCACGGCCGCCGGCCCCTTTGAACGGACGGGGAAGCCCGGACGCCTGCACGCCCGGGCAGCAATCCTACCTGGCGCAGTCGGGCACCGTGTAGCCGGCCTCTTCCCAGGCGGCGATCGCACCGGGATGGTATTTCAGGCTGAGCGCACCACAGAACCCCGACGCCTTTGCGTCGAGTTTGCCGAGATTGATGTTCTTGGCGTAGGGCGCCTTTGCCTTCAACTCATCCATGCTCGCGATATAGGCGGCGGTGATCTTCTTCACGAGATCGGCGTCCATGTCCTTGTGGACAACGTCGGTAAAGGCGGTGCCCATGCCGCGGAAGACCGCGTCCTCCGAGATCAGGCTGACATCCTGGTCGGGAGCGTAGCCCATGTCGCCGAACGCGACCTCGATCGGCACGTTTCCGGGCGCCGCGAGCAGCTTCTGGAACGCCTCGCCCTCATAGATGTCCTTCGGCGTGGAGACGATGTTCACCTTGCCTGCCGACATCGCCACGATGACCCGTTCGGAGGGGAAAGTCAGCGGGATCACGAATGCGTCAGCGGACCCGTCGACGAGTATGTTGGCAAGCTGGCCCCAATTGGCCTGCAGGCCTTTATAGTCTTCGCCGTCCTTGTATCCGGCCGCCATCTGGATGGCCTGGCGGGCATTGACGAGCGCGGCGCCACGCGGCGGCCCGTTGAAGACTGTCTTGCCCGCGATGTCCTTCCAGGAGCGGATGTTGCTGCTTTCATGCGCGAGCAGACCGTAGGCACCGGCGTTGTAAGGCCCGATCGCCCTCAGATTGGCGGCCAAGGCAGCACCGTTCTCACCCTGTTTTGAGAAAGGCCCGCGGCCCTTCTCGAGCAAGAAATGAAGCACCAGGGGCATCGCGGAAATGTCGGTCTTGCGCTCGGCTACGTTCAGGATCGAGTTGGTGAGCGTCTGCCCCTCCTGCACCTGCAGGCTGGCGATGCCATCCTTGCCGAGCACGTCGGCCAGATGAGTGATGGAAAGGTGAGGCGAATTGCCGGGGCTCGACGTCTCCGCGGTCAGATTGACTTGGGCCTGCGCGGCGCCGGCGAAAAGGCACGCGGTCAGCGCAACCGCCAGCGTGCTGAACTTCCTCTGTAGCATGGCATTCCTCCCGATTTCTTCGTTCGTTTGCGTTGGTTTTGTCCGCTCAGGCGGCGTCGGTATCGGAGCGGCGCCCGCCTTTCCGCGCTGCCTTTCTGCCGCGGTAGTTCACTGTCAATTCGAGCGGGATATCGTTTTCGTCGTAGACACCGATGATGACGCCGCGCCGGCGCGCCTGCTTGCGCATGTCCTCCAGTTGCGCGGCGCTGCGGGTGGTCCGTTGTGATGTCCGGCGCGCCCATTCGAACAGCTTGTCGTAGAGGCTGGCGATGATGTTTGCGTGCTCGTCCGAAGTGCCGAGATCGACCAGTTCGTCCGGGTCGTTCTTCAAGTCGAAGAGAATGGGGCGGAAGCCGCCCTCGCAGTGGACCAGCTTCCATTCCTTCGTCGCCACCATGAACATGACCGCCTCGCGCACGCCAAGGCCAAGGCGGTCAGCGAGCGGCGACGCAGAGTAATCGTACTCGCAGATCACGTAGTCGCGGCCGGTATCCTTCGCCCGGCCCTGGATCAGCGGCAGCAGCGAACGACCTTCAACGACATGGTCGGGCACCTCGCCGCCCGCGACCTCGATGAAGGTCGGCACGAGGTCGATGCACTCGACAAGCTCGTCAAACACCGTGCCGCGGGTGGCGTCCGCCTGCTCGGATGGATCGTAGATGATCAGGGGAACCCTGGTCGAGGTGTCGTGGAAGAAGGTCTTCTCGCCCATCCAGTGATCACCGAGGAAATCGCCATGATCGGAGGTGATCACGATCATGGTGTCGTCCATGCGGCCGGTCCTCTCGAGCCAGTCGAACAGGACACCCATCTGGTCGTCGGCCTGCTTGATGAGTCCCATATAGGCCGGGATCACCGCCTCGCGCACGTCCTCGCGGCTGAAGGCCTCGCCGACCGGATTGGTCATGAAGCCCTTGAGCACGGGATGCGCGTTGTCGAACTCGGCCTGCGCCCTGACGACAGGCAGCATGTGATTGGGCCCGTACATGCTCGCATAGGGTTCCGGCACGATGTAGGGCCAGTGCGGCTTTATGTAGGAGAGATGACACAGCCACGGCCCTTCCGCCTGGCTCATGAACTCCATTCCGCGACGCGTCAGATAGGGCGTTTCACTATCCTCTTCAGCTATGTTTGCGGGTTCGGCCGAATTCTTCAGGAACCAGCCCGACAGCACGTTGCCGGTCGCATCGATGCCGGAGTTGGCATAGTCGTGCCACGGGTTGTCTCCCTCGTAACCGCGCTCACGCAGATAGTCGTTGTATTTCAGCGCGCCGCGATCATCGTAGAACCCGTCCGGACCTTCCGGGCGCATGCCGTCGTCGCGCTCAAAGACATCGAAACCGCATTCGGCGACGCGCGCGCCGATCAGGCTGTCCGGCTCCAGGCCGAGCCGTGCCATGCCCTCGGCATCGGCCATCATGTGCGTCTTGCCGACCAGCCAGCAGCCCATGCCCGCCTTGCGCAGGTGATCGCCCATGGTCATTTCGCCGACCTTCAGCGGTATGCCGTTCCAGGAGGCGCCATGGCTGTGCACGTAGCGGCCGGTATAGGTCGACATGCGCGACGAGCCGCAGATTGGCGACTGGATGTAGGCGCGCGTAAAGCGCACACCGCGCTCGGCCATCCGGTCGATATTCGGCGTCTTCAGATGCGGGTGGCCATAACAGCTCAGATAGTCCCACCTGAGCTGGTCAAACATGATGAAAAGGACGTTCTTCGCCTGCCGCATACCTCCTCCCAGATGCTGCTAATTGGAAAGATAGTCGTCCGGTGGTGAGCAGGGAAATAATAGTTGCGATTCTGTCATAACGAATCCGCTATGGCATCGCGTAGATTGCTGCCTCCTCCCGGATCACCGATGCCAGGGCCGCCGCGGCCGGATTGATCTCACGACCGGACGCAAACGACAGTCCGACCGAACTCACCATTTCGTCCGTCGCGATGTTGAGACGCACGAGACGCCGGTCGCCCAGTTCCGGGCGAACGGCGCCCAGTGGAATGCACGCGGTCGCATCAGCACGCGCCAGATAGGCCCGCACGAATTCGAACAGGATGCTTTCGATCTTGTTGGAAAACTCCGCAAGCCCGTGCGCGACCGTGAACTTGTCGAGTTCGGAGCGGATGATCGTGCCCGGCGGCGGCACCAGCACGAGGCCCGCATCGATATCCCCCAGCGTCACCTCGGGACGGCCCGCCAGCGGATGATCGGGATGCGCCACGAAAACCAGCGGTTCGGAATAGAGATGCTCGAAGCTGACCCCTTTCAGCCTTTCCGGCGAGAAGAGCCGGCCGAAAAGAAAATCGACGCCGCCTTCCTGCAGGTGGTCGATCAAGGCGCTGGTGGGAAAGAAGACGACACGAACGTCGGTGCCGGGGAAATTTGCTTTGAAACGCGCGATGGCGCGCGGCGCCACCGTTCGAGCCACGTTTGGGAGCACGCCCATAGTTACGATCTGCGCTCCACGCGGCTCCTGTGCCTGCCTTATGCCCTTGCTGATCTGCGACAGGCCGACGCCGACATGGCGCATGAGGATTTCGCCGGCGCTCGTCAGGACGAGCCCGCGGCCAGTGCGCTCAAAAAGAGCCCCGCCGATTTCGTCTTCCAGCTCACGCAACGTGCGCGACAGCGACGGCTGCACCGTGTTCAGCGCCTGTGCGGCGCGGGTGATCGAGCCATGTCGCGCTACCTCGACGAAGCAGCGCAAGTGCCGCATCCTGATCCGATTGTCCATGCAAACCCCGACACCGACCGTCGGGCGTCAGCTTAGTGCGTGAGCGCGAACTGTCGCAACACGGGTTGCAGGCGCGATCACCGCGTCCGACGTAGCGAGGTCTGACGATCAACCTGCATCCGCCACCGTTCTGACGGCCTCGATCAACAGGTTCGCAGCTACTTTGCGCCGGTAGGCGGCGGTGGAGCGGTAATCGTCGATCGGGGCGATCTCGGCATCGAGTGTCGCTCGGACCCTCCATTCCAATTCCGACGTCAGGCGTTCGGACGTCAGAAGCGCGGTCGTTCGCTCGCAAGTCATTGGGACGGGGCCGACGGCGCCGAAAGCCATCTTGAGCGCACTGATCCGCCCGCCCTCCGGCCGGGCGACTAGCGCCATTGAAACCTTGGAAATTGCCTGAGCGCGGCGCGGACCGACCTTGCGGAAAATCTGGACTGTGCCGCGTGCGGGCCAGGGAACGCTGACGTTGACGATCACCTCTCCTGGCTGCAGTGCCGTCTTCCCGGGCCCAACCAGAAAATCACCGAGCGGCAGAACGCGGCGGTGCGACCGCCGGGCGAGGACGATTTCGGCGCCAAGCGCCATCAGGACAGGCAACCCGTCCCCGGCCGGCGAGGCGGTCGCCAGGTTGCCGCCAATCGTGCCGGTGTTGCGGATCTGAGCGCCACCTATGGTGGCAGCGGCCTGGGCCAGCATAGGCAACTTCTCGGCAATCGCCGGATCAGTGAGAATATCCGACCACGTCACCAGCGCGCCTATCGAAAGACGCTTGTCGAGTTCACGAACCATCGTCATTTCGTGGTCGGATATCCGGGTCAGGTCGAGAAAGGAGCGCCCATGAAGATCGTGCTCATGCCGGACCAGAAGATCAGTCCCGCCGCCAACGGGTATCAGCCCCGGATCGTCGCTCAAGAGTGCCAGGGCCCGCTCCAGGGTGATCTCCGGCCTGGGCCTGGTTCGAGGGAGAGGCCCTCCTTCGAGCCCCTCGAGCGCAGCGCGAATTTTTGCATAGCCGGTACAGCGGCAGAGATTGCCCTCCAAGGCGGCTGTCAGTTCGCGAGGCGGAGGCGATGCGAAATGACCCGCCGAAGCCATGACGATCCCCGGCGTGCAGAATCCACACTGGACCGCACCCCCGGCGGCGAGCGCCTGGGTGATCCGCGAACCGAGCGGCGTTTCGGCAAAGGCCTCGACGGTCACGACCTCGCGGCCGGCGACACTGCCGGCCAGTTGCAGGCAGGCGCAAACCGGAAGTCCGTCGACCAGGACTGTGCACGCGCCGCATTCCCCCTCCCCGCAGCCGAGCTTGGCGCCCTTCAGATCGAGATCGTCACGCAGCACTTCGAGCAAGGTACGATGCCACGCATCCTGCACGGCATGTGAGACCCCGTTGACGGTCAGAACGCTCATGACCGCTCCTCCAAGGCATCAAGGATGGCTTCGGCGCGAACCGGGAAGCTCGCGAATCTCTTGCCGGTGATCTGTCGCAACGCGTTGGCGACGGCCGGCGCCACAGGCGTCAGCCCCAGTTCGGCAATGCCGCGGACACCCAGTGGATTGGACGGCTCGGGCGTGGAAACAAGTACCGTCCGCATCCCGAGCGGCACATCGCGAATGGTCGGGATGATATAGCTCGAAAGGCGGCCATTGCTGACGCGACCGTCGACCAGATGAAGGTCCTCGCTGAGCGCAAAGCCGAGCCCCTGTGCGAAGCCGCCTTCGATCTGGCCGGTCACCCCATCCGGATTGATGACGATACCGGGATCGAGCAGGGTTTCGGCTTCTTCCACGCCAACCTCGCCAGTCGTCGTGTCGATGCAAAGGCGCACCAGTTGCACCCCATAGGCGTAACCGACATGCGGCACCCCGGTCGTGAGCGCGCCAGCGAACTGTGGGGCAAAATGGGCAATTTCTTCGATCAAGCCGTTTTCTCCGGCCGCCATCCGATCGCGGACCCGTTCGGCGGCGAGCTTCACCGCGGAGCCCGTGACCGCCAGGGAGCGGGAGGCATTGGTCGACCAGGCATTGGCGTTGTCGGTCGTGCCATGTGAAAGCCGGATCGCCGCCATGTCGCAACCAAGCGTGCCGGCGGCGATTTGCAGGAAGGCGGTGAGATTGCCTTCGCCAAGATCGGGTTGCGAAAGATCGAGCGTGAAGCCGCCATCCATGTCGCGCACGAGGCGCACGGAGGAGCCCGGCTCGGCGCCGGGTCCGAGCCCGAAGCCTTGCCAGACGAAGGCGACGCCGGTCGCGCGACGCTTCGACCCCGACACTTCCGCGGGGCGGCGCAGGTTGCTCGCCAGCGCGCGTCCGGCGAGGCCGTCGAGCGTCACATCGCTCGACACGACATGACCGGCCCCGGCCCGGTCGCCCTTGCGAAGGAGGTTGCGGCGACGGAATTCGATCGGGTCGAGGGCCAGCCTATCGGCCAGTTCGTCCATCGCCTGCTCGATGCCGAGGATTGCTTGCGGGTTTCCGAAGCCGCGAAAGGCCGAGGCGTTGCCATTGTTGGTATGGGCTACACGTCCCCGGATGTGTGACGCCGTGAACCGGTAGGGTCCTGACGCGTGCTCGGCGGCAAGTGCCATCACAGCGGGGCCCAGCGTCAGATAGGCGCCGGTATCCGCCAGCATGTCCGCACGGAACCCCGTCAACGAGCCATCCTTGGCGGCTCCCGCCTCGACGGTGACGTCGAAGCGATGCCTTTTGACCGAATACTCGATGCTTTCGGAGCGGTCGTAGACCATGCGGGCCGGGCGCCCGGTCGCTTGCGCGACGAGAGCGATCGCGGCCTGAACGTTAAGATCTTCCTTGCCGCCGAAGGCGCCGCCCATGGGCGGATGACTGACCCAGACGCGGGCCTCCGGCAGGCCCAGGATGGCGGCGATCTGGCGCCTGTCGGCGAAAGGATTCTGCCCACCGCAAATGATGGCAATGCGGCCCTGTGTGTCGAGATAGGCGATGCCGGCCTCGGGTTCGATATAGGCATGCTCCTGCCGACCGGTCGAATAGGTAAGGCGCACCCGATGAGCGGATCGTGCGAGCGCAGCATCGACGTCGCCGAATCCGAACTCCAGTTCGTGACACAGATTGCCCTTCTCCGTGATCTGGGGTGCGCCGGGTTCAAGAGCGGCGACCGCGTCGAAGACGGCGGGCAGATCGTGGTATTCGACCTCGACAAGGCCAAGTGCAAAGCGCGCCTGCGCTTCCGTTTGGGCCGCAACAATGGCAACAGCGTCACCAGCGAAACGGACACGCTCGGAGCAGAGCACAGGCTGGTCGTCCGCCATCAGGCCGAACCCGTTGAGGCCAGGAATGTCGCGATGTGTCAGCACGCAGGCAACACCCTCGGCCGCGGCTGCCTCGGCCGTGGCAAGCCCAAGTATTCGGGCATGGGCGCGGTTGGCGCGCAACACCTTCACATGGAGCATGTTCGGCATCGAAAGATCGGAGGGATAGGCAAAGCGGCCGCACGCTTTGTCGACGGCATCCCACTTGACCGCGGAGTTGCCGATCATTGTTTCCCACCTCGGCCCCGCGAAGCCGGCACCTGTCGCTGTTCGGCGGTTGCCTGTCGACGGTCGAAGAGGTCTGTAGGACGGGCGGGGCCAACGCCCCCGTGTTGCGCGAATTCAGAAGGCTTTCTCATCGGGCTACCTGAGATAGGTCTGCGACATCATTAATCGCTACGCTACGTATCGTTGTCAATAGACAATGTTCGAGCCGGAACTTTGGGCTATAAGCGTGGCTTCTGGATTCGGTGACGAGCAATGGGTCGGCGATGATCGTGAAAGCAGCAAGCAGAGGGCGCAAACGCAGCAGTTCGGCGACCCATGCGGTGTGCGCGGCAGCACTGCTGCTGGCCCGGCAACTCGGGCCCAACCGGGTGACTATCGAAGGCATCGCCGCCGAAGCCGGCGTGGCCAAGACCACGATCTACCGGCGCTGGCCAAACGCGGCCGCCGTCGTCATGGACGCCTTTCTTGCGGAAATCGAGCCGCTGATTGCCTACCGACGGGGCCACTCGGTGGCCGAGACGCTACGAAACGCGCTGACCGACTTTGCGAGAGCGCTCGACCCCGGCCGACGCGACCTGTTGCGCCATATGATCGGGGCGGCACAATCCGATCCCGACCTGGCGCGCGCCTTCTGGGACAACTGGATCCGCCCACGGCGCGAGGAGGGACTGGCCGCGATTGAGGCAGGCGGGCTGTCGCGCGACGAAGGAGCGTTGCTGCTCGACCTCGTCTTCGGGGCATTCTACTATCGCCTACTGATCCCTTACGCTGAAATCGACGACCCTTGGATCGATGCGCTGGTGCGCAAGGTTTGTCCGTAACGACGCGGAGCGAGCGACTCGCCCTCCGGCGGCAGCGAGCGCACTATCGGCCTAAGCTTTTGTGTTTGCTACGGAAAAAATGGCGCGCCCGAAAGGATTCGAACCTCTGACCCCCAGATTCGTAGTCTGGTGCTCTATCCAGCTGAGCTACGGGCGCACACGGGGCCGAGATGGTCGCGGCCCTGCTTCGCTGACCGGAAACCCGACCGCGAGCGAACCCGCTACCTAATGAAGGCCAGCGCGAAAAGCAAGCCGCGGAAATCGAATTCTTTGCCCGGCGGTTTGGTCAGTTCATAGCGATCGCAGCGCCGTCGCGGCTCGTTGTTCGGGTGCATGCCGACCATCCGAGGACGACAGGCCGGAACCATGTCGCGTGTCGACAGCGGCTGTTGGGCACGACCGGGAGTCGGTCAGCACTTGGACCCGAAAGAGCGATCCGCGCGGCGCGCAGGATCTCGACGGCGGAACCAGCGCGCGTTGACGGCCACGGGAACCGCGTCAGCTCAGGCGGGCCGGCGCATCGACTCGCGCGCGGCCTCGAGGCGAACTGGCTGGTCGGGAATGGTGATCGCGAACAGCGTATGCCCACCGACGCTTTCGACGAGCTCGATGTTGCCGCCGTGGGCGCGCACCAGTTCGTGCGCGATGGCAAGGCCAAGCCCCGTGCCGCCGCTGCGGGCGGCACCACGGAAGGCAGCGAAGAGGTTTTCGCGCGCCTTGGGCGGCAGACCGGGGCCAGTGTCCTCGATGAAGATGCGGCTGACGCTGCCCTCGCGCTCGGCCGACACCGTCAGTCGGCTGACCACGGCTTCCTCGGCGTTGCCCGACATCGCCTGAACGGCGTTGCGGCACAGATTGTTGAGAATGCGGAAGAGCTGTTCGGCATCGGCGTCCACCTCGAGGTCTCGGGCGACCGCGTTGACGAACTCGATCCGCGAGTCAGGTTCGATGGCGAGAAGACCTTCGACCTCCTCGACCAGGGTGCGCAGCCTGATAACGCGTCGCGTCGGCGGCGATTCGTGGGCGCGGCCGTAGGAAAGCACGCGCTCCGTGTAGTCGACGGCACGGTCGATGGTGCGAACCAGCTTGGGAGCGAACATCTGCACCGCCGGATCCTTGAGCGTGCGCAGCCGGTCCGACATCAACTGTGCAGAGGCGAGGATATTGCGCATGTCGTGATTGATCTTGGACACCGCCAGCCCGAGGTCGGCGAGGTGCTTCTGCTCGCCGAGCGTGTGATGCAACTGGTTCTGCATAACGGCGAGTTCACGCTCCGCGATGCCGATCTCGTCTCGCCGCGCCGACGGTCGGATGATGCGCCCGGGATCGTCCGGCGCTGCGGCAAAGGCGCTCATCGCCGTGCGCATGCCGCGAATTGGCCTGATCATCAGCGCGTGGATCGCGAAGAAGACCAGCCCGGCGGTGATCAGCGAGATCAGCAGCGACAACACCGCGACATTGCGCGCATAAACGAACATCGCCGCACGCAGCTTCCTGTCGGGGATGATGATCTCGAAATCCATCGGGCTGTCGCCGACCTTGCCAAACACCCTCAGAACGCGCCCGCCGCCATAAAGCATCGTATCGAGCGCGCCGCCGATCGCGGCGACCGGGCCGACGGCGCTTGGCGTGATGTGCTCGTCGACATCGGGCGGCATGTCCGACATCACAAGGAGGCGCGACACGCCCGCATCGCGCACGGCGATCGCCTTGGCCCCCAGCGCCATCAGGACGTCGTTGCGCAGGTTCGCCGGCAGCTCGATCTGGTCGCTTTCGACAAGTGGCACGCTGGCCGCCGCCGCGGTCGAAAGGCGCTCCTCGAGCCAGCGCAGCCGAAAATTGGCGATGGAGGGGATGAAGATGAGAACCTCGGCGATCAGAACCGAGACGATCGTCAACAGCAGCAGCTTGGTCGACAGCCGGTAGGGCCACGGCACCTGGGTCGAGGCGCCGCCCGCCGCCGGCTGTTCCGGAACTTTGTTCCCGGACGTCATCGCTTCGCGTCAGCCTCCGTCAGATCACCGGCGTCCGTTCCACCGCTCGCCATACTCCGCGAGACACCGAACGAGTTTGAGCCCACCAGAGTGGTTCCCAAACTGGGTGTCAATGGGGCGGATATTCAGCCGAACAGGCGCAGGAATGCAATCAGCCTGCGCACCCAGAGCTTGCGGGTCGCGGGTGAAAAGAAGGCAATAGCCGCGCGCTTGCCGATTTCGCTCATGGTTGGATAGGGCGGCACATAGGCGGTAACGTCCCTCAGCTTCAGGCCTTTGGTGAGCGCCAGCGCCCAAAAATTGATCATCTCGCCGGCATTGGCGCCAACGATCGTGACGCCCAGCAAGCGCCCGCGCTTGTCGGCGATCAGCTTGATGAATCCGGAGGTCTTGCGCTCGGCCTGGGCGCGGTCGTTTTCCGCATAGGGCCAGCGCAGGATGCGGAAATCACGCCCCGCCTTCCTTGCCTCCGCCTCAGACAAGCCGACTTGCGCAAGTTCGGGGTCGGTGTAGGTGACCCATGGGATGATCGAGCGATCCTCACGCGCCGGCAGGCGAAACAGCATCGAACGAATGACAAGGCCCGCATGATAGCCCGCGACATGGGTAAACTGCAGGCCGCCGGCGACATCGCCAATGGCATAGGCACGCCGATTGGACGTGCGCAGCTTGGCGTCAACCTTGATGCCCTTGCGGTCATGCTCGATTCCGGCCGCATCGAGCCCGAGGCCATCGACATTGGCGGCGCGGCCCACGGCGACCAGAAGATGGGTTCCGTCGATCGTATCGGGCTCGCCATCAGCCGTTTCAACCTGAACACGTACCCCGGTCTTGCCGCGTCTCTCCACGGCTACCACCTTGGTGTTTTCACGAATGTCGACGCCCTCGGAGCGCAGCCTGTCGATCACCAGCGCGGCCGCTTCCGGGTCATCCTTGCCGAGCACGGAAAAGGCCTCCACAACAACAACCTCCGCGCCGAGCCGGCGATGGGCTTGCGCGAGTTCCATCCCGATCGGCCCGCCGCCGACGATGATCAGCCGCCGGGGCTTCCGGCTCTGCTCGAAGATCGTTTCATTGGTGAGGTAGTCGACCGTGTTGAGGCCCGGAATCGGCGGCACCAGTGCCGACGAACCGGTCGCAACGACGAAGCGCCGGGCGCGAATTTCGTATTCTGCGGCCGCCACAGTGCGCGCATCGGCAAAGCGGGCCTCGGCCTGGATCACCTGGACGCCGAGCGCGGTGAACCGCTCGACCGAATCATTTGGCGCGATCGCGGCGATGACGGAACGAACGTGGCGATTGACGGCCTTGAAATCGACTTGAGGATCGACATCAGCGATGCCGAAAGCAGATGCATGCCGCATTGCCTCGGCCTGCTTGCCTGCCGCGATCATCGCCTTCGACGGGACGCAGCCATAGTTGAGGCAGTCGCCGCCCATCTTGCCTTTTTCGATCAGGACGACCGAGACGCCGAAGGCGGCTGCGGCCGCAGCGACCGACAGGCCGCCCGACCCGGCGCCGATGACGCAGATATCGGGCTTCAAGACAGTGGTCATTGGGATTCCTCGCTCGTCGCGCGCCGGCCTGGGCATGGTTCGGCCCGGTCAGCCGCGTCCGCCTCCGAGCTTCCTTACGACGGTCGGGATTAGCGCAACAAGGGCCAGCGCCAGGAAGGCCAGGGTGATTTCCGGTGTGACGAGATCGCGCAATGACACTTCGCGCCCAGCCTCGCGAGCGGCGACGAGCACGCTGTCGAGGCCCTGGCCCAGCCATGCATAGGCGAAAGTGCCGGGCAGGATGCCAATGAACGTCGCAGCGACATATGTGCGCAACCGCACCTCGAAGAAGGCGGGCGCGATGTTGATGATCCAGAAAGGAAAGATCGGCGCCAGACGCAGCACCAGCAGATAGCCGAAGGCGTCGCGCTCGAAACCGTCGGCCAGCCGGGCGACGCGCGATCCAAGCTTCTTGTGCAGGATATCCCCGAATGCCGTTCGCGCAGCGACAAAAACCACAGTGGCGCCGAGCGTAGCGGCAACGGCGACGACGACCCCCGCTACGAGCCAGCCGAACAGCAGGCCCCCGAAGATGGTGAGAACCGAGGCTGCCGGGAAGGAGAAGGCCACCGCTAGGGCGTAGACGAGGAGGAAGCCGAAGAGCGAGGCGAGATAGTTCTTGTCGACGAAGTCGAGCAGGAATTCCCTGCTCTCCGCGAGATAGCCGAGGGAAAGGTATTGGTGCCAGCCCATGGCGTAGCCAAAGGCGAGCCCGGCAACGACGACGGCAAGCGGCGCGAAGCGTTTGACCGTGCCCCCGCTGCCTTCTTGCCGCTTCTCCTCGCTGCGGCCGGTCATCATCGTTTCCTCAGACATCGTTGAGCGACCAGTCATAGTCATAACCGCCCATCTCGGCGGCGCGAATTGCTGCCGCATGCGGTTTTGTGGCGAACGCCGTCCAATGGCCTTTCAGGCGGCCCCACCCTCCGAAGTCGTCAGCATACCAGGAATAGATTTTCGAAGCGGTTATCCTGCCGCGGGCGACAGCGACACCGCGCTCGTGATTGACATAGGCGACGGCGTTGTCGCGCATGAGCCGGCCGACATTCTCGCCGGTGAAGGCTGTCACGGCGAGGTTGGGGCACGAATAGGAGGCGCAGTTGAGCGCATAGTGGCTCATCGGGTCGTTGAAGAGCGGCCGGATGATCCGGTGCTCGATGTCATCGAGCGAAAGCGGCGTCTCTTCGACGCTGACCAGTTCCTTTGACCAAGGGCCGCGCCCGAACAGACCGCCACCGCCGAGACCGATGTTCTTGATCGTGGCGACCGGATAGTGGTCGAGGACAACATCCAGCGTGACCGCGTTGTAGAGGTTGATCCAGAAGGCATGCGCTGCATCAACCGAGAAGCGCGACGGTGTCGCCGACTGCAACGCTGCGACATATGCCTTCAGCGGGCCGTGCCCATCGCGCTTGAAGCCGGCATAGTCAACACGGTTGTAGCCGGCGCCGTCCGGCTTGACGAAACGAGCCAGCAGCGGAGCATATGCACCATGGTCGTAGCCGCCAACCCCGCGTGGCCTGAAGTGCTCGAGCGGCGCGGCTAAGGCGCCCGTCGGCAACACCAAGCTGGCCAGGGCCGACAGCGCGCCGGTGAGGAAGGTTCGCCTGGGCAAGGACTGACCGGACGTCACACGGTCGATGGATTCGCTCTTGATCGTCACGCGTCCTCGTAACACTCGTTTTTGAAGCTTGCTTTTTCCGACTTGGCCCACCGTGCGTAACCAAACAACCGCCTCGCAGGCGTTCTCACCGTCTATTGACCCTAGATTGCCAGGAGCTCACCCTTTCGTGAGGTCGCCCACGTGGTCGCCCATCCCCGGCTTGGCGTTGACTTCGCCAGGGCGTGTCCCTATAAGCCGCCGCACGATCGGGTCAGCCGCCCCGGCGCCTTTTGTGTGTGCCCTCGGCATGGCCCCGACGCTCCTGCTCTGAAGAGACAGAACCAAGAAGGGCCGCACGCCGCGGTATCAAATAAATGAAGCGTACCTATCAGCCTTCGAAGCTCGTTCGCAAACGCCGTCATGGCTTCCGTGCCCGCATGGCCACCAAGGGCGGCCGCCGCGTGGTCGCCGCACGCCGCAACCGCGGACGCAATCGCCTTTCAGCCTGAGCGGTTTCGACTGTTGGCCGAAAATGGGCGATCGCGGCCTCCCGAGCGGCTGCGCAAGCGCGCTGACTTCCTGGCCGTGCGGCGGGGCGAAAAGCGGCGCGGGCGCCTGTTCATGCTCGAGGTTCTCGATCGCGGCGACGACGCGCCGCCCCGGCTCGGCCTTACTGTGACCAAGAAGACCGGCAATTCGGTGGTGCGCAACCGGATTCGCCGGCGGCTGAGAGAAGCCGTGCGCGTCCATGCCGCTGATGACATGGAAGCCGGCAAGGACTATGTGATCGTCGGGCGCCGCGAGATCGCCGCCGCGCCGTTCGACGTGCTGAAAAGCGAACTTTCCCGACGAATGCGCGGAACCGTTCCTGATGGAAAACAATCGTAATTTCTTCATCACGATCGCGCTGTCGATCGTCATCCTGACGGTCTGGCAGGTGTTCTACGTGAACCCGAAGATCGAACGGCAGCGGGAACAGGCGCGCATCGAGGCCGAAGCCGTCGCCGAGCGCGAGCAGGCGCAGCAAGGCGCGGATGGCACCGGGATTGCCGGACCTGCCCGGGCACCGGGCGGCGACATACCGGGCGAGGGTGTTGAGGCCGACGGTCAGAAAGGCCGCCCTGCGGCCGTGTCGGCCGACGGCCGCATCAAGATCGATACGCCGCGGCTGTTCGGCTCGATCAACCTGACCGGCGCGCGCATCGACGACCTCGGTCTCAGGGACTACCGGCTGACGGTGAAAAAGGACTCGCCGAACATCGAGCTTCTGAACCCCTCGCAATTGCCGGAAGGCTACTACGCCGAAGTCGGCTTTGTCGGGAGCGACGCGACCGGCGACGTGCCCACCTTCAATACGGTGTGGTCGGTCGAGGGCGAGCCGGTGCTGACGCCGGCAAACCCTGTGGTGCTTACCTACGAGAACGACAAGGGATTGGTTTTCCGGCGCACGATCGCGGTGGACTCCGACTACATGTTCACGTTCTCCGACACGATCGAAAACAGGTCCGGCAACGCGGTGTCGCTGAGCAATTATGGTCGCGTGACCCGGTTCGAGAAGCCGCAGACGACGGGCATCTACGTTCTCCACGAAGGCCTGATCGGCGTTACCGGAGAGGAAGGCCTGCAGGAGATCGACTACTCGGACGTCGAGGAGGACGGCAAGATCATCCCGTCGAAGTCGAATGACGGCTGGCTCGGAATTACCGACAAATACTGGGCTGTGGCGATGGTGCCGTCGGGCAAGCAGCAGTTCCAGCCGCGCTTCGTCTACAACAGCGACGGACGCCCTCGCTACCAGGCCGATTTCCTTGCGGACCCGATGGTGGTCAATGCGGGCGAGACGGCGACGCTGGAAACCATGGTGTTCGCCGGCGCCAAGGAAGTTTCCAGGGTCGACGCCTACGAGCAGGAGCGCCAGATCCGCCAGTTCGACCTTCTGATCGACTGGGGCTGGTTCTACTTCATCACCAAGCCAATGTTTTACCTGATCGACTGGCTCTACAAGTTGCTCGGCAATTTTGGCGTGGCCATCCTTGCGACCACCGTCATCGTCAAGCTCATCTTCTTCCCGCTCGCCAACAAGTCCTACAAGTCGATGGCGAACATGAAGAAGGTGCAGCCGAAGATGCTGGAGATCCGCGAAAAATATGCGGACGACAAGATGAAGCAGCAGCAGGCGATGATGGAGCTGTACAAGACCGAGAAGATCAATCCGGTCGCGGGCTGCTGGCCGATCCTGATCCAGATTCCGGTCTTCTTCGCGCTTTACAAGGTGCTCTACGTCACCATCGAAATGCGGCACGCACCGTTCTTTGGCTGGATTCAGGATCTGGCGGCGCCGGATCCGACCTCGATCTTCAACCTGTTCGGGCTGCTGCCCTACGACGTGCCGTCATTCCTGCTGATCGGCGTTTGGCCACTGATCATGGGCGTCACGATGTTCCTGCAGATGCGCATGAACCCGACGCCGCCGGACCCAACCCAGGCCATGATCTTCAACTGGATGCCGGTGGTCTTTACCTTCATGCTGGCGACGTTCCCGGCCGGCCTTGTCATCTATTGGGCCTGGAACAACTTCCTGTCGATCCTGCAGCAGGGCATCATCATGAAGCGCCAGGGTGCCAAGATCGAACTGTGGGACAATCTCGCCGGACTGTTCAAGAAAAAGCCCAACCAGCCGGCCGAATAGGAACTACCACCTTGGGACGGCCCCGGCGGTTGGCAGGCCTTCTTGTTTCGGCGCCCGCTCACGCGGCGAGTAGTTCCCTCACCGCCATATCCTTGTACGCCTCCACCAAGCGGTCGCCTTCGGCACGGCCGACCGCGAGCGCCAGCCGCATGGTCTCCTCGCCAAGGTGCATGACCAACAGCGACTTCGTCGCAAGCCTCGCTTGGTCGGCACCCGGGAACAGCCTCTCCAGAACCGACGCGAGCACCGCGGCGTTGGCGCGGCTTTCCTCGACCTGCAGCGCGCTCAACTGCTTGTCGGCCTGCGCCCCGGACCAGATGTCGCGCATCGCCGGTTCGGCGAGGAACATCGCATAATAAATGTCGATGAGGTCGAAGAAGGCTGTTCGCAAGCCGTCGCTGTCGCGCACGCCGGACAGTTCTTCCTCGATGCAGTCGCGGCTTTGCGCATTGCAACGCTCCACCAAGGTGGCGAGGATCGCGCTCTTGTCCGGGAAGAACTGGTAAAGCGAGCCGATCGACACATCGGCGCGCGCTGCCACATCGCTCATTTTCAAGGCGTCGCTGCCCTGCTCGGCGATGAGCTCGGTAGCAGCGGCCAACATGCGCTCGAATCGCTCCCGGCTGCGCTGCTGCACCGGCGTCTTGCGCGGTGACGGTGTGATCACGGCATTTTTCCCGGCTGTGGGCCCGCTCATTTTCTCTTCGCTCTCGATTCGATTTGCCGCTTGACAATCATAATATGAGGATTTATCACATTTGCAAATGTGAGGATTACTCATCTTTTAGGAGAGCGAGATGACACAGAGCACACAGAACCCGATCCTGCTCATCGGCGGCAACGGCAAGACCGGCCGCCGCGTCGCTGAAGGCCTTGCCGCGCGCGGCAGGCAGGTACGCATCGGCTCGCGGTCGGCATCGATCCCCTTCGACTGGGAAGACCGCGCAACCTGGCCGGCAGCACTGGAAGGCACCTCCGCCGCCTACGTGACCTACTATCCGGACCTCGCCGCCCCCGGCGCACCGGAAGCAATCGCGGCCTTCGTCGAGACCGCGCTGGCGCAGGGAGTAAGGCGCATCGTGCTGTTGTCCGGTCGCGGGGAGGAGGAAGCACAACGCAGCGAGGACATCCTCAAGGCCTCGGGTGCCGATTGGACGATCCTGCGCTGCAGCTGGTTCAACCAGAATTTTTCGGAAAGCTTTCTGCTCGATTTCGTCAAGGCGGGCGTCATAGCGCTCCCGGTCGGCAGCGTGCGGGAACCTTTCGTCGACGCCGAAGACATTGCCGACGCCGCCGTTGCCGCGCTGACCGAGGACGGTCACATCGGTCAGCTCTACGAATTGACAGGGCCGCGCCTCCTGACCTTGTCGGAAGCGGTAGCCGAGATCGCCGAAGCCACCGGACGCGATATCCGCTTCGCAACGATCTCGCCCGGGGAATTCTCGGCAATGCTGGCGTCTGAAGGGGTGCCAAGCGACATGATAGCGCTCCTGATGATGCTGTTCACCGAGGTGCTCGACGGGCGCAACGCCTATCTGACCGACGGCGTGAAGCGAGCGCTCGGACGGGAACCCAAAGGTTTTTCGGCCTATGCGCGCGAGACGGCAGCGACCGGCGTCTGGAAAGTTGCGGCCGAACCCGCCGTTGCCGGCAACGATCGTTGAGGGAGATACCAATGACCATTCTCGTCCTCGCCGCCCTGCTCGGTTCCGCGCTGATGGGCGGGCTTTTCTTCGCCTTCTCCACTGCGGTCATGGGCGCTCTCGGCCGGCTCGAGCCGGCCGCGGGCATCGCTGCCATGCAGCGCATCAACGAGGTCATCCAGAATCCGGTCTTCTTCCTCGCCTTCTTCGGTCCGGCGCTGCTTGCGATCACGATCGGCGTCGCCGCGTTGGCCGGATGGTCGGAGGGGCGCGGCCTGCCGCTCATCGCAGGCTCGGTGATCTACCTCACCGGGATCATCGCAGTGACAGTTCTCTTCAACGTGCCGATGAACAACGCCCTTGCCGCGGCCGATCCAGCGAGCGCCGAAGGCGCGCGCATATGGGCCGACTACCTCGCCCGCTGGACCGCGTGGAACCATGTACGAACGGTGGCCGGGCTCGCCGCGACGGCCTGCTTCGCGCTCGGCTTGCGGTAGTACCAACATGCCATACGCACGGGTCGTCATTGCAAATACGCGACGCCACGCTAGTTTGGTCGCGCATGACGCCGCATGACATCACCAAGCTGATCGTTCGCACCTCGATGAAGGACCGCGGCGCCTTTGATTTGCTTTACCGGCAAACCAGCGCGAAACTCTTTGGCGTGTGCCTGCGTGTCTTGAGGGACAGGGCGGAGGCCGAGGAGGCGCTGCAGGAGGTCTACGTCAAGATCTGGACCAAGGCCGACCGCTTCGCTGTCTCCGAGCTGAGCCCGATTTCCTGGCTCGTTGCGGTGGCGCGCAACCATTGCATCGACCGCCTGCGCGCTCGCCGACCCACGGCGGCGGCACTGGACGAGGCAACGGAAGTGAGCGACCCCAACCCCGGCCCGGAAGCAATGGCTGTCGCCAGCGGCGAACGCCGGCGCATCGACGATTGCCTGGACGAGCTCGATGCCGACCGGGCGGCGGCGGTACGTGGCGCCTATCTTTCCGGCGACAGCTATGCCGACCTTGCGACGCGCCATGGCGTGCCGCTCAATACGATGCGGACATGGCTGCGACGCAGCCTGTTGAAACTGAGGGAATGTCTGGAGCGATGAGCGCTGCCGACGACGATGGACGCGAACTGACGGGCGACGAGGCGCTCGCGGCCGAGTATGTGCTCGGCGCGCTCGACGATGCCGATCGTCGCGCGGCCGCGCGACGTGTCGACAGCGACCCGGATTTCGCGCGCCTCGTGGAAGGCTGGGAGGAGCGCCTGTCGCCAATGGCGGCGAACTACGAGCCGGTTGAAGCGCCTGCTTCGACGAAGCAGGCGATCGACCGGCGCCTGTTCGCCGGCAATGCGACACAGGCTCCTGGCAGCGATCGCACCGCGCCGGGCGGTTTCTGGGCAAGCCTCGCGCTCTGGCGCGGCATTGCAGCGGCGGCGCTTGCCGCCTTCCTGATCGCCGTCGCGCTTCCGCTGCTTGCTCCCGAGCCCGCCGCGCCGCAGCGCGAGCGCCTTGTCGCCTCGCTGGCGCCGCAGCAGAGCGACGTCCACTACTTCGTGGTCTACGACGCCAGCGAACGCGACATCGGGCTCTCGCATGTCACCGGCGCGCGCGACGAGGGCCGCGACTTCGAGCTCTGGGTCATCGAGGGCGGCAATTCGCCGGTCTCGCTCGGCATCATCCCGGCCGGTTCGAGCGTGCATCTGGCTGTGAGCGACGACTTGCAGCGCAAGATCGGCGCGGGCGCGGTCTTCGCCATCAGCCTGGAACCGGCCGGCGGCTCGCCTACCGGACAGCCGACCGGTCCGGTCGTGGCAGCCGGCAACCTCCACGAGGTCTAGAGGCAGGAATCAGCCGCCTCACTTCAGACCAAACCCAGTTCCGCATCGCTTGCCGACGATCCGTACTTGGCTTGCGGCGGCCATGGTCTATTGCGCCAGCCGGGATCGAACACGAAGCTTGATCTCGTGCGGCCCGGCAACAGTGCGCCGTTTCCCGCACCTTGCGCATAGTCGTAATAAAGCTTGATGATTTCCTCGCGGGTCACCTGTGCGGCAGCCGGCTCCGCCAGACAGGCGTCACGCCATGCGCGAACCCGTTCGAGACCGTCTTCGGGCAGCGCGAAGCCTTCGTAGTACTCAAGAAACCAGAAACGCATGAACATGGGGGTAAACACCGTTTCCGCGAGCCCGAAGCGATCGAACAGAAACGGTCCTTCGGGACTGTACTTTCGCAGGAAACTGTCCAGATCGCGGTAGTGTCCGGTCATCTTCTCCAGGAAGGTCTGCCTCGCCGCGCGATCCTGGTTCATGACGAAGAGATAGCCCGTCGTCGTAAACGGCCCTTCTCGCGCGATGAGCATGTTCTCGACCGCGCGCTCGTAGGGATCGCTGCGCGCGACCGGCCGCTCGGTGTACCGGTCCTCGAGATAGTTCAGAATGACCAGGCTCTCCTTGATGATCCTTCCCTCCTCCGTCTGCAAGACCGGCAGGGCAGTTGTCCCGTCCGTCAGTTCGAGCAGCCAGGTCGGGCGCGGAACGGTGATGTCGACGACGGAAAAATCCACTCGATCAGGTATGCCTTTCAGTTCCAGCAGGATTTCGAGGCGCTGCGAGAACGGGCAGACGGGAATGTGGTAGACGACGGGCTTGCGGGACATGATTGGCTCGAACCTCATAGCGACTTGCGGGCGATGTCAGAGTGCAGCCAATGGCGGGCCGACAAACTCCAGCCCGTAGCCCTCGGCGATCTCGCCGATCCGTGCCATGTCCCCGGGTATGGTCAGGGCCTCGCCGGCCACGTCGAGGAAGAAGCCCTCGAAACCGCCGGGCGTCAGCACCGCAAGGTTGCGTCCCGGCTCCGGACCGATGACTTGGAATGTGTGCGGCACGCCGCGCGGCAGGAAAATCGAACTGCTCGCGGCAAGCATCGTCGTGCTGCCATCCAGCCAGAATTTGTAGGTTCCTTCGAGGACATGGATCACCTCGTCCTCGTTGCGGTGGACGTGGATCGGCGGTCCTTCCCCGGGCGGTACGATGCCTTCAAACATGCCGACCGCCCCGGACGTATCCGCCTTCCTCAACTGGATCAAATATTCGGTACCTGCCCAGGCGAACCATTCGTTGCCATTGATGGCGGCTCGTGTCGTGGTATCCATGTCCGGTGTCCTCGGCTCTTTGCTCCAACCTCTGAACGACGGTAAGGCAAAGGAGGAGGAGCGCTGAAATCGAAAGATGCGATAACGTCCATAAGACCAATGAATTTTTCCGGTATCGATCTGAATCTCTTGCGCATTTTTGATGCGATGATGCAGGAGCGTTCGACGACCAGGGTGGCTGAGCGAGTCGGCCTCAGTCAGCCGGCGGTCAGTTCGGCCCTCGGCCGGTTGCGTCATATTGCCGGCGACGAACTCTTCATCCGGGAAGGGAACCGCATGGTTCC
Organism: Nitratireductor mangrovi; assembly: GCF_007922615.2. Taxonomy (NCBI): domain Bacteria; kingdom Pseudomonadati; phylum Pseudomonadota; class Alphaproteobacteria; order Hyphomicrobiales; family Phyllobacteriaceae; genus Nitratireductor; species Nitratireductor mangrovi. Next base: position 4,669,295 of record NZ_CP042301.2, on the reverse strand, counting down.
GACCACCAAGGCTGAACTCATGCACGCACCGGTGCGCGCAGCGATGGCCAGGGTGGAAGACGCTTTCGATGTCGCCATGCCATTCGACCCGCCACGCGCGGAACGAACTTTCCGCATTCTCGGCTCCGACTATTTTTCGACCCTGATCATGCCCTCCCTCGCCGCGGCCGTGCATGTCCAGGCGCCGCGAGTCGTTCTCCAGATGCTCGACATGCCATCGTCAGAGGTCGTTCCAGCCCTGTCCGATGGCCGTGTCGATCTGGCCTTCAGCCCTTCGACCATCGAGCCGCCCGACTACATCCGCAAGCAAACGCTGTTCCATTCCTATATTGTCGCCGCGGCGGCGAAGGGAAACGAGCGGCTGCGCGATGCGGGGATTGCGGCCGGCGAGCGCTTGCCGGCCGAGCTTTATTGCGCGCTTCCACACGTGGTCATGTCGATGGACGGCTCGCGTCGGGGAACAATCGACACGCCGCTGGAGGATCAGGGGCTATCGCGGTCCGTCATGCTGACACTGCCGCATTTCCACGCCGTGGCGTCGGCCGTTGCATCCAGCGACATGGTGGGCAACCTTCCGGTTCACTACGCCCGCCTCGTTGCGCCGCAGATGAACCTTGAACTTTATCTGCCGCCGTTCGACCCGCCCATTATCGATGTCAATCTCTACTGGCACCGACGGCACGACAGTGACAGCGCCAATTCCTGGTTGCGCACAATGATCCGGCGGATCTCCTCTTTTGCGGACGAGGCCGACCCACAAGACCCCGTACTATGCACAGCGTTGCACGAGAGGCGCAGTACCACGGCGGTGGCGGAAAAGGCACCGCTGGGCACGGGAAAGTAAACGCCAGAAGCCGCCTTCCACGTTTGCGCCATGCCTTCTCGCGGAAAACGGACGGGGCGCCTGCCGTCACATCAGACATTTTCCAGCGCCGCCTGAAACTTCGCCCGACCATCTCCCGTGACTCCCGTCGCCCGCCCCGGAAGGGGCCAACCAACAGGGAGTTTCAAGACATGTCACGTTCCAAGATCGTCGCCCTCACCGCCGCCTTTACGATGGCCGGTGCCGCATCGTTCGCCATGGACAATCCGATGGTCGGCGGCGCACCGATGTACGCCGACAAGAACATTGTCGAGAACGCCGTCAATTCGAAGGACCACACTACGCTGGTTGCCGCCGTCAAGGCCGCCGGCCTGGTTGAGACGCTGCAGGGTCCGGGCCCGTTCACCGTTTTCGCGCCGGTCAATGCCGCGTTCGAAGAGTTCCCCGACGGCACCGTCGATACGCTGCTGAAGCCCGAAAACAAGGACCAGCTTACCAAGATCCTCACCTGCCATGTCGTGGCCGCGGACGCCATGTCGGACGCGATTGGCCAGATGATCAAGGATGATGGCGGTAATCACCCGGTCAAGACCGTGGGCGGCTGCATGCTGCAGGCCAAGATGGATGGCGACAACATCACGCTGACCGACGAAAACGGCACCGTGGCCACGGTGACCATCGCCGATGTCGACCAGTCGAACGGCGTCATCCACGTCATCGACAAGGTGCTCCTGCCGAAGGCTTAAGGCGCCGAAACCGGCCGGCCGCGCGGGTGTCCCTCCGGCAATCCACATTGGAGCGCGGTCGTGCCGACCCCGCGTCCCCGGACATGTTCCGGGGACGCGGGTGCATACGGTGGACACGACGCCTTGAGCGTTTCAAGCCGAGTTGATTTCTTCGTGAACCAACAGGCCGTTAGCCTGGCTGGCAAAGGAGAGTTCCATGTTACGCCGAAAGTTTCTCTATGGCGCTGCCGGTCTCGCCGTGATGGCGGGATTTTCCCTGGCTGCTCGCCGTCGGCTGGCGGGTGATGCCATGGCCATGGACGGTGAGGATTTCGAGATCACAAAGACCGAAGCCGAATGGCGCAAGATCCTGACCGACAACGAGTTCGCCGTGCTGCGCGAGGAAGCCACGGAGCGTGCCTTCACCAGCCCGCTAAACGAGGAGAAGCGCAAAGGCATCTTCCATTGCGCCGGCTGCGATCTGCCGCTCTACTCGTCGGAGGTGAAGTACGATTCCGGCACCGGCTGGCCAAGCTTCTGGGAATCGCTGCCGAACGCCATCGGCACCAAGGAAGACAATTCACTGTTCATGACCCGGACTGAATGCCACTGCCGCCGCTGCGGCGGCCATCTCGGCCACATCTTCAACGACGGCCCGCCGCCGACAGGCAAGCGCCACTGCATCAACGGCATCGCGCTGAATTTCAAGCCGGCCGCGTCAGGCTCCGGCTAGGCGCTACTTGCCGCGCGCATGATCGCCGCGCGCAAAGCATCCAGACCCATGCCCTTCTCGGCCGAGGTCGCCAGCACCTCGGGAAAAGCCGCCGGTCGCTTGAGTATCCTGGCGCCGGTCTCGCCGACGAGCCTGTCGACCGCGGGCGGCTTGATCTTGTCCGCCTTGGTCAGCACGATCTGATAGGACACCGCCGCCTTGTCGAGAAGGTCCATCACCTCGTCGTCGACCGTCTTGACGCCATGGCGTGCGTCGATGAGCAGATAGACCCGCTTCAGCGTCACACGACCGCGCAGATAATCGAAGACCAGCCGGGTCCAGTTCTCGACCACGGGTTTCGGCGCCTTGGCGAAGCCATAGCCCGGCATGTCGACGAGCGCGAGCGGCGGCAGATCGGCTGCCGTGCCGGCATAACCATCCGGAACGAAATAGTTGAGTTCCTGCGTACGCCCGGGCGTGTTGGATGTCCGGGCCAGCCCCTTGCGGTCGACAAGCGCGTTGATCAGCGACGATTTGCCGACATTGGAGCGCCCGGCAAAGGCGATCTCCGGCGGCCCTTCCGGCGGCAGGAACTTCATCGCCGGCACGCCGCGGATGAAGACCCAATTGCGCGGAAAAGCCGGCCCGGGATGAAGGCTCTCGTTCACTCGGCTCGTTCCAGTCTGTCGAGATCGGTTCCAGAGATGGCATCGATGTTGCGGGTCACCTTGTCAACCGGCCAGTCCCACCAGGCCACGGCCAGAAGCCGCCGGGCGGTCTCCTCGTCATAGCGCATGCGCACGATGCGGGCCGGATTGCCGGCGACCACCGCGTAGGGAGGCACATCGCTGCCAACGACGGCGCGCGCGGCGACGACCGCGCCGTCGCCGATGGTCACGCCCGGCATGACAAGTGCCTCCATGCCAAACCAGACATCGTTGCCGACTACGGTGTCGCCGCGATGTCCGGCGGCCAGGACCGCGGGATCGAAGGCGTCGCGCCATGCCCCGCCGAAGATCGGAAACGGAAAAGTCGAGAAACCTCGCATGTCATGGTTGGCGCCGTTCATGATGAACCGGGTGTTGGCGGCAATGGCGCAATAGCGGCCGATCACCAGCCGGTCGCCAACGAAATCGAAATGGTAAAGCACATTGTGCTCCTCGAACCGCTCCGGGCCGAGAGGATCGTCGTAATAGGTATAGTCACCGACCTCGATGGTCGGCCGGGTGATGAGGTTCTTCAGGAAAGCCGTGCGTGGATGAAACGGCAACGGGTGCGTATTGTCGGGATCGGGCGCATGCATGAAGGCGTCTCCGGCAGTCGGAATGAAATGCTCAGGGTGCAAGACAAAAGATCCGCCCCGGCGCATCAACGCCGTTTCTTGCGGATCAGTGCACCTTGTTCATCGACCTGCGCTCCCGGAAAGAAGGCGTCTTCTTAACGTCGCAATCTCGAACCGTCCACGAAAAAAAGCCGGAGCCCGTGAGAGCTCCGGCGCGTTGCGAGACGGTTCGACCGTCGTGCTACTTCGGAAGCAGAACTTCCTCGACGACGTGGATCACACCGTTCGACTGGTTGACGTCAGCGATCGACACCTTGGCCGCGCCGCCGCTCTCATCGAAGATGTAGATGCTGTTGCCCCTGACCATAGCGGTCAACGCGTCGCCGCTCGCCGCCTGCATGTTGTAGCGGCCGCCATTGGCCTTGGCCTTGCGCATGAGGTCGGCGGCGGAAAGCTTGCCGGGCACGACATGCGCCGTCAGCACCTTGACCAGGGTATCCTTGTTCTCGGGCTTGAGCAGCGTCTCGACGGTGCCGGGCGGCAGTTGGTCAAAGCCGTCATTGACCGGCGCGAACACCGTGAACGGACCCGGGCTCTGCAGGGTCTCGACCAGGCCGGCAGCCTTGACGGCTGCCACCAGCGTAGTGTGATCCTTCGAGTTGACCGCGTTCTCGACGATGTTCTTGTCGGCGAACATCGGCGCGCCACCGACCATGGGATTGTCCATGGCAAAGGACGTGGCGCCGGCGAGAAGGACGATCGCGGTGGCGATGATGCCCGTGCGCATCGGTTTCATGAACGTTTTCTCCTCTGTTGGTTTGCCGTCAGGCGACGGGAGAAGCCACGCCGTTCTGAGAATGGAGTTTCGACGCTCACCGGAATGTGAAGACAGTACGCGAAACCTGGCGGCATTCCGGATGATTGCCCCTTGCCGGCATTCCCGCTATGACCGGCGCTCGGTCCACACCCAGACAGGTATCCGATGACGAGCGACATCGCCGCCACCGCCGGAGAACAGGCACGTCTTCTCTCGGCCGCCCTGCCCTTCATGCAGCGCTACGAGAACAAGACCGTCGTGGTGAAATATGGCGGCCATGCCATGGGCGACATCGAGCTCGGTCGCGCCTTCGCACGCGACATCGCGCTGCTCAAACAATCCGGCGTCAACCCGATCGTGGTGCATGGCGGCGGACCGCAGATCGCGGCGATGCTGAAGAAAATGGGGATCGAATCAAAGTTTGAGGGCGGCCTGAGGGTCACCGACGAAAAGACTGTCGAGATCGTCGAAATGGTGCTCGCGGGTTCGATCAACAAGGAGATCGTCGCGCTCATCAACGCCGAGGGCGAGTGGGCGATCGGCCTGTGCGGCAAGGACGGCAACATGGTCTTCGCGGAGAAGGCGCACAAGACCATGGTCGACCCCGACTCCAACATCGAGCGGGTCCTTGATCTCGGCTTCGTCGGCGAGCCGGTCGAGGTTGACCGGACGCTGCTCGATTTGCTTGCGCGCTCGGAGATGATCCCGGTGATCGCACCCGTGGCGCCCGGACGCGACGGCCATACCTACAACATCAACGCCGACACATTTGCAGGCGCGATCGCCGGTGCGGTCAGGGCTTCGCGGCTGCTGTTCCTGACCGACGTGCCCGGCGTTCTCGATGCCGACAAGAATCTGATCGACGAATTGACAGTCAGCCAGGCGCGCGAACTGATCGCCGACGGCACCATCTCGGGCGGCATGATTCCCAAGGTGGAAACCTGCATCGAGGCCATTGAGCGCGGTGTGGAAGGGGTCGTGATCCTCAACGGCAAGACCCCGCATTCGGTACTGCTGGAACTGTTCACCGAACACGGCGCCGGCACGCTGCTCGTGCCCTGACGCCGGGCGTCACCCGACGGCGAGCAGCAGCAATATCCCACCGACGATCAGCAGGCAGCCGGCGACCTCCATCAGGTTGATACGCTCGCGGAAAAAGAACACGGCGGAGGCGAAGGTGAAGATCATCTCCACCTGCGCCAGCGCCTTGACCACGGCTGCCTGCTGCAGGGTCATCGCCATGAACCAGCCGAACGACGCCGAGGCGCCGGCGAGCCCGACGATCAGCGCCGGCTTCCAGGCACGCGCGATGCGGCCGATCTCGGCACGATCCTTCCAGATCATCCACGCGGCCATGATCAGGGTCTGGAAAAGGATCACCCAGGCGAGTGTGATCGCCGCCTGCATCATGAAGTTCGGGCCGCCCAGCGCCAGGGAGGCGGCCCGGTAGGCGACCGCCGTCACGCCGAACAGCGTTCCTGAGGCCAGTCCGATCAGCGCGTTTCGGCTCGCCATGGAGGTCAACAGCGCGCGCCAGCTCAACGGCGTGTGCGCGACCGAGATCAGCATGACGCCGAAGACACTGATCGCGATCGCCGCGAGCACGCCGGCCGATACCCGCTCGCCCAGGAAGATCAACCCGAAGATCGCGGCCTGCGCCGGCTCGGTGCGCGAATAGGCTGTTCCGACCGCGAAGTTGCGGAAGGAGAACAGGTAGATGAGGAGAAAGGTCGCGGCGATCTGGCCGACGCCGCCGGCCAGCATCCACAGTATGAAGCGGGCGTTGACGGCCGGCAGTTCATAGCCGACGCCGAGATGCAGCACGGCGACGAAGATCAACGCAAACGGGGCGCCGAACCCGAATCGCACAAAGGTCGCCCCGGTGGTGCCCATGACGCCCTTCAGGTGCTTCTGCATCGCCGAACGCACGTTCTGCAGGAACGCCGCGGCGATGGTGATCGGTATCCAGAGTTCCAAGACAACCCCTCTCGAAAGAGGAGCGATCTAGGCCGACGGGCAATCGTAGCGCAATAGGCCAGGATGACCGCGCCAATCGCGACGACACACCTCGGTTAACGTGATCAGGCTGCGGCGCGGTCGTCGCTGTCGTCGGCGACTACCCTGTTACGGCCGGCGCGCTTGGCGCGATAAAGGCGCCTGTCGGCGATCCGCAGGATTTGCGGGATCGTCAGATCCTCGGTGAATACCGCGACCCCGATCGATACCGACAGCGGTTCGTCGCGGCCCGCCGGCGCAAAGCCGATCGCCTCGACGCTGCGCCTTATCTCCTCGGCCACGACCTCGACCGCCTCGCCTCGGCAATCGGGGACATAGGCCGCGAATTCCTCCCCGCCGATGCGGCCGACGATGCTGCCTCGTGGCGGCGCCCTCAGGATCGCGGCAGCGATCTCGACCAGCGCCGCATCGCCTATCTGGTGTCCATGCGTATCGTTGATACGCTTGAAGTGGTCGGCATCGATGATCAAGAACGCGCCCGAGCCGCCTTGCGCCTGCTCGGCCCTGATGGCGTCGAGGAAACTTTCGCGGTTCAGCATGCCGGTCATGGCGTCGCGACTGGCGCGTTCGGCAAGCCGCGCATGCGCCTCGGCCAGGTCGGCATGCGCGCGCAGCAGCGAGGCATTCGCTTCCGCCAGCCGCCGGCGTTGCCGGAAGTTGTAGGCGCTCGCGGGCCATGCGATCAGCAGCGGGCAAAGGATCGACATTGCCAGCCCGTTGCCGTCCAGCGTCAGGCCCTGCACCGCCATCACCGTCGAAGCGACGAGGACCGATGCCACGGCCGATCCCACGGCGACAAGACCTGACCTGACAAGGATCGAGTGCATGAAGTTCTCCCCACCCGATCGGAGCTTGCCATGGTCGGCTGAAATTCGCGTATGGATATTGGCTAAAATTTGAACCACCGTCGCGTCCTGCTCGCCGGCGACTGGCAAACTCGAAGGAAAATGCGATAAGCGCGCAATGACCCAAGCACCCCGACCGGAAGAATTCTCGGACATCAACAATTGGGTGTTCGACCTCGACAACACGCTTTACCCGCACCATTCGAACCTCTTCGCGCAAATCGACGTGCGCATGACGTCTTATGTTTCGGAATTGCTGGAACTGCCGTGCGAGGACGCACGAGCGGTACAGAAGCAACTGTACCGCGAATACGGCACGACGCTGAACGGACTGATGGCAAGGCATGGCATTGACCCGGACGACTTCCTGCAGAAGGTCCATGATATCGACTACTCACATCTGGAGCCGGACCCGGCCCTTGGCGCCGAGATCCGCAAGCTGCCGGGCAGAAAGTTCATCTTCACCAACGGTGACCGGCGACATGCCGAACGCACCGCGCGGCAGCTCGGCATTCTCGATCACTTCGACGACATCTTCGACATCGTGGCAGCCGACCTCGTGCCCAAGCCTGCCCGCGAGACCTACGACAAGTTCACCGCCTTGCACCGCGTTGCCGGCGCCGATTCGGTGATGTTCGAGGATCTGGCGCGCAACCTTTCGGTGCCCAAGGCGCTTGGCATGACCACTGTGCTGATCGTGCCGCGCAATTTCGAGCCGACCTTTGCCGAAATCTGGGAACAGGACCCTGATAAGGAGGACGACGTAGACTACGTCACCGACGACCTCGCCGCCTTCCTTGAAGCGGTCAATCGCGGTCGCGCAAGCGCCTGACCGCGCAAGAAGCGCGCAGATCCTCGCGGCATATGGCCGTCAGATTTCGTAGAAATTCCGGATGTGCTGCCACGCCTCCTCAGCCGTGTCGGCGTAGTCGATAATGTCCTGGTCGCCCGGGGAAATCGTGCCTTGCTCGGCCAGGAACTCCAGGTCGACGGCGCGTTCCCAGAAAGCGCGTCCGAACAGGATGACCGGCACACGTTCCATGCGGCCAGTCTGGATCAGCGTGAGGGTCTCGAAAAACTCGTCCATCGTGCCGAAGCCGCCAGGGAAGATCGCGACAGCCTTTGCGCGCATGATGAAATGCATCTTGCGGATCGCGAAATAGTGGAAATTGAAACACAACTCCGGCGTCACATAGGGATTGGGCGCCTGCTCGTGCGGCAGCACGATGTTGAGGCCGATCGTCGGGGCTCCGACATCGACCGCGCCGCGGTTTCCCGCTTCCATCACGCCGGGCCCGCCGCCGGTAACGATCACGAACTCGCGATAGTAGGAGGCGGCGGAGTGCTCCGAGCACAGCCGCGCGAACTTGCGTGCTTCTTCGTAGTAGCGGCTGTTTTCCTCGAGGTTTCTCTTCTGGGTCTCGTTCTTGGCCGCCCAGGCCGGGCCACCCGGCTCGGGAATGCGGGCGCCGCCGAACAGGATCACGGTGGAACGGATACCACGCTCCGCGAGCGCCATCTCCGGCTTGAGTAACTCGAGTTGCAAACGTACCGGCCGCAATTCGCGCCGGGTCATGAAGTCGTCGTCGTCCCAGGCCAAACGGTAGGCGGCTGAGCGGGTCTGCTCGGTATCGGGCACGCTGCGCGAGCGCTCGAGATCCTCGTCGGAATGCGCCAGCGGCGTCCAGCCACTCTTGTCCATCGGATTCATGATTGTCTGGTCCCCGAACTGTGTCGCTTTGCGCGCCGCGGATGACGCGGGCGCGATTGACCCTCCCAAGGCGTTGACATAGGTTCCGCGCGACTTGCCGCCAGCCTATGGCTACAGCCTATCCCTTAATACGACGTGTAACGGAGCCCTCGATGCAAAAGCACGACCTCGCCGCCCTCGAACGGACGATCGACAAGGCTTTCGAGGAACGCGACGGGATCAATGCCGAGACGCGCGGCGAGGTTCGCGACGCTGTCGAGGCATCGCTGCAGATGCTCGACCGCGGCGAGGCGCGAGTGGCGGAACGCGGCGCGGATGGCACGTGGCATGTCAACCAGTGGCTCAAGAAGGCGGTGCTACTTTCCTTCCGGCTCAACCCTATGGAGGTCATCAAAGGCGGCCCGGGCGATGCGGTCTGGTGGGACAAGGTACCGTCCAAATTCGACGGCTGGTCGGCGAACGAGTTCGAGAAGGCCGGCTTTCGTGCCGTGCCCAGTGCAGTCGTGCGCCGTTCGGCCTATGTCGCGCCAGGCGTTGTGCTGATGCCATCCTTCGTCAATCTCGGCGCCTATGTCGATGCCGGCACGATGGTGGATACTTGGGCCACCGTCGGCTCGTGCGCCCAGATCGGAAAGAACGTGCACCTTTCGGGCGGTGTCGGAATCGGTGGCGTTCTTGAGCCTATGCAGGCTGGCCCGACTATCATCGAGGACAATTGCTTCATCGGCGCGCGCTCGGAAGTCGTCGAAGGCTGCATCGTGCGCGAAGGATCCGTGCTTGGCATGGGCGTCTTCATCGGCAAATCGACCAAGATCGTCGACCGCGAGACGGGCAAGGTCTTCTACGGCGAAGTGCCGCCCTATTCGGTCGTGGTCGCCGGTACCATGCCCGGCAAGAACGTTCCGGGAGAGAACTGGGGTCCCAGCCTCTACTGCGCGGTCATCGTCAAGAAGGTCGATGAAAAGACCCGGTCAAAGACGTCGATCAACGAGCTTCTGAGAGATTGACCTTTTCGTCCATTCCACACTCGGTCTAACATCGCCGTCTGGGGCTTGTTCTTTCCCGAGGGGGATTTCGACATGGACTGGAAATATCTTCTGACCAGCTTTGAAGGCCGTATCAATCGCGCCAAGTTCTGGGCCGGCGTCGGCGTGTTGTTCGTGGCCGGGCTGATCGCGACCGGCCTCGACATAATGCTGGGAACGCAAAGCGCCAACGGCTTCGGCATCTTTTCGGGCATCATGACGCTGATTTCGATCTACCTGGCGTGCGCCCTCTACGCCAAGCGCTGGCACGACCGCAACAAGAGCGGCTGGTGGACGCTGATCGCGCTGGTTCCGTTGATCGGCTTCTTCTGGATCCTGATCGAACTTGGCATCCTGGAGGGCGACAAGGGCGACAATCAGTACGGACCGGATCCGCTTGCCTGACATCCAGCAACTCTACTGGCTCTTCTTCAAGGTGGGCGGCCGGATCAGCCGCGCCGCCTATCTGCTCGGAGGCTTGCTGGCCAATCTGGTTCCAGCCTTCCTGCTCTACCGCTTCGTTCTTGCCCAGGAGGAAAGCCCCGAGAGCGGCGCCTGGGCGCTGAGCTTTTTTGCGGCCGGCCTCGTCTGCGTCTGGGCGATCTTCGCGCTCAGCGTCAAGCGGCTGCATGATTTCGGAAAACCCGGGGTGTTCGCAATAACGCTTTTCATTCCAGTGATTTCCTACATCGCCTTCATCGCTTTCTGCCTGATACCGGGCGATCCGGGCCCCAACCGGTACGGCGCGACCAGCAATTCGCCGCATTAGGGCATCCGCAGATGCCCTATCGCAGCCTCGATCCCATGCAGATCATCGCAACCGCGGAGGTTCTTCAACGCCGCGTCAGCGAACGGTTTCCCGAAGCCGGGCTGTCCAAGGTGGCAAACGAACTGGTCGCGCTTGCGCGAGACCTCGCCGATGGCGCGAAGGCGCTCGAGGCTCCGATCTGGTGGCTGCGCATCATCATCGGTCTTGTCATCGCCCTGGGCGCGTCAGTGTTCCTTTTCGTCGGCACGATCCTGTCCTTCGACCGCACGCCGACTGGCGCCTTCGACTTCGTCCAGGGACTGGAGGCCTCCATCAACACGCTGCTGCTCGCCGGCCTCGGGCTGATATCGCTGGTCAGTGCCGAGGAACGCATCAAGCGCAAGCGCGTGTTCAGGCAGTTGCACGGGCTACGATCGATGATCCACGTCATCGACATGCACCAGTTGACGAAGGATCCGGCGGCGCTCAAGGCCGGCGTTCACCGCACCAAGAGTTCGCCGCGGCGCGATCTGAGCCCGGGCGACCTCGCCCGCTATCTTGACTATTGCTCGGAGATGCTGTCGATCACAGGCAAGCTGGCCGCGCTTTTTGCGCAATCGGTCAACGACAATATCGTCGTCGACGCCGTCAACGACATCGAGGCGCTGGGCACCAACCTGTCGCGCAAGATCTGGCAGAAGATCATGCTGATCGGCGAAACCGGGCTCGTCACCAAAAGCGACTAGCGCGACCTAGCGGCGCGCCGGCCGGAGCGCCGCCGGGTCGAGGTTCGGCGACCCTTTTGCTTCCGTTTCCGCTTGCCGGATCGCGGCCATGACCGCACGATTTGCCGGCGCGGAGAATCCATGCTTCTCCGCCAGCGCGACGACGGTGCCCTGGAATTCGTCGATCTCGGTCGGACGACAATTTTGCAGGTCCTCCCACATCGAGGAACGCGCGGCGGGATCGACCGCCAGCATCTGCCTTGCGACACGCCGGAACAGAAAATCTGGCAATTTGAGGAGCATCGGCAGAACGGACGGGCGAAGCCGGCCGATCTTCGCCGGGCGGACGCCAGCCGCGTTCATCGCGGCAAGCGCCTCGGCCATCTGATCGGCCAAAAGCACTCGCCAGCGCCGGTCGGCCAGTTCCTCGGCCAGCGGCCGGCCCGAGAGGGCATTGAGGGCGTTGTTCAGGTTGACCAGAAGCTTGCCCCATAGAACGGCATCCATGTCCCGCGCCTCGCTCGCGGGAAGGCCAGCGACATCGAGCAGGGTTGCAAGGCCGGGTGCCTCCGCCCCGACCAGAATGGTCCCCTCCGTGGCGCGGTGAAAGGCCGGCGGGTTCCTACCCGCGAGATCGGGAACCACATTGAATGGCACCATGCCGGCCACCACGGTGAACCTGCCCGCGAGTCGCTCGCGCAAGACCTCCTTGTTGCCGACGCCGTTTTGCAGGCTCACAACGACCGCGCCGTCGCGGCCGTGCCGCGCGATCAGTTCCGCGGCCTCCGCCGTCGCGCCACTCTTGACGGCGACCAGAACGACGTCGGTGTCCCGGAGCGCCGTACCGGCATCGCTGGTCGCTGAGAAAGACTCCGGCGCCGCGTGCCGCTCCGACCCGTCGAGATCTCGGATGGTCAGGCCGACACTGGTAAGGCGCGAGACGATCCGCTCACGTCCAAGGAAGGTGACGTTCCGCCCCGCCAGCGCGAGGCAGCCGCCGGCATGGCAGCCAATGCTGCCGGCTCCCGCGATGGTGATGCGTGTCTTGGGATCGAACATCCTGCCTCCGCCTCCCTGAATGAGGCACGCCGCATTTGTCCCCGTCAAGCGAGCGGCAGCAGATCGCCAAGGGCGCGTTCGCACGGCGTGACAGCAGCCCGGGTTTCGACTATCCATCCGCCCATGCATGCTGCCTCCGATCCGGTCGCCAACCTCCAGACACTCATTCGCTGCCCCTCCGTGACCCCGGCGGAAGGCGGCGCGCTCGCCGCGCTGGAGGCGATGCTGAAACCGCTTGGCTTTGCTATCGAGCGTCCGGTTTTCTCGCAGGATGGAACGCCGGACATCGAAAACCTCTATGCCCGCCTTGGAAAGCAAGGCCCGCATCTGGCCTTTGCCGGCCACACCGACGTGGTGCCTGTTGGCGACGAAAATGCCTGGTCGCATCCGCCTTTCGCGGCCGAAATCGCCGGCGAGGAAATGTTCGGGCGCGGCGCCGTCGACATGAAGGGTGGCATCGCATGCTTCGTGGCAGCGATAGCCCGCTTCCTCGACCAACGTGGGGGTCCGCCCGGTTCGATCTCGCTCATCATCACCGGCGACGAGGAAGGTCCGGCGCTTAACGGCACGGTAAAGCTGCTGGATTGGGCGGCAGCGAAGGGCGAGACATGGGACGCCTGTGTCGTCGGCGAGCCAACCAATCCGGGGCGGCTCGGCGACATGATCAAGATCGGCCGCCGCGGCTCGCTCTCGGGGCGGGTGCGGGTTGCCGGCACCCAGGGCCACGCCGCCTACCCTCACCTTGCCGACAACCCGGTGCGCGGCCTTCTGATGCTCTCCGAGGCGTTGCTCTATCCCGCCTTTGACGACGGCACGAGGGACTTCCAGCCGACCAATCTCGAGATCACCAGCATCGATGTCGGCAATCCCGCCACCAATGTCATCCCGGCCGCGGCCAGCCTCGCCTTCAATGTCCGCTTCAACGACCGATGGACGGCCGAGAGCCTGCAGGCGGAAATCCACAACCGCCTGGACCGCGCGGCGCGACGCAGGAAGCTCAGGCCCGGACGCCGCGAGCCGGTCCGCTTCGAGATCGAATGGAACGAACGCCCGAGCCACGTCTTCCTCACGCGGGACGTCAGGCTCATCAAGCTGATGTCGGAAGCGGTGGAGGACGTGACAGGCCGCCGGCCGGAGCTTTCGACCTCCGGCGGCACATCGGATGCGCGCTTCATCAAGGATTATTGCCCGGTGGTGGAGTTCGGGCTGGTCGGCCAGACCATGCACATGGTCGACGAGCGAGTCGCGCTTGCCGATCTCGAAGGCCTGACCCGCATCTATGAGCGCCTGCTGGCCCGCTGGTTCGAGAAGGGCGCCTGATGCCCTCGGCGGAGGAAATTCAAAGCTATCTGGTGGGTGCCTGGCGGTTGATGAACGGCAAGCCCGAGGCGATCCGCATGTTCGACCTTTCGGCCGACGGCTTCTGGAACTCGTTCTATGCCATCCTGATCGCCGTTCCGGCCCTGACGGTCGGCTGGGCGACCGTCGCCAGCGAAGTCGGAGACGGCACCGGCGGACGCGTCGCCACGGTTGCGCTGCTCGGCGTGATCGACATCGCCACGTGGGTGCTGCCGCTGGTCGCCTTCGCGTTCCTGTCGCGCCCGCTCGGCGTCGGCGACCGCTTCGTCGCCTACGTGGTCGCCGGCAATTGGGGCTCGGCGCTGCTGGTCTGGATCATGCTGCCGCCGGCGCTCATCCGGCTGGTCTTTCCCGGCTGGCAGGACGCGGCGACCCTGCTCTCGATCGCCGTCTTCGTGGTGTCGCTGGCACTCACCTGGCGGCTTACCAACGCGGTCATCGACCGCGGCGCCGCGCTCGCCACCGGAGTCTTTGCGCTCATGCTGGCGATGTCGATCGCGGTGCTCGTTACGCTTCAGGGGCTGTTCGGCATCGAGGTGCCGGCAGCCGGCTGACGCACAAGCGCCGCCAGCGCGGCAATGATCATCAGCCCCGCGGCAAGCATGGCGGCGGCCGCAAAACCCCAATCCGCATAGACAGGTCCGAAGCCGGTCGTCCCTAGAAATACGGCGAAATAGGTCACCGCGCTGTTCAGCCCCATGATCGTGCCGCGTCGGGCCGGATCGATGGCAGCCAGCCGCATGACCAGGACGTTGAGGCCGAAATGGTTCACCAGTCCCCAGAAGAAGACGATGCCGATGATGGCCCAGTAAGAACCGCCTGCGACAGCCATTGCAACATAGATCGCGCCAACCAGCATATAGGCGAGCGGCATGGCTCGACGCGGCCCCATTCGATCGATCACGCGGTCAAGGAAGGCGGCGCTGCCGAAACCCAGACCGTAGGATACGGCAAGCAGCCCATTGGCGCTGACAGCGTGGCCGAGGCCGATCACCAGATGGTCGCCGAGATAGCCGTAGATCCCGTAAAAGGCAGCCATGAAGGCGCAGCACGCAACCAGCAGCGGCGCGACACCCGGAATCGCCAGCGCCTGAAGTGGCGGCGGTGCCACCGTGCCCGAGCCCGCGTCGTCGTTCCTCGACAACGCCATTGCCGCGAAGGCTGCCAGCGCCAGGAACGCGACCGCCGCGAAGACGGCACGCCAGTGGACAGCATCTGCGATGACGGCCGACAGCGACACGCCGGCGACCATGCTCAGGGTCCAGCCGGTCAGTACCACGCCAATGGTTTCGCTTTCGCGGCCGCGCGGCGCGATCGCTGCGGCGGTGGCGTAGATGGCCGGCAGGGCTACGCCGGCGGCAATGCCCGCGAGCAGTTGCGCGACGACCAGCATCATGACCGTTGGCGCGGCAGCGCTCAGCAGAAGCGCCAACGCGAGCAGTGCGAGGGCATGGCGCAGCACACGATGCGAACCGATGCGATCGATGTGCCGCGGAAGGAACAGCGCGCTCGCCGCTGTCGCCAATCCGAAACCCGCCGACGCGGTCATCACGGCGGGGACCGAAACACCAAATCCCCTTGCGACCTCCGGTGCGATCGGCCCGAGCGCCAGCGAGTTGCTGCCAACCACGGCGACGCAAGCGGTCAACAGGAAGGCCTTCCGGGGAATGGCTTGCGGCGCCGAACCAGCAGGGAGGAAAGCTTGATCTATCTTCGACATGAGGGCATCATGACCGAACAATCTTCAGCAACAACTGGAATTTGCAGAATGAACGTAAAAACAGATGGCATTCGGCAAAAGCCGGAGGCGGGGCGGACTCTCGATGCCACCGACCGAAAAATCTTAGGCCTGCTGGTGGAGGACGCGACGCTCAGCTATTCGGAACTCGGCGACCGGGTGGCACTTTCGCCACCTGCCGTGCATGAGCGTGTCAAGCGCCTGCGCCGTTCCGGCGCCATACGCAACACCGCCGCGCAGATCGACGCGGAGGCCGTCGACAAGCCGCTCCTGGCCTTCGTTCATGTCGATACGCATGGCTGGGGCAAGACGCCGGAACTGATCGCCATTTCGCAGCATCCCGAAGTCGAGGAAATCCATTCGGTCGCCGGCGACGCCTGCATGCTCTTGAAGGTGCGGACGGCAGGACCGCACGCGCTCGAAGGGCTTCTGGCGCGGCTCTACGATACGCCGGGCGTGTTGCGGACACGCAGCTACGTGGTGCTTTCGACCTACCTGGAACGGCCGGTACAGCCAGGTCGGACCGAACACTGGCCCAAACCGCGCGCGGCACTCGGCCGGGGTGTGCCGGAGGAGCCTGCGACACCGTGAATGGTCAGTATCTGTAATCGACCTGCATGAGACATAGCCCGCCGGGTGGAGCCACCGGACCGCACGCCTTGCGGTCGCGCGCTTCGAGCGCCGCCTCTACATCGTCGGCCGTCCAGGCACCCTCGCCCACCCGTTTCAGCGTGCCGACCATGGAGCGCACCTGATTGTGCAGGAAGGAGCGCGCCGAGGCGCGGATCTCGATGCGCTCGCCATCACGGGTCACGTCGAGCCGGTCGAGTGTCTTTTCCGGGCTTTTTGCCTGGCAGTGGATCGAGCGGAAAGTCGTGAAGTCGTGGCGACCAACAAGGCGTTGCCCGGCGTCGTGCATCGCCGCCGCGTCGAGCGCCCTGGCGATCTGCCACGCCTTGCCCCGATCAAGCGCCAGAGGCGCCCGGCGGTTCACGATCAGATAGCGGTAATGTCGCGCAATGGCCGAAAAGCGGGCGTCGAAATCGTCCGGCACGCTCATGGCTGAAAGGATGGACACGGTCTCGCCGGCCATGGCGAGGTGCGCGTTGGTCGCGTCGCGCACCGTATCGGCAGGCCAGTCCTTGCCGAGGTCGAAATGCGCGACCTGGCCCAGGGCGTGCACGCCGGCGTCGGTTCGCCCGGCACCGCGGAGGCTGACCTCCTCAGCGCAGAAGCCGGCAATCGCCTTTTCGATCGCACCCTGCACGGAAGGCTGGTCGGCCTGGCGCTGCCAGCCAGCATAGGCGGCGCCATCATATTCGATATCGATGCGGTAGCGCGGCATAGGCCTCAGGTGCCGGCGAAGGCGCGCGGATAGACGAGCCGACCCGTCGGCGGCGCCTCGTCGTCCCATGCAACCGCCTGCAGCGCTTCGCATTGATAGTCGCTATCGAAACCGCGTGCGCGCTCATGCGTGTAGCCGAAGCGGCCGTAGTATCCGGGTTCACCAAGCACCACGCTGAGTGTCTCGCCTGCCTCGCGCAGCAGCCGGTGCCCTTCCTCGATCAGCGCCGAACCGATGCCGCCACCCTGGAAATCCGGATAGACGGCAATCGGTGCCAGGGCGACCGCGGCGAACCGGGCTCTCTCCGTTTCGACGTGAAGTCGCGAAAACAGAACATGTCCGAGGATCGCGCCGTCCCGCTCGGCCACCAGTTCGAGGACCCGGTCACCATCCCAGACGATCCGTTCGACCAGTTCGGCCTCGTCGCGGCGACCGAACGCGGCCTGCTCGAGCGCGAAGATCGCGGTGCGATCGGCATCGGCTGCCTGGCTGACGGTGATCTTGCTCACGTTATTTCGCCCCCCTCACCGACATCGACGCCGCGCAGGAACGCCTCCGCGGGCATCGGCTTGCCGCCGGCGCGTTGCAGTTCGACCAGGCGCACCGCACCCTCGCCGCAGGCTACCCTGAGGCCGGCATCGAGTACCTGACCAGATAGTCCGTGCCCTTGCGCAAGCGTCGAGCGGAGAACCTTTACGCGCTCATGCTTGCCGCCGATCGGCATTTCGCACCAGGCGCCCGGCAACGGCGACAACCCGCGAATATGGTTGTGCACCTCGGTGGCGGGACGCGCCCAGTCGATGCGGGTCTCGGTCTTGTCGATCTTGCGCGCATAAGTCACGCCTTCCTCCGGCTGCGGCGTTAGCGTCAGCGTGCCTGCTTCGAGTTGCGCCAGCCCCGCCACCATCAATTCGGCTCCCTCGGCTGCGAGTACATCATGCAGTTCGCCAGCAGTCATGTCGGGACCGATCGGCACACGCCGTTGCAATGCCACTGGTCCGGTGTCGAGACCGGCCTCCATCTTCATCACCATCATCGCGGTTTCGCTGGCGCCGGCCATGATCGCGCGCTGGATCGGCGCGGCGCCGCGCCAGCGCGGCAGGGCCGAGGCGTGGCCATTGAAGCAGCCGAGCCGCGTACCGTCGAGGATGGCGCGCGGCAGAATCTGGCCGTAAGCGACGACGACGGCGACATCCGCGCCCAGATCGACAAATGCCCGCTGTTCGTCCTTGTCGCGCAACGTGTCCGGGGTACGGACTTCAACGCCCAATTCCTCGGCGGCGCGATGCACCGGCGACTTCGTCAATTCGAGCCCGCGCCGCCCGGCAGCGCGCGGCGGCTGGGTATAGACGGCCGCGATCTCATGCCCGGCAGCCGCGACAGCCCTGAGCGTCGGCACGGAAAAGTCCGGCGTCCCCATGAAAATGAGGCGAAAAGTCATGCGTACCCGTCCGGCCTATCCAGAGATGGCGCCCGCACAATCGGCGCGCCGCACGCTTCAAACGGCTTTAGGAGCCTGACGTCAAGTTTCTATCCGACCATACGGCCGGACGGGCGCTCGCGGGCCAGCTTGCGAAACCTCTTCACCACCATGTCGCGCTTCAGCCGCGACAGGTAGTCGATGAAGAGCACGCCGTTCAGATGATCGATCTCGTGCTGCAGGCAGGTCGCGAGCAGGCCCTCGGCCTCGATCTGCCTTCTCTCGCCGTCGATGTCGACGTAGTCGACCGTCACCGCAGCCGGCCTCTCGACCTCGGCGTAATAGTCGGGAATCGAGAGGCAGCCCTCCTCATAGGTCGAGCGCTCATCGGCGGAGGCAACGATCTCGGGGTTGATGAAGATGCGCGGCTCGCGCGGCTCTTCCTCCTTGGAGACATCGATCACAAGCATGCGCAACGGTTCACCGACCTGGATCGCGGCAAGTCCGATGCCCGGCGCGTCATACATGGTCTCCAGCATGTCGTCGGCAAGCTTCCTCACACCCCCGTCGACGCGCTCCACGGGCTTGGAGACCTGGCGCAGGACGGGGTCGGGCAAAAGGATGAGCGGCTTGAGCGACATGGCATTCAGGTAGTCGGTGGCTTGTAGGGCGTCAACTGTCGCGATTCATCCTGTTCCTGTTTTGATCTTCTGACCCGGTACCGAATCGGCTAGGGTCGAGTGATGGATCAGCTTCTGCCAATCTTTTCGGCCCCGCTCGCCCAGCTGGGCAACTCGACGATCACTGTCGGCCATGCGCTTGTAGGCGGCGCGGCTGTTCTCGTCCTGCTTCTGGCAGGACTGGCGATTGCCTTGTGGCGCAGTGCGCGAGCCCGCACCCTGGCTGCGGCCGAAGCCGCTGAACATGCCCGCGCGGCGGAAGCGCGCATGGCCGAGATCACCCGTGCGCAGTCCGAGATGCAGGGCCGCATGGCGACCATTGCCGACGTCTTCGGGGCGCGTCAGGGCGAGCTCAACAAGGCGATTTCGGACCGGCTCGACTCCATGACCGGGCGTCTGGGCCAGTCGATGAGCGAGCAGGCCCGAGCCACCCACGAAAGCCTCTCGAAGCTGCAGGAGCGGCTCGCGGTCATCGACACGGCACAAGGCAACATCCAGTCGCTTGCCGGCCAGGTGGTGCAACTGCAGCAGATTCTCGCCAACAAGCAGACCCGCGGTGCCTTCGGCCAGTCGCGCATGGAAGCGATCATCGCCGACGGATTGCCGTCGAGCGCCTACGAGTTCCAGGCCACGCTTTCCAACGGCAACCGTCCCGACTGCCTGGTCAGGATGCCGAACGATGCGCCGTCGCTGGTGATCGACGCCAAGTTTCCACTGGAATCGTGGAACGCCATCCGCGCCGCCGCCGACGCCGAAAGTCCCGATGCCGAGAAGCAGGCGACACAGGCCTTCCGGCGCGACATCGACGTGCATATCAAGGCCATCGCTGACCGCTATTTCATTCAGGGCGAGACGCAGGACACGGCGTTCATGTTCGTGCCGTCGGAATCGATCTTCGCCGAGATCCACGAGAATTTCGAGGCGCTTGTGCAGCGCGCCCATCGCGCCCGCATCGTCATCGTGTCGCCGTCGCTCCTGATGCTGTCGATCCAGGTAATCCAGGCGGTGCTCAAGGATGCCCGCATGCGCGAGCAAGCGCACCTCATTCAGGGCGAGGTGGTGCGGCTGATGGAGGATGTCGGCCGGCTCGACGACCGGGTGCGCAAATTGCAGGCGCATTTCTCGCAGGCGAACCGCGATATCGACATGATCCTGACCTCGACGGAAAAGGTCACCAAGCGCGGCCAGAAGATCGAGGCGCTGGAATTGGGCACCGTCGAGGGCGAAGGAGAAAGTCGCGGGGTCAGCCAGGTCGCGGAAACCAAGTCCGGGTCGCTAAGGCTGCGGGTCGTCGAGGGCGACGACTGACCGTGACACCGGCCGCCAGTCCGACGCGCGGCGCCGGTGTCGCTTTTGGCCAGAACGGATGCGGTCGCCGCTTCAATCCGCGACCGATTGGCCTTAGACATTCGCCATGTCGAAACGAATCGCCGGCCCAGAGATCGAACGCCTGATCCAGCTGCTTGCCAAGGTGCCGGGCCTCGGGCCGCGCTCGGCGCGACGGGCGGCGCTGCAACTGATCAAGAAGAAGGAACAGCTGCTCTCGCCGCTCGCGGCGGCGATGGCAGAAGCGGTCGACGCGGTGCGCATCTGCTCGAACTGCGGCAACGTCGACACCTGCGATCCCTGCACGGTCTGCACCGACCCGCGCCGCGACGGCGCCACCATCATCGTGGTCGAGGACGTTGCCGATCTCTGGGCGCTGGAACGCGCCGGGGCCATGAATGCGCGCTATCACGTTCTGGGCGGCACGCTGTCGCCGCTCGACGGCATCGGCCCCGACGAGCTCAACATCAAGGCGCTGATCGACAGGGTCGCCGGGGGCGGTGTGAGCGAACTGATCCTGGCCGTCAACGCCACCGTCGAAGGCCAGACCACCGCGCATTACATCACCGACCAGCTCTCGGGGCTCGAAGTGCGCGTGACCCGACTCGCCCACGGCGTTCCGGTCGGCGGCGAACTCGACTATCTCGACGAGGGCACGCTGTCGGCGGCACTGAAATCGCGGACAGCGTTTTGAGGATGGTCCCGGATTTGACTGGCTTCGAGCGGATCGGCCAGACTGTCATGATGCGTTCTCAGACACCATTTTCCCGCCTGCCGGCACTCTTGGCGCTCGTGCTGGTCTTCGTTGTCTCGCTTGCGGCCCCTTCCCTCGCCGCCTCGATCGGCCAGCAGTTCCGCGCCTGGCTCGAAAGCGATCTGTGGCCGGCTGCCAAGACGAACGGCGTGTCGCGACAGACCTTCGATGCGGCCTTCGACGGCGTTTCGCCTAATCTGAAGCTGCCCGACCTCGTCCTGCCCGGCCAGAAGCCGACCACACCGAAGGCGCAGCATCAGGCCGAGTTCCGCTCACCGGCGGTCTATTTCGCCGAAAACACGGTCCGCGGCGTGACGGCCGGCGGACGGTCGCGCGCCGGCAAGCATCGCCAGACATTGGCTGCGATCGAAAAGCGCTACGGCGTGCCCGCCGGCATCATCCTCGCCATCTGGGGGCGCGAATCGGCGTTCGGCCGCGCCAAGATCCCGCACGACGCCTTCGAGGTGCTGGGCACCAAGGCGTTCCTGTCGACACGCAAGGACATGTTCCGCGTCGAGGTGCTATCCGCCCTGGTGATGGCCGAGCGCGGCAGGATTTCACCGAGGGCGATGAAATCGTCTTGGGCCGGCGCGCTCGGACAGCCGCAATTCCTGCCGAGTTCCTATCTGAAACATGCCGCCGATGGCGACGGCGACGGGCGCATCGACATCTGGAGTTCGGAGGCCGATACGCTGGCCTCGATCGCCAGCTACCTGCGCAACCACGGCTGGGTGACCGGTCGCGACTGGGGCTTCGAGGTGACGGTGCCGGACGGCGTTTCCTGCGCGCTAGAAGGACCGGACCGGGGCCGAAACATTTCGGATTGGGCGGCAATGGGCATCGAGCGCGTCGGCGGGCGACCGTTTCCCGATCACGAGGCGCGCGGGGTCGGATATCTGATGATGCCGGCGGGGCGCCACGGCCCGGCTTTCATCGTGACGCCGAACTTCTACGTTCTCAAGGAATACAACGAGAGCGACGTCTACGCGCTGTTCGTCGGGCATGCCGCCGACCGCATAAGCTATGGCGACAAAGGCTTTTCGGGCTCCTGGGGCAAGGTCGGAGGGCTCGATCGTTCCGACATTTCGGCGATGCAGCGGGGCCTGGAGCGGCTTGGCCACGATGTCGGCGGGGCGGACGGGCTTGCCGGGTTCAAGACGCGGCGCTCGATCGGAAAATGGCAGGAAAACAACGGCTTGAAGCCGACCTGCTTCCCGGACGCGGCCCTGGTGCGCGCCCTGCGCTGAGCCCGGAAGCTGCGGTTCGGCACCGCGATTTCGGGCCGGAAGCCGCGGGTTTTCTGCCGGAAAATCGCAAAAATCCGGGGATTCGGAACCCGAACTCCGAGGTTTCAGGACCTCAGGCGGCGTCGGCCAGCGCCCGCCGGACGTCGGCCAGGATCCCGAAGGATTTCAGCCGCGCGGCATGATCGAAAATGTTACCGGTGACGATCAGTTCGTCGGCCCCGGTGCGGGCGGCAAAACCGGCGATTCCGGTTCGCACCGTCTCGGGCGAGCCGACCACGGCGCAGGAAAGGGCAAGATCGAGCATCGAGCGGGCGGCCGGGTCGAGCGTCTCCTCGTAATTGGCGACCGGCGGCGGCAGCTTGCCGGGACGGCCGGAGCGCAGATTGACGAAGGCCTGCTGCTGCGAGGAGAAGAGCAGCCGCGCCTCCCCGTCGGTGTCGGCGGCAAAGACGCTCATGCCGAGCATGACGTAAGGCTTGTCGAGCTGCGCCGACGGCTCGAAACGCTCGCGGTAGATCGCGACCGCGCTTTCCAGTTCCGCCGGCGCGAAATGCGAGGCGAAGGCATAGGGCAGGCCGAGCGCGGCGGCGAGCTGCGCGCCATAGAGGCTGGAACCCAGAATCCAGATCGGCACGTCGAGACCGGCGCCGGGCACGGCACGCACGCGCTGGCCTTCCTCGGCGGCGCGGAACCAGCCGATCAGCTCGACGACGTCCTGCGGAAAGGCGTTGGGGTCGGCATTGAGCCCGCGCCGCAGCGCGCGGGCGGTCGCCATGTCGGTGCCGGGCGCGCGGCCGAGGCCGAGGTCGATGCGGCCGGGATAGAGCGCGGCCAGCGTGCCGAAGGCCTCGGCGACCATCAGCGGCGCATGGTTGGGCAGCATGATGCCGCCGGCGCCGACACGGATGGTCGAGGTCGCGGCGGCGACCTGGCCGATCACCACTGCGGTCGCCGCGCTGGCGATGCCGGGCATGTTGTGATGCTCGGCGAGCCAATAACGCTCGTAACCCCATTTCTCGGCATGCCGGGCAAGGTCGAGCGTGTTTTTCAGCGACTGCGCGACGTCGCTGCCTTCGGCGACGGGCGCGAGGTCGAGAACCGAAATCGGGATCATTCTTTCACCTTGCCTCAGCACGAGGGGACCGCGGCCGGCGCCAACCGAGCCAACGACGAGCGCGAGGCCCACCCGAGGGCTTCACGCGTCACATGCGAATCCGGCGTCGACCGGGTCCGGATCAGAACGGCAGCTTGAAGCCGGGCGGGATCGGCAGACCGGCGGTGAGTTCCTGGGTCTTCTTCTGCATCATCGCCTCGGCCTTGGCCTTGGCGTCGTTGTGGGCGGCGAGGATCAGGTCCTCAAGGATCTCGACGTCGTCCTCCTTGAACAGGGACGGGTCGACCTTGAGCGCCTTCATCTCGCCCTTGCCGCTGAGCGTGACCTGCACGAGACCGCCACCGGCCTGGCCGGAGGCCTCCATCTCGGCGATCTCCTTCTGCATGGCCTCGAACTTCGCCTGCATTTCCTTGGCCTTGCCCATAAGGCCCATCAGATCCTTCATCTTGCCGTTCCTCAATTGGTCAGGATTCGTCGTCTTCGTCGTCGCCGGGCGGCGGCGCGGGCGCCATGTCGTCCTCGGCCGCCTCCGGAATGCGCACGTCGATGATGCGCGAGCCGGGGAAGCGCGACAGGATGGCGGCCACCTCGGGGTCGGCGCGGGCGTCGAGGATGGCGCTTTCGCGCTTGCCGGCCTCGATCTCGGCGATGGTGTCGCCGCCGCGCTCGCGCGACAGCGACACGATCCAGCGCCGCCCGGTCCATTGCTGCAGCTTGGCGGTGATGTCGCCCAGAAGCGTCTTGGGCGCCTCCTCGGTGAGGCTGACCTCGAGCCGGCCCGGCTCGATCTTCACCGGCCGCACGCAGCGCTTGACCAGCACCTTGAAGGCGAGGTCGCGATGACGGTCGGCCAGCGCGGCAATGTCGGCGACCGAAGCGACACGGACGGTCTCGGCTGCCGGTTCCGGCTCGGGCGCGGCCGGGGGCGGCTCGAATTGCGGCGACGGTTCGGACGCGGCCAGCCGCAAGGTCGCAGCGCCTCCGCCATTGCCGGATGCAACCGGCGTACGCTCGGCGACCGCCCTGACGCCGCCATTGCCGGACGGCTGGGGCGCGCGGCGCGGCGCGGCGCCCGCCGGGACGGCAGCATCGCCGCCGGCCTCGAGCCCCTTCAGCGCCTCGTCGAGCGTCGGCAAGGTGGCGGCGTGCGCAAGGCGGATCAGCACCATTTCGCCGGCATTGACCGGACTGTTCGAGCCCTGGACCTCGGAAATGCCCTTCAACAGCATCTGCCAGGCACGCGACAGATGGCGCACGGAAAGCGCTTCGGCGAATTGCGGGCCGCGCGCGCGCTCGTCCTCGGTGAGCGAGGGATCGTCGGCCGCCTCGGGCACGTATTTCAGGCGGGTGACGAGATGGGTGAATTCGGCAAGGTCGACCAGCACCACCGCCGGGTCGGCGCCGGCGTCGTACTGGGCGCGGAACTCGCCGAGGGCCTCGGCGATCTCGCCGGCCATCAGCTTTTCGAACAGGTCGATGACGCGTGCCCGGTCGGCGAGGCCGAGCATGCCGCGCACGGTTTCGGCGGTGACGCGGCCGGCGCTGTGGGCGATCGCCTGGTCGAAGATCGACAGCGCGTCGCGCGCCGAACCCTCGGCGGCACGGGTGATCATGGCGAGTGCTGCGTCGTCGGCCTCGATCTGCTCCTTGCCGGCGATGTCGCGCAGATGGCCGACCAGCACGCCGGCCTCGATGCGGCGCAGGTCGAAACGCTGGCAGCGCGACAGCACGGTGATCGGCACCTTGCGTATCTCGGTGGTGGCGAAGATGAACTTCACATGCGGCGGCGGCTCCTCCAGCGTCTTCAACAGGCCGTTGAAGGCCTGCGTCGACAGCATGTGGACCTCGTCGATGATGTAGACCTTGTAGCGCGCCGAGACCGGGGCGTAGCGGACCTGCTCGATGATGTCACGGATGTCGTCGATGCCGGTATGGGAGGCGGCGTCCATCTCGACCACGTCGACGTGCCGGCCCTCCATGATGGCGCGGCAATGCTCGCCCTCCCCGGCAAGGTCGATCGAGGGCTGGTCGACGGCATCGGTCTTGTAGTTCAACGCGCGGGCGAGAATGCGGGCGGTGGTGGTCTTGCCGACACCGCGCACGCCGGTGAGCATCCAGGCCTGGGCGATACGGCCACTGGCGAAGGCGTTGGTGAGGGTGCGCACCATCGGCTCCTGGCCGATGAGGTCGCGGAAATCATGCGGGCGGTACTTGCGGGCGAGAACCCGGTAGGGGCCATCCTTCCGATCGGCTGTGCCGGCCTCGCTCATCGTTCGGTGTCGCTCCG
This sequence comes from Nitratireductor mangrovi, assembly GCF_007922615.2. Taxonomy (NCBI): domain Bacteria; kingdom Pseudomonadati; phylum Pseudomonadota; class Alphaproteobacteria; order Hyphomicrobiales; family Phyllobacteriaceae; genus Nitratireductor; species Nitratireductor mangrovi. Next base: position 4,643,537 of record NZ_CP042301.2, on the reverse strand, counting down.
TCTGCCAGTCTGAAACGCGGGCCGGCGGCCCCTTCAAATCTCGCGCGGCGGGGTGGCGGCGTCAATGCCGCGCCGGGGCCGGGCGTGGATGAAAAGGCGGGAGGCTGGCACGGTGACCCGTGCCGTGGCTCGTTAGGGCTGCTTCCTTCCGGACCTGACCCGGTTGGCGAGTGGCTCGTCCACCACCAACCTCCCGCGCCCCATATCGTCAATCCGGACGCCGAATGCAAGAGGTTCGGGGGATTCTGTATGGTCCGGTGTCGCTTCCAGCTGCTTCGCGGACACGTTCTCCCCGGCGTGGAGAGGGGCGCGATGGCAATTTCTGGCACGAATGGATTCGGGCCTTGTTCAACACAGGCCCTGATCCTTCACTCTTAGGGCGGTCCTCAAGAAAGGACTGTGCTATGGGTAGGCATTTGGAAAGCGATCCCTAAATTAGCTGGATTCATTCTGCAACTAGACGGCCCGGTTTTGCGGGCCCACGATTCTGAGGAGGACGCGCGGACTGGTTTGTCCTTCGGATACCTCGTTACCATCGAAGAATACGTCGACGCAAATTTCGCTACTGAGTTCTTTATCTCTATCTCTGACAAATCTGTAACGAGCATAAGCATAAATGATGAATCTAGCTTTAGCACGGCGAAGAAGATCCAGATCATCGTCACAGGCAAACATAGTACCGCATTCGAGAGGTGCACCGGGCGGAATCATTATTGGATTCGCCTCAGGGTTGTTAAATATCGGAATAAATTCTGGTATTTCATCGTTCATTCCAATTATTCTATTTGTTACGAATACTTCAGTGTCGCAAGCTGGCGTCCGCCCAAAATTTTGGAAAAACAAGGTAATACCAAGAGCCTCTTTTGCGATGAATCCGTCAAATTGTACGTTTTGCGCGTTCACTTTCCTGAATTTGTGCGAGTAGAGCAGCCATGGACGAAGGTCGTCGTCTCCGATTTGCTTCGTAACGACCACTGTCTCCTCAGCAGCCTTAGTGGCGCCCTTCGCTTCTTCGACGGCAGCGCCTGCGTACTGGGCGGCATCTCGCGTATGGATCAGCGTTCTCCAGATGAGAACCACGCCAATGGCAGTGAGGAGGGCAGACACGGCGGCGGCAATGAACATCCAGAAAGTCCAAGTCGCCATACTCTCTTGGGCTTCCAGGTCGGCCTTATCGCGGCGGCGTGCTTCCTCAGCTGCTATCTTATCTTCCTCGGCTATCAGATCGCGAATAGCGGCTTCGATGCCTTGGATCGCGGGCAGAAGGTCCGGGGTGTTATCCGGTTCTGGGGCGGGATTCTCTTGGCGTGCGGAAGTAGCTTCCTGCTGTTGGCCGGCGGGTTCGGGCTCGCGTTGGGGGGCGGACTGCTCAAGCTCCTGAGCTAGCCCTGGGGAGACACCTAGTCCAATTGCAATTGCCGCGGTCCAAGCGCGGTTAGACATTGGAGCATGAAGGCGGCGGTGAACTTGCCACGGCTGACCTTGTTCCTCAGGTTGCGTTCGTCCTCTTGCACCCCAATGGATTCCAGCCTTTCCAGCAATTGTGAATAGGTGACGGTCCGTTTCGCCATCTCCACGCGCATTATCCACCGCGCTTTGGCCTGCCGGACACGTACTTCGTCTGTCGCACATCCCCGCGGCGGAGGCGATGAGCTCCCGGCTGGCTACAGGGCCTGTAGCGGCTCGCAGTTCGGCACAAGGGGCGGGCACGGAACCGCCTGTACCCCCCACCCCTCCCCATGAGGGAACTTTCAGCGCCGCGCGCGCCAGCGAATCGACCCACAAGCGCGCGGACACCCTTGCGGGGGGAACGGGCACCCTCTAGCCTCTCTCCCGTGAATGCGGGGAAACGCCCATGATGAGGGGGCACAGGCGCGGCTTCGAACTCGACCGGAAGCTCAACAGCGAAAGCGAGCCGGTGCTGTGGCTCGGGCTGTGCGAATTGCGGGTCATGAACGACAGCCGCTGGCCATGGCTCATCCTGGTTCCGCAGCGGCCGGACGTGGAAGAGCTGTTCGAGCTGACGCCGCTCGACCTCACCATGCTGACCTTCGAGATCAACCTCGTCGCCCAGGCCTTGAAGGACACCACCGGCTGCAGCAAGATCAACGTCGCCACGCTGGGCAATGTTGTGCGGCAGCTGCACGTGCATGTGGTCGCGCGCTCCGAAAACGACGCGAACTGGCCGGGCCCGGTGTGGGGTCACGGCCTGCGCACGCCCTACCGGCGCGAGGACCTGCACCAATTTGTGGAAACCGTGCGCCGCGCGCTGTAGGTTCCTTCACCGTCCGCCCGCAACCCTCCAGGAAACCGCCTCCGCATGTCCTTTCGCCTGTTCGAAGCACCCGAGCGCGAGCCGAGCCAGTCTGTCGGCTTCGCCGGCAACGAGATCGACCGCCAGTCGGAACACCGCAGCGACGACAGCGCCGAGGCGGCGCTAGCAGAGCCGTCCTGCCGCATCCTGCTGATGCGCGGCGGCCGCGCGCAACTGCGCGGCAACGGCCAGGGCTTCAGCGCCTGGCACACGGCCGACGAAGCAAGGGCGCTCGCCGCGAAGCTGCGACACGCGGTACTGCTCGGGCGCGACCGCGACGGCCCAATCGTCGCCGCGCCGGGCGGGCTGGAGCCGGACGACCTGCCCGAGACGATCAAGGCGATCGACTACCGCTCGATCTACATGCAGGGCCTGCTCGACACGCCGACGCTGGGCGCGCTGGCGCAGGGCGCCGCACTTCTGGCGTGGAACCACAACCACCGCTTCTGCGGGCGCTGCGGCACGGAAAGCGACATGCGCGCCGGCGGCTACAAGCGCGCCTGCCCGAAATGCGGTGCCGAGCATTTTCCGCGCACCGATCCCGTCGTCATCATGCTGGCGGTGACGCCCGACAGATGCCTTCTGGGGCGCAGCCCGCACTTCATGCCGGGCATGTATTCCTGCCTCGCCGGCTTCGTGGAGCCGGGCGAGACGATCGAGAACGCAGTGCGGCGCGAAACCTTCGAGGAGTCGGGCATCAAGCTCGGCCGCGTCGTCTATCACGCCAGCCAGCCGTGGCCGTTTCCCTATTCGCTGATGATCGGCTGTTTCGGCGAGGCGCTGAGCGAGGAAATCAACGCCGACGCCGCCGAACTGGAGGATTGCCGCTGGTTCACGCGGGCGGAAACGCGGCAGATCGTGGCCGGCACCCATCCGGACGGCGTGCTGGTGCCGCCGAAGATGGCGATCGCCCACCATCTGATAAAGGCGTGGGCGGAAAGCGACTAGCGCCGTTCAGAAACGCTCGGCCCGGATCACCTGCGTGTCGGTGACGTTGACAAGGCCGATATGGCGCTCAACGACCGACAGCACCGCCTCCAGCAGGGCCGGCAGCCTGTCGGGGCCGACGACGCAGACGACCGCCACCATGCCCTGCGCCCTGCCGACCTGGCCGTCGCGGCTCCAGCGCCCGGAGCGGCCTGAGCCGCCGCTGACCGGCAAGACGGTATAGCCGGTGACGCCATTGTCGATCAGGATGTCGGTCAGCCGGTCCTCCATCACCGCCTCGATGATGATCTCGACCCTCTTGGCCTCGTGCATGAGCATGGTCCTTCTCCGATCAGGGGCCGGCAAACGAGCTCGCCGCCAGAATATAGAGCGGAATGCCGACGGTGAGGTTGAACGGAAACGTCACGCCCAGCGCCAGGGTGAGGGAGAGGGCCGGATTGGCCTCCGGCAGGGCCACGCGCATGGCAGCCGGCACGGCGATGTAGGACGCCGAGGCGCATAGCACCATCAGCAGCACCACGCCGCCGACGGACAGGCCGAGGAGCTGCGCCACGACGAAGGCAAGGGCGGCGCCGGCGAGCGGCATCAGGAAACCGAAGGACAGGACACGCACCGTCAGCACGCCCCGGCTCGACAGCAGGCCGCGGCCGGCGACGAGACCCATGTCGAGCAGGAACAGACACAGGACGCCCTTGAACGGGTCCACGACGAAACCCCTGATCTCGGCCAGCCCCTTCTCGCCGGTGAGGGCGCCGATCGCGAAGGCGCCCATCAGGAGCACGATCGAGCCGTTGAACAGGATCTCGCGCCAGACCTTGGGACCCATCTCGCCGCCGCCGCCGAAACGCGCGGCAAGCCACAGCGCCGACAGGATGGCCGGAGCCTCCATCACGGCGGCGACCGCGACCATGTAGCCCTCCGGCTCGAGGCCGCTCGAAGCCAGCAGCGTGTTGGCGGCGACGAAGGTGACGATCGAGATCGAGCCGTAATGGGCGGCCACCGCGGCCGCGTCGATCGGCGACAGCCTGGCGAGCGCGCGCAGCAGGAAAAATGCCAGGAAGGGAAGCAGGAGCGAGAGCAGAAGGCCCGCCGCGATGGTGGCGAACAGGCGCAATTCCGGGCCGTGCCCGGCGACACTGGCGCCGCCCTTGAAGCCGATCGCGAACAGCAGGTAGAGCGACAGCCCCTTGGCGATCGCCTCGGGAAAGGAAAGATCCGAGCGCACGAGCGCGGCGGCGACGCCGAGCACGAAACTCAACACGATCGGCGACACCAGATTCGATGCCGCCAGGGAAACGGCGTCAGCCATAGCGCCCTCCCCCCATCAATCCTCGCCCCGTCAATCCTCGTCCTCGCTCTGGGTGGCGCGGAAGGGGTGGGCCTCGTAGACGCCGAGAACGCGCACCTCGCGCGAGAAGAACTGCAGCTCCTCCAGCGCCAGCGCGACGTTGCGGTCGTCGGGGTGGCCCTCGATGTCGGAGTAGAACAGCGTCGAGAAGAACTTGCCGCCGAGCTGGTAGCTCTCCAGCTTGGTCATGTTGACGCCGTTGGTGGCGAAGCCGCCCATGGCCTTGTAGAGCGCGGCCGGCACGTTGCGGACACGGAAGATGAAGGTGGTCATCATCTTGGCGCCGGGATCCCGGCGCTCGGCCCACTTCCTCGACTTGGAGAGCACGACGAAGCGGGTGACGTTGTTGTCGGTGTCCTCTACATCCTCGCCGACGATCTTGAGCCCGTAGAGATCGGCCGCCAGCCGCGGCGCCAGCGCGGCCCGGGTGGGATCGCCCTCCTCGGCGACGAGGCGCGCGGCACCCGCCGTGTCGCCGGCCACGACCGGCTTCCAGCGATGGCGGCGGATGATCTTGCGGCACTGGCCGAGCGCGTGGATGTGGCTGTAGACGGCCCTGATGTCGTCGCGCGAGGCCGAGGGCAGCACCATCAGCTGGAAATGGATCGGCAGGAAATATTCGCCGACGATGTGGAGGCGCGAATCCGGCAGCAGGTGGTGGATGTCGGCGACGCGGCCGGCGATGGTGTTCTCGATCGGGATCATGGCGAGTTCGGCCTTGCCGGTCTCGACCGCGTTGAAGGCGTCCTCGAAGGTCGGGCACGGCAGCGGCTCCATGGCGGGAAACATGTCGCGGCAGGCGGTGTCGGAATTGGCGCCGGGCTCGCCCTGGAAGGCTATCTTTGCGGTCATTGGCGGTGTTCTTTCTCGATCCTCAGGCAGAAAGCAGCGCGCGGGCGCGCTCCAAATCGGAAGGCGTGTCGACGCCGAGCGGCACGGCCTCGACGATGCGGGCGTCGATGCGCATGCCGGCCTCGAGCGCGCGCAGCTGTTCGAGGCGCTCGCGCTTTTCGAGCGGCGACGGCGGCAGGGCCACGAAGCGCTCGAGCGCGGCGCGGCGATAGGCGTAGATGCCGACATGGTGGTAGAGCGGGCCCTTGCCCCAGGGCGCGCGGGCCCGGGTGAAATAGAGCGCGCGCAGGCGGTCGCCCGAAAGCGGCGCGCCGACGATCTTGACGACGTTGGGATTGTCCTTCTCGGCCTCGTCGGCGATCTCGACGCCGAGCGTGGCGATATCGGTTTCCGCGTCGGTGAGAGGATCGAGCACGGCGCGCACGGTCCCGGGCGCAATGGTCGGCAGGTCGCCCTGCAGGTTGACGACGGTCTCGACCCCGGCGCGCGGATCGAGGGCCCGAAGCGCCTCGAAGATGCGGTCGGAGCCGGACTGGTGGTCGCCGCGGGTCATCACCGCCTCGTGGCCATGGCGGCGCACGGCGGCGAAGACCTCGTCGCTGTCGGTGGCGACGACGGCGCGGCCGAGGCCGCTTGCGGCGGCCCTTTCGGCGACATGCACGATCATCGGCCGGCCGGCGATATCGGCGAGCGGCTTGCCCGGCAGCCGGGTGGAGGCCATGCGGGCCGGGATGAGCACGAGAACGGACATGAAAACCGCAAAAGTGGCAAAAGGTCTCACTTGGAATGGCCCTTATATGTGTTGCAAGGCCGCGGCAAAAGACCTAGACCCGTTCGCGACAATTCGACCGGCGACGGCTGGTCCGACCGCCGCCCGAGGGCCGCGCGGTCCCTGGATTTCGGGAGCTTCGGCCAATGGATTCATTCGAACTCAACAAGCTGCTTGGCGGCCTGCTCGCCGCCGTGTTCGCGGTGTTCACGATCGGCATCGTGTCGGATTCGATCTTCGCCAGCCCGGCGCCGGACCAGTTCGGCTATGCGATCGAGGCGCCGGAGGAAGATGCAGGCCATGGCGGGCCGAGCGAGCCGCAGGTCGAGCCGATCGCGGTCAGGCTGGCGTCCGCCGACATCGGCGCCGGCGAAAGTCAGTTCAAGAAGTGCCAGGCCTGCCACACGGTCGAGAACGGCGGCGCCAACAAGGTCGGCCCGAACCTCTGGGACATCGTCAACCGGCCGGTCGCCGGCCATGAGGGTTTTGCCTATTCGGGCGCGATGACGGAGTTTGCCGAAGGCGGCTCGGTGGTCTGGGATTACCAGCATCTCGACGACTTCCTGGCCTCGCCGAAGGGATTGATCAGGGGCACGGCGATGGGCTTCGCCGGGGTCAAGAACCCGGCCCAGCGCGCCGACCTGATCGCCTATCTGCGCAGCCTTTCGGACAACCCGGCGCCGCTGCCGGAAGCGCCGGCAGAAAGTGAATCGGCGGCCGCCGAAGGCGCCGACGACACGTCGACGGCAGCGCCGGCCGAGGACAAGCCGGCCGCGACGGGGGCCGAAGCGGCGGACGAACCGGCGGCGGAAGACGCGGCCGAGGAGGCCGAAAAGCCCGCGGCCGAATGACCAAATTGTAATCTCGCCACCACGAAAAAGCCGGGTTCCGCCCGGCTTTTTTTGTTAGCCTTGCGCAAAACCGGCCCGTCGGGCGTTTTCATCGGCCGCGAGCGGCCTATGTTCGACGGCAACGAGAAACAAAGGGGAAGGCATGAGATCACACGCGGCACGTCGCGCGGCTTGCCTCGGCGCCGCCGGGCTCATCCTGGCATTTGCGACCAACCTCCCGGCGGCCGAGGAATGGCACACCACCACCTCGCTGATCGGGGAATCGAAATATGGCGACGACTTCGCCCATTACGACCATGTCAATCCCGACGCACCGAAGGGCGGCACTCTCAACTCGGTAACGCCGGGCACCTTCGACAGCTTCAACCCCTTCATCGTGCGCGGAACGGCGGCGGCAGGGCTGAACTTCTTCGGCGGGCTGTTGTGGGACACGCTGATGCAGCAGTCGGTGGACGAGCCGGGTGTCAGCCACCCGCTGATCGCGGAGGCCTACAAATATCCGGAAGACTATTCGTCGGCGACCTACAGGCTCGACCCGCGCGCCAGATGGCATGACGGCGAGCCGATCACGGCGGAAGACGTGGTGTGGAGCTTCGGCGTGCTGAAGGAGCACAGCCCCAACTTCAACCGCTATTTCTCCAGCGTGGAAAAGGCCGAAGCGGTCTCTGAGCGCGAAATCCTGTTCACCTTCGACCAGACCGGCAACCGCGAGCTGCCGCACATCCTCGGCGACATGCCGGTGCTGCCGAAGCACTGGTGGCAGGGCACCGACGCCAAGGGCAAGGCGCGCGACGTGACCCAGCCGACGCTGGAGCCGCCGCTCGGCTCGGGCGCCTACAAGATCGAGAGCTTCCGCCCCGGCGCGGAGATCATCTGGGAGCGGGTCGAGGATTACTGGGCCGCCGAGCACCCGGTGAATGTCGGGCGCAACAATTTCGACCGGCGGCGCTACGTCTACATCCAGGACCAGAACGCCGAATGGCAGGCCTTCACCAAGGGCGGGCTCGAAGACCTGCGGCCGGAAAGCAGTTCGCGGCGCTGGTCGGTGGAATACAACTTTCCCGCCTTCGAGGCCGGCGACGTGATCAAGCGCGAGTTTCCGACCGAGCGCGGCGAGCCGATGCAGGGCTTCGTGCTCAATCTCAGGCGGCCGCAGTTCCAGGACCGCAAGGTGCGGCAGGCGCTGACCATCGCCCTCGATTTCGAAAGCATGAACCGCAACCTGTTCTACGGAAAGAACACCCGCACCGACAGCTATTTCGAGGGCGGCGAACTGGCCTCGTCCGGCCTGCCGCAAGGCCGAGAACTGGAGATTCTGGAAGAGTTCCGCGACCAGCTGCCGCCGGAAGTGTTCACGGAAGAATTCAAGCTGCCGGTCTACGATTCGCCGCAGGCCGAGCGCCAGCACCTGCGCCAGGCCGTGAAGCTGTTCGCGGAGGCCGGCTGGGTCATCAAGGGCGGCAAGCTGGTCAGCGAGAAGACCGGAGAGCAGTTCAGCATCGAGTTCCTGGGCCGCAGCCCGACCGACGAGATCATCACCGGCAGCTATGTGGCGACGCTGCGCAAGCTCGGCATCGACGCCTCGCTGCGCATCGTCGATCCGACGCAATACATCAACCGCGTGCGCGGCTACGAGTTCGATTCGGTGACCGGGCAGTTCGCGCAGTCGCTGTCGCCGGGCAACGAGCAGCGTGAATTCTGGGGTTCGGTGGCGGCTGACCAGCCGGGCTCGCGGAACCTCGCCGGGATCGAGAACCCGGTGGTCGACGCGCTGGTCGAGAAGGTGATCTACGCCAGGGACCGCGAGGAACTGATCGCGGCCACGCACGCGCTCGACCGTGTGCTGTTGTGGAACTTCTATGTCGTGCCGCAATGGCATCGCCCGGTGCTGTGGCTTGCCTACTGGAACAAGTTCGGCATTCCGGACGAGCAGCCGGGTTATCTCGGCGCCGACATCGATTCCTGGTGGATCGACCCGGAAAAGGAAGCGGTGCTGGCCAAGAAATATTCGAGCCAGAACTGACATGGCAGCGCCCCTCGAACGCCGGGAATTCCTGACGCTCGCCGGCGCCGGGCTGGTGGCACCGCTGCTGCCCGGGCCGGCCCTGGCGGAGAACCCGACCGGCCAGGCGCTGCACGGACTTTCCGCTTTCGGCGAGCTCAAATACGCGGCGGGCTTTTCGCATTTCGACTATGCGACCCCGGACGCCCCGACCGGCGGCACCTTCAATTTCGCGCCGCCGAACTGGGGCTTCAACCAGAACGTCCTCACCTTCAACACGCTGAACAGCTTCGTGGCGCGCGGCGACGCGCCGCCGCGCATGGAGCTCTGCTTCGATGCGCTGATGACGCGGGCGCTCGACGAGCCGGACGCGATCTACGGACTTGTCGCGGAAGGCGTGACGATATCGGAGGATCGCAACAGCTTCATCTTCGCGCTGCGGCCCGAGGCGCGCTTCCACGACGACACGAAGCTGACGGCGCACGACGTCGCGTTCACCTACAATCTATTCAAGGACAAGGGCCATCCGAGCCTGCAACTGCCGCTCACCCACATGACGGAAGCGGTGGCGCTGGACGACCACACCTTCCGGCTCGGCTTTTCCGGCGAACAGTCGGACCGCACGATCCTGTCGACTTCCGTCTTCCCCATTCTCTCCAAGGCCTTCTACGAGGCCAACCCGTTCGACAGCTCCGAACTGAGGCCGCCACTGGGCTCGGGCGCCTACAAGGTGGGACGCTTCGAGCCCGGCCGCTGGATCGAGTATGAGCGGGTGGAGGATTATTGGGGCCGCGACCTGCCGGTCAATCGCGGGCTCGGCCATTTCGGCCGCATCCGTATCGAGTTCTACATGCAGCGGCAGGCCGCCTTCGAGGCCTTCAAGAAGGGAGAAGTGCGCTATAGGCAGGAATTCACATCGCGGGTGTGGGCGACCGGCTACGATTTCCCGGCGCTCAACGAAGGCAAGGTGATCAAGCGCGAGTTTTCGTCCGAACTGAGGCCGTCCATGCAGGCCTGGGCGCTCAACCAGCGGCGCGAGCGTTTCCGCGACCCGCGGGTGCGCGAGGCGGTCGGCCTGTGTTTCGACTTCGAATGGACCAGACGCAACCTTTTCTATGGCTCCTACGAGCGATCCGACTCCACCTTCGAGCGGTCCGACTACAAGGCAGACGGCCTGCCATCGGCTGAGGAACTGGCGCTGCTGGAGCCGCTGCGCGGACAGATCCCGGACGAGGCTTTCGGCGAGGCGGTGACGGCGCCGGTTTCCGACGGCAGCGGCCGCGACCGCAAGCTGCTCGGCCGCGCCGCCAAGCTGCTTGCCGAGGCGGGATGGAAACGCGAGGGCGGACTGGTGCGCAATGCGAGCGGGCAGAGCCTGCCGCTCGAGATGCTGGTGCGGGATCAGTCCTTCGTCCGCGTGAACTCGCCATTCGTGGACAACATGCGCGCCATCGGCATCGACGCGTCGGTGCGGCTGGTCGACGCGACGCAATACCAGGCGCGGCAGATCGATTTCGATTTCGACATGATTGCGCTGGCCGCCTCCTTCAGCGCGACGCCGACCGGCGACGAACTGATGCATTATTTCCATTCGCGCTCGGCCGGCCTCAGCGGCTCGCGCAACCTGCCGGGAACGGCGGACCCGGCCGTCGACGCTCTGATCGGCATCGCGGAACGGGCCGCCGACCGGCAATCCTTCACCGTGGCGATGCGGGCGCTCGACCGGGTCTTGCGCGCGCGGCGCGACTGGATTCCAAATTGGCATGCGGCGAATCACCGGGCCGCCTATTGGGACATGTTCGGCTTCAAGGAGCCGAAGCCCGATTACGGCTTTCCGGTCGAGACATTGTGGTGGGTCGACCCTGACAAGGCGAAGGCGATTGAATAGACGAAACTGTGCGCGATCGATGCCGCCAGTGGGGATCCGCGGCTAATGGGCGCCTATATCCTCAGACGCCTGCTCCTGATGATCCCGACGCTGTTCGGCATCATGGCGGTCTCCTTCACCGTGATCCAGTTCGCACCGGGCGGCCCGGTCGAACAGGTGATCGCGCGCATCACCGGCCAGGGCGACGCGACCGACCGCATTTCGGGCGGCGGCGCAGATTCAGGCAATCAGGACTTCGATGCCGGCGGCGAGTTCTCGTCGAAATATCGCGGCGCGCAGGGGCTGGACCCGGAGTTCATCAAGCAACTGGAAGTGCAGTTCGGCTTCGACAAGCCACCGCTGGAGCGCTTCTTCAAGATGCTGTGGGACTATGCGCGCTTCGATTTCGGCGAGAGCTTCTTCCGCGACATCTCGGTGCTCGACCTGATCCTGGAAAAGATGCCGGTCTCGGTGTCGCTCGGGCTGTGGATCACGCTGATCTCCTACCTGATCTCGATCCCGCTCGGCATCCGCAAGGCGGTCAAGGACGGGTCCACCTTCGACATCTGGACCAGCGGCATCGTCATCATCGGCTACGCCATTCCGGGCTTCCTGTTCGCCATCCTGCTGATGGTGCTTTTTGCCGGAGGATCGTTCTACGACTGGTTCCCGCTGCGCGGGCTCGTTTCCGACAACTGGCATGAACTCTCGTGGCCGGAACGCATTCTCGACTATTTCTGGCACCTGACATTGCCGCTGACGGCGATGGTGCTGTCGGCGTTCGCGACCAACACGCTCCTGACCAAGAACTCGTTCCTGGACGAGATCCGAAAGCAATATGTGATCACGGCGCGCGCCAAGGGGCTGACGGAGCGCCAGGTGCTTTACGGCCACGTCTTCCGCAACGCGATGCTGATCATCATCGCCGGCTTTCCGGCCGCCTTCATCTCGGCCTTCTTCACCGGCTCGCTGCTGATCGAGAACATCTTCTCGCTCGACGGGCTCGGCCTGCTCGGCTTCCGCTCGGTGCTTGACCGCGACTACCCGGTGGTGTTCGCCAACCTCTACATCTTCTCGCTGATCGGACTGTTCGTCAGCCTCATTTCCGACCTCGTCTACACCTGGATCGATCCGCGCATCGACTTCGAGCGGAGGGACGTGTGATGCAACGCGCCGTCACCTCGCCCGAGGCTCGCGCCATTCCGCCCGGCCGGCGGGGTGGCTGGCTGTCGCCGCTCAACCAGCGCCGCTGGCAGAACTTCAAGGCCAACCGGCGCGGCTACTGGTCGCTGTGGATCTTCCTGGTGCTGTTCGTGCTGTCGCTGCTTGCCGAGTTCATCGCCAACGACAAGCCGATCATCGCCTCCTACAAGGGCGAAATCCTGCTGCCGGTGCTGATCGACTATCCGGAGGAAAAATTCGGCGGCTTCCTGGCCGTCACCGACTACCGCGACCCGGTGATCTTCGAGGAGATCGAGGCCAATGGCTGGCTGATCTGGCCGCCGATCCGCTATTCCTACCGCACGGTCAACAACGAGATTCCGGAAGCCGCGCCGGCCAAGCCGTCCTGGCTCTACGACCGCGAGACGCGCTGCGCGCGCTATCCCGACGGGGCTGAGGACCAGAGCTGCACGCTCGGCAACTGGAACTGGCTGGGCACCGACGACCAGACCCGAGACGTTTTGGCGCGCGTCATCTACGGGTTCCGCATATCGGTGCTGTTCGGGCTGGCGCTGACCTTCTGCTCGGCGATCATCGGCGTGTCGGCGGGCGCCGTGCAGGGCTATTTCGGCGGCTGGACCGACCTCCTGTTCCAGCGCTTCATCGAGATCTGGGCGTCGATCCCGGTGCTCTACCTGATCCTGATCATCGCCGCCGTGCTGCCGCCGGGCTTCTTCATCCTGCTCGGCATCATGCTGCTCTTTTCATGGGTGGGCTTCGTGGGCGTGGTGCGGGCGGAGTTCCTGCGCGCGCGCAACTTCGAATATGTCAACGCGGCGCGGGCGCTCGGCGTGCCCAACCGCACCATCATGTTCCGCCACCTCCTGCCCAATGCGATGGTGGCGACGCTGACCTTCCTGCCCTTCATCCTCAACGGTTCGATCACCACGCTGACCTCGCTCGACTTCCTCGGCTTCGGCCTGCCGCCCGGTTCGGCATCGCTGGGCGAATTGCTGCGCCAGGGCCAGCAGAACCTCACCGCGCCGTGGCTCGGCATGTCGGGCTTCGTGGTGATCTCGCTGATGCTGTCGCTGCTGATCTTCATCGGGGAAGCGACGCGCGACGCCTTCGATCCGAGAAAGACATTCAAGTGAGGTCTGGACCGTGGCATAAAATGTCGTTTCTCTACCTCTGAGGCCGCAATGGGAATGAACATAAAAAGCGAGCGAGCGCATCGGATGGCGAAGCGGCTTGCGCGGCAGACCGGGACGACCGTCACGGCGGCCGTGGAAGTGGCACTCGAGGAGAAGCTGGCTCGCCTTGAGCGTTCCATGGACGTCGAAGCAAAGTTCCAGCGGATCAAGCGGTTCGTCGATGCCTTGCCGGCGCCTCCGCCCGGGCTGACCAGCGATCACTCCGATCTCTACGACGATCGCGGTCTGCCGATATGATCGTCGACGCTTCAGCCGTCCTTGCGGTCCTCGTGCGGGAACCGGAAGCGACCGACTTCATGCGTGCCTTTGCCGCTGAAAGCGAACATTCCATATCGCCCGTGAACTACCTGGAAGCATGCATGAGACTGATGAAGCGCGACGAGGATGTCGCTTCCGTCGACGAGCTCATGGCGCTCTCGAACATCAGGCTCGCTGATGTCACCGCCGACCAGACCTATCTCGCGCGCCAGGCCTACGCGCGTTTCGGCAAGGGCAACCACGAAGCGAGGCTCAATCTCGGCGACTGCTTCGCCTATGCACTCGCCAAGGCGCGCGGCGAGCCGCTGCTGTTCAAGGGCGACGACTTCCGCAAGACCGACGTCGAGGCCGCACTTTGACGGAGAAAGCGCCCCTGATCTCGGTGCGCGACCTCTCGGTCGCCTTCGCGCAGGACGAGCGCGAGAACCTTGCCGTGGACCATGTCTCGTTCGACATCGGGCCGGGCGAGACCGTGGCGCTGGTCGGCGAATCCGGCTCCGGCAAGTCGGTGACGGCGCTGTCGGTCCTGAAGCTCCTGCCCTACCCCGCCGCCAGCCACCCCTCCGGCCAGATCATGTTCGAGGGCGCCGACCTGCTGTCGACCGGCGAGAAGCAACTGCGCAAGATCCGCGGCAGCAGCATCACCATGATCTTCCAGGAGCCGATGACCTCGCTCAACCCGCTGCACACGATCGAGCAGCAGATCGGCGAGGTTCTGTCGCTGCATCAGGGCATGCGCGACAAAGCCGGCCGGACCCGCACGCTGGAACTGCTGAACGAGGTCGGGATCAGGGAGCCGGAAAAGCGCCTCGGCGCCTATCCGCACCAGCTTTCCGGCGGCCAGCGCCAACGCGTGATGATCGCCATGGCGCTGGCCAACGAGCCGAAGCTGTTGATCGCCGACGAGCCGACGACGGCGCTCGACGTCACCGTGCAGGCGCAGATCCTCGAACTGCTCGACCGGCTGAAGAGGAAGAACGGCATGTCGATGCTGTTCATCACCCACGACCTCGGCATCGTGCGCCGCATCGCCGACCGGGTCTGCGTAATGACCAAGGGCAAGATCGTCGAGGAAGGCCCGACCAGGGCGATCTTCGAGGCGCCCAAGCACGACTACACCAGGCATCTGCTGGCGGCGGAACCCAAGGGCAACCCGCCGGCGATCGACACCACCTCGGACGCGGTGATGCGCGGGCAGGACGTGAAGGTCTGGTTCCCGATCAAGCAGGGGTTCCTGCGCCGCACGGTCGACCATGTGAAGGCGGTCGACGGGATCGACATCACCGTGCGCGCCGGCGAGACCGTCGGCGTGGTCGGCGAGTCCGGCTCGGGCAAGACGACGCTGGGTCTGGCGCTCAGCCGGCTGATCTCGTCGGAAGGCAAGATCAGCTTCAGCGGGCGCGACATCGACGCGCTGTCGTTCAAGGACATGCGCCCGCTGCGGCGCGAGATGCAGATCGTGTTCCAGGATCCCTACGGGTCGCTCAGCCCGCGCATGTCGGTCGCCGAAATCATCGAGGAAGGGCTGGCGATCCACGAGAAGGGGCTGTCGGCGGAGGAGCGCGACGAACGCGTCGTCGACGTGCTGCGCGAGGTCGGGCTCGATCCGGAAACGCGCTTCCGCTACCCGCACGAATTTTCCGGCGGCCAGCGCCAGCGTATCGCGATCGCCCGGGCCATGGTGCTGAAGCCGAAATTCGTCATGCTGGACGAGCCAACCTCGGCGCTGGACATGAGCGTGCAGGCGCAGGTGGTCGACCTGCTGCGCGACCTGCAGAAACGCTACGACCTCGCCTATCTGTTCATCAGCCACGACCTGAAGGTGATCCGGGCGCTCGCCAACGAGGTGATCGTGATGCGCAACGGCAAGATCGTCGAGGCCGGGCCGGCCGAGGCGATTTTCGAGCGGCCGCGGACCGACTATACCAAGGCCCTGATCGCCGCCGCATTCGACATCGCCACCGCACCGAGCGGCGTGGTCAGCGAATAGCCGGACCCCACGCAAACGGACACATCCGCCTCATGCCTGATACCGACAAGGGCCGCATCCTGCTTTCGGTGACCGGGTTCGACCCGCGCCGCTGGTACGAGCTTTTCGCCGTGCGCCGGCCGGTGGTGCTGGAGCCGGAGGGTGCCGCCGACCCGACGATCCACTACGCGGTGGTGTGGAAACAGCGCCCCAACGTGCTGGCGACGCTGCCCAACCTGAAGGCGATCTTCTCGATCGGCGCCGGCGTCGACCATCTCTTCGCCGATCCGGGCCTGCCCGACGTGCCGATCGTCAGGGTGGTTGCCGACAACCTCACCCAGTACATGACCGAATATGTCGTCTGGAGGGTGCTCGACCATCACCGCCAGGGCGCGCTCTACCGCTCGCAGCAGAAGCGCAAGGTCTGGCACGAGGCGCCGCAGCCGGCGGCAGACGCGGTGAGCGTCGGCATCATGGGGCTCGGCGAACTGGGCAGGGCCGCGGCAACGGCGCTGCTGGCGCTCGGCTTCCATGTCAACGGCTGGAGCCGTTCGGGCACCCGCATGGATGGCGTGACGACGTTCAGGGGGCAGGACGGGCTCGACGGCTTCCTGGCCGCGACCGACATTCTGGTCGTGATTTTGCCGCTGACGCCGGCGACGCGCGGCATCATCGACCACCGGCTGCTTACGAAGCTCAGGCGCGACAACCCGCTCGGCGGTGCGGTGCTGATTAATGCCGGGCGCGGCGGCCTGCAGAAGGATGCCGACATCCTGCGCGCGCTCGACGACGGCACGCTGAAAGAAGCGAGCCTCGACGTGTTCGAGACCGAACCGCTGCCGGAGCCGAGCCCGCTTTGGGGTCATGAACGGGTATTCGTCACGCCGCACGCGGCGGCGACGTCCGATGCGGCGCATCTGGCCGGGCCGATGCTCGACCAGATGGACGCCTGCGACCGCGGCGAGCCGCTCAGGCATCTCGTCGATCGCGAGGCGGGCTACTGATCGCGCGCTACGGACGGCGAACGCAAGTCGGCCGGCCGTAGAGATAGCCGATGCGCTCGACCGCGGCGGAAAGGCTTTCGCGGGTGACGGCCATGGCATGGCCGCTGGCGTGGACGATGGAGTCGGGGCCGTCGACGATGGCGACGTGGCCCTTCCAGAAAACGAGGTCGCCGCGCCGGACATTCGCCATCTCCGGGCCCGGATCGATGCGTTCGCCGATGGTGTCGGCCTGCATGTCGGTGTCGCGCAGAACGATACGGCCGGTCATGCGCAAGGCAAGCTGGACAAGGCCGGAACAGTCGAAACCGAAGGCCGAGGTGCCGCCCCACAGATAAGGTGTGGTCGCGAAACGCTCGGCTACGGCAACGTAGTCATCCTCGAAAACATCTAGGGGCGCGAGGTGAGAGGCGACGATCGCGCCCCCGTCGGACAGGAGCGCGAAACGTGTGCCACGGGTTTCCGCCTCGCCGATGACCGCGACCCGCGATCCCATCGACAGCGCCACGCGGCGCGGGCGCTTCATGTCGGGCTCGCCATAGACGAAGGTGCGCGGGACGACGACATGGTGCGTCGGGTCTGCGGCCGGCGTGGCAAGCGCGGGCTGATCGATGTAACCGACATAACCGTCGTCAGCCGCCTGGACCCAGGCGAAACCGTCGCCTCGGTCGAAGACGGAGACGTCGAGACCGAAAAGCAGCTGCGATTCGACGCCCGACGAAGGATCTGGGCGGGCGAGCATGTCGGCGACGGGCGCGCCAATGCGCATCGGCGTGCCGGCGACGAAGCGGGCGGCCTCGACCCGGCCCTCAAGACGGGCGTCGGCGAGGTCCGGCCGATAGGCGTGCAGGCGGCGATCGAGCGCACTCACAGCGGCAACTCCCGTCCGGCTTCAATGATCACGTCGCCCAACCGCTCGACATAGAGAGCGCCTTCCACCGTGCGTTTGACCAGCACGTTGCGCTTGTCGGCCTCGTCGCGATGGCGGCTGACCAGCTTCAGCGCCCCCATCGAATCGAGCGCGCGGGTGATGACCGGCTTGGTGACGGCAAGCTTGGCGGCCAGACCGCGCACGGTGTGCGGCGGCGGGTCGAGATAGATGGTCAGGAGGATCGCGGTCTGGCGCACGCTGAGATCGGGCTGCTCGTCCCGCACCTCGGCGAGCGCAACCTGCTGCCAGAGCCGCAATGCCTGGCTCGGACGCATGACGACAGACACTTTCGCCTTGCCTCGCAAGGTTTGTTACGGTTCCGTATCATTCAACCGCGAAACCGGCTGAATGGCAAGTGCTCAGCCGGTGTAACGCTCGGACAAAAGCCGTTCCAGGGCGCGGATGCCCTGCGCCTCGCCGCCCGCCGGGCCGTGCGGACGGTCGGAGGGGTTCCAGGCAAAGATGTCGAAATGGGCCCAGGCGGCGGCGCGTTCGACAAAACGCTTCAGAAATAGCGCCGCAGTAATCGACCCCGCAAAGCCGTCGGTGGTGACGTTGCAGAGATCGGCAACCCTGGAGGACAAGTTGGCATCGTAAGGCGCCCAGAGCGGCATGCGCCAGAGCGGGTCATCGGCAGCGTCAGCGGCGGTCGCGATGCCGGCGGCCAGCGCGTCGTCGTCGGCGTAGAAGGGCGGCAGATCCGGGCCGAGCGCGACGCGCGCCGCGCCGGTCAGCGTCGCCATGTCGATCAGCAGTTCCGGCGCCTCCTCGTCGGCGAGCGCCAGCGCGTCGGCAAGCACAAGGCGCCCCTCTGCGTCGGTGTTGCCGATCTCGACCGTGAGCCCCTTGCGGCTCGGCAGCACGTCGCCGGGACGGAAGGCGTTGCCGGCAATGGCGTTTTCCACAGCCGGGACCAGAACGCGCAGGCGCAGCTTCAGCCCAGCCGCCATGATCATGGACGCAAGGCCCATGACGTTGGCGGCGCCGCCCATGTCCTTCTTCATGTTGCGCATACCGCTGGCCGGCTTGATGTCGAGGCCGCCGGTGTCGAAGCAAACGCCCTTGCCGACCAGCGTGACCTTCGGTGCGGATTTCGGACCCCAGCGCATGTCGAGCAGGCGCGGCGCCTCGGACGACGCGCGGCCGACCGCATGGATCATCGGGAAATCGGCCTTCAGGAGCGCGTCGCCTTTGGTGACCGACACGGCTGCCTTGTGGCGGCGAGCCAGATCGCGAAACGCCTTTTCGAGCGCGTCGGGGCCAAGGTCGTTGGCGGGCGTGTTGACGAGGTCGCGGGCCAGCGCGACGCCCTCAACGACTCGCTCGACGCGGGCCCGGTCGGCGCCAGCGGGGACCACGAAGCGCAGCGCGGCCCCGGGCTTGCCGCCATAATCGGTGAAGCGATAGGCGCCGAGCAGCAGGCCGGTCAGCGCGCTGCCGGGGTCCTGTGGCGGGTTGGCGAAATACCAGTCGCCGGCCGGCAGGTCGCGGGCAAGCCGGCCGGTCGCCAGCGACGAAAACCCGCCCCTGCCCTCCGGAACGCCGAACAGCGCGCCGGCCACGCCGCCCTTGTCGTCGGGATAGAGCAGCACCTTGCCGCCGTCGGCCGAATAGCCGTTCGCGCCGGCCCATTCGAGGACCCGCGGGTCGAGGCTTGCCGCCTCAAGCTCGCCTTTTCGCACCAGATGGACCGGCCGCGCGCTGGCGGTCTTGCGGGAGATCAGTTCGACGGGCATGCGCTTTTTCCTGTTGCCGCGAAGGCCTCGCAGCGGGCGTTTCTTAACCGTCCGTTAGGGTTAACGGAATACTTCTTCGAGCTAGCCGGCCCGGCCTGGAAGCCGGCGCGCGAGACGGAGTCAAGGCATGTTCACCAAACGCGATGCGAACGCAACCGGCAAGCGCTGGCTGGGGACCGCACTGGCGGTGGTGCTGGCCGCAAGCCTCGCCGGATGCGCCAACTCGCGCATGACGACCGGCTCGATCAACCGCGATTCCGGACGCGCCGTCGAACACATGTCGGCACAGGAGCTCGAACGGGCCGCCGTGTCGCTGGGCGACGCCTATGCCAAGGCGCCGACCGACAAGGCGATCGCGACCCGCTATGCAAGCGTCCTGCAGATGATCGGCAAGACCGATCAGTCGCTGGCGGTGATGCGCAAGCTCGCCATCGCCCATCCCAAGGAACGTTCGGTATTGGCCGCCTACGGCAAGTCGCTGGCCGCCGCCGGCGAGTTCGAGACGGCCCTCGATGCCATTCGCCGCGCCCAGACACCGGAATATCCGGACTGGAAGCTGTTTTCGGCGGAAGCCGCCATCCTCGACCAGCTCGGCAATTCCAACGAGGCCCGCACGCTCTACCGCAAGGCGCTCGACCTGAAGCCGGACGAGCCGTCGGTGCTTTCCAATCTCGGCATGTCCTATGTGCTGGAGGGCGACCTCAGGACGGCGGAAACCTATCTTCGCAAGGCCGTGGCGCAGCGCAACGCGGACAGCCGGGTGCGGCAGAACCTTGCCCTCGTCGTCGGCCTGCAAGGCCGCTTCGAGGAGGCGGAAAAGCTGGCGCGGCAAGAGCTTTCGACGACGCAGGCCGAAGCCAACGTCGCCTATCTGAGGTCCATGCTGGCGCAGCAGAATGCCTGGAACCAGCTGAAGGACGAGGAAGGGAAGAAAAAGGCGGCGAACTGAGCGCCGTGTTCCCCTTCCCGCCCCTGTTGAAATCCACGCCGAAAAAGATCTGAACCTTTTCGTCCCTTGCAGCGACCAAGTGACTGCAACGCTTGTTCGCAACCAAGGAAGGGATACGAGATGTTCAGGAACCTGCTTTCGATTTTCACCGCCATCACGCTGGCGATCGGCCTTGCCACGGCCATGGCGGCGCCCGCCGCCGCGCGCGACGGCGCCAACCTCAACCGCGAAACCAATGACGGCGTGCAGAAGCTGGGCCGCGAACTGAAGGTCATCGGCACGCCAGCGCGGACCCGCGCCAAGATCATCTCCTCGGTCGGCCTGGCGGCCGGCACGGCGGTCGGCGAGGTCTCGACCACGGTCGTTACCTGCATCGCCTGGTGCTTCGGCGTCGACACCGGCTACAAGCCGGGCGACATGTCGAAGAAGGCGTGGAAGGGCTTCAAAAAGATGTGGGGCATCAAGGAAAGCCCGCCCAAGGCGCCGAAGCCGGTGCGGGTGCGCCCCAGCTACCGCGAAGGCCCGGTGCTGCGGCGGGCCAATACCGGCATGGGCACACATATGGGCTATATCGCCATCGATCGCTGAGCGACCGCCACACCTTCAGGAAAGAAAGCGCCCCGCGGTGGCCCGCCGGGCGCTTATTCGTGGGGCCGGTGTGCCTACTGGTCGCCGGAGGACTGGCTGGCCTCGCCGAAAACGCCCTGCTGGGAGAACTGCATGATCGCGGGGCCGAGAATGACGGCGAACAGAACCGGCAGGAAGAACAGGATCATCGGGACGGTCAGCTTCGGCGGCAGCGCCGCGGCCTTCTTCTCGGCCGCATTCATGCGCATCTCGCGGCTTTCCTGCGCGAGCACACGCAAGGCATGGGCGATCGGCGTGCCGTAGCGCTCCGCCTGGATCAGCGCCTGGCTGACGCTCTTCACCGATTCCAGCCCGGTGCGGCTCGACAGGTTCTCGTAAGCCTGGCGGCGTTCCTGCAGAAAGGAAAGCTCGGCATTGGTGAGCACCAGCTCCTCGGCCAGTTCGACCGACTGGATGCCGATCTCCTCGGCGACGCGGCGGAAGGCCGCCTCGATCGACATACCCGATTCCACGCAGATCAGCATCAGGTCGAGGGCGTCCGGCCAGGCCGTCTGGATCGACTGCTTGCGCTTGGTGGCGCGGTTGTTGATGTAGATGATCGGCGCGTAGAACCCGCCATAGGCGCAGATGATCACAAAGAAGATCTTGATCAGCAGCGGCTGCTCGGCCAGGCCGCCCAGAACGAAGACGTAGAGCAGGCCGAGAACCAGCCCGACAAAAGGCAGCACCAGCCTGAAGAACAGGAAGCGGGTCAGCGGGTTTTCGCCGCGGAAGCCGGCGACCTTCAGCTTGGCAAGCGTGGCCTGGTCGACCAGCGCGCGCTTGAGGTCGAGGCGCTCGACGACGTCGCGCATGCCGCCGCCCTGCTGCTCGCGCAGGCCCTTGCGCTTGCGATCGGACTCGGCTGCGAGGCGGGCACGCTGCTTGGCGCGCAGTTCGTCGCGCTCGAGCGCAACCGACTTCATGCGAGCCTTGAGTTCGTTGCCGCCCAGCGCCGGCATGGCGGTGAAGACGGTGGCGAACACGGCAATGGCGACCAGCAGCCCGATCAGGAAGGACGGTTCGAGTATCGCTTTGACGATCTGGTCGGTCATCGGGCGGCCCTTGCGTTCGGCTCTTCGGTCATATGTCGAAGTTCATCATCTTCTTCATCACGAAGATGCCGACCGACATCCACAGGAGCGAGATGCCGAGGACCATGTGGCCGGTGCTCGTGACGAAAAGCGGCATGATGTAGTTCGGGCTCGTCAGGTAGACGAGGAAAGCGACGATGAAGGGCAGCGCGCCGATGATGGCGGCGGATGCCTTGGCCTCCATCGACAGCGCGCCGATCTTGGCCTTCATGCGCTTGCGGTCGCGAAGCACGCGCGACAGGTTGCCGAGCGCCTCGGAAAGGTTGCCGCCGGCCTGGCTCTGGATCTGGATGACGATGCCGAAAAAGCCGGCCTCCGGGCACGGCATGGTCTCGGGCATGCGCAAGGTGGCTTCGGGCAGGGACAGGCCAAGCTGCTGGGCCTCGACGATGCGGCGGAACTCGCCGCGTACCGGCTCCTGGGCCTCGTTGGCGATCAGCCTGACGCCGTCATTGATGGGAAGGCCGGATTTCACGGAGCGCACGATGATGTCGAGTGCGTTGGGAAGCTCGTCGAGGAACGCCTTCACCCGGCGGCTGCGGAAATAGGCCAGCACCCAGCGCGGCAAGCCGATGGCGCCGGCGATGAGCGCCCCCGGCACGGCCCAGATCGGGGCGCCGGCGAAGAAGGTGGCGATGGCCAGGAAAAGGCCGGCGATGGCCGAATAGATGTAGAAGGTCTGCACCGACATGCTGAGCCCGGCCTGCTTGATCTGCCCCTTCAGCGGGGGCTTGCGCATGCGGGTGTCCTTGGCCTTCTGGCGCTCGTCGAGCTCCTTCAGCGAATCCTGCACCGACTTCCGGCGCTTGGCCGCCTCGGCAAGCCGGTCGCGCGAGGCCTTGACGACATTGGCGTCGGTCTCGGCCTTCTTGACCTCGTCGAGGCGGCGGCCGGCCTTGCGCTCGTTGGCGATGGTGTTGAACATGAAGGCATAGGCGACCGCGCCGGCGCTGAGGCCGGCGAGCAGGATGATCGCGATCACCGTCGTGTCCAGTCCGAACATCGATTCAGCTCCCCACGCCGATCATCCGACCTGCTTTTCCATCGCCTCGAGCGAGTTCGCCAGCCGCGCCTCCTCGCCGTAGTAGCGGGCGCGGTCCCAGAATGCCGGGCGACCGACGCCGGTCGAGACGTGGTTGCCGAGAATGCGGCCGTTCTGGTCCTCGCCATTGATGTTGTAGAGGACGAGATCCTGGGTCACGATCACGTCGCCCTCCATGCCGATCACCTCGGTGATGTGGGTGATGCGGCGCGAACCGTCGCGCAGGCGCTGCGCCTGGATGATGACGTCGACCGAGCCGACGATGATCTCGCGCACGGTGCGCTGCGGCAGCGTGAAGCCGCCCATGGCGATCATCGATTCGATACGGTTGAGGCATTCGCGCGGCGAGTTGGAGTGGATGGTGCCCATGGAGCCGTCATGGCCGGTGTTCATGGCCTGCAGGAGGTCGAACACCTCCGGGCCGCGCACCTCGCCGACGATGATGCGCTCGGGCCGCATGCGCAGGCAGTTCTTGACGAGGTCGCGCATGGTGATCTCGCCCTCGCCCTCGAGGTTGGGCGGCCGCGTCTCGAGCCGCACCACATGCGGCTGCTGCAGCTGGAGCTCGGCCGAGTCCTCGCAGGTGATGATGCGTTCCTCGCGGTCGATATACTGGGTCAGGCAGTTGAGCAGCGTCGTCTTGCCCGAGCCGGTACCGCCGGAGATGACGACGTTGCAGCGCACCCGGCCGATGATCTTCAGAACCTCGGCGCCTTCCGGCGAAATGGCGCCGAACTTGACCAGCTGATCGAGGGTCAGCTTGTCCTTCTTGAACTTGCGGATGGTGAGCGCGGTGCCGTCGATCGCGAGCGGAGGCGCGATGACGTTGACACGCGAGCCGTCGGGCAGGCGCGCGTCGCAGATCGGGCTCGCCTCGTCGACGCGGCGGCCGACCTGGCTGACGATGCGCTGGCAGATGTTGAGAAGCTGCTGGTTGTCGCGGAAACGCACCGGCGTTTCCTCGACCTTGCCGTCGACCTCGATGTAGACCCGCTTGGCGCCATTGACCATGATGTCGGCGATCTCGTCGCGCGCCAGAAGCGGCTCAAGCGGGCCGTAGCCGAGGACGTCGTTGCAGATGTCTTCGAGCAGTTCCTCCTGCTCGGAGATCGACATGGCGAAATTCTTGATCGCGATGATGTCGTTGACGATATCGCGGATTTCCTCGCGCGCCGTCTCCGGCTCGAGCTTGGCAAGCTGCGACAGGTCGATGGTGTCGATCAGCGCCGAGAAGACCTGGCTCTTGGTGTCGTAATAGCCTTCGCTCTTTTCGCGCTGCGGACGGCTGGCGGCGCTGACCGTGGACGGCGGCTCCGCGCGGCGCGGCTGCGACGCCTGCGGCCTGGGCGCAGGCGCGGCCTGGCTCGGCTTCGGCTCGGCAGGCGCCTTGGGACGTTCGGGCGCCTCGGCTACGGCCGACGACGACGCCGAACGTGGCGGCTCGACACTCCCTGGCCCTTCACTACCTCTTCGTCCAAACATGTCCCAAGCACCCGTTTCGCAGGATCGCGGCTATTTCTTCGCGCGCAGCTTCGCGAGCACGCCGGCCAGCCCCGACTTCGCTTTCGGCTTGATCTCGCTGCGCCCGGTGAGGACATGGGCGATGTCGGAGATCGACTTCACGATCGCGTGCTGGGCATCCATCTCGCCAAGCATGCGGCCGTTGTTGGAGGCGTTGCCGAACAGCTGCGCGTCGAACGGGATGATCGCCATCGGCGTCAGCTCGAGCGGTTCGGCGAAATCGTCGGCGGAGATCTCGGGCCGCTTCGGCACGCCGGCCTGATTGATGATCAGGTGCGGCGGCTTGTCGTTGGGCCGGAGCTTCTTGAGCGTGTCGACGATGTTCTTGGTGTTGCGCAGGTTGGCGAGCTCGGGCGTCGCCGTGATCACCACCTCGTCGGCCTGGGTCAGCGTGCTGCGCGTCCAGGCGTTCCACACATGCGGCACGTCGAGCACGAGCAGCGGAGCCGACCGCTGGGCAATGTCGATGATCTGCGAGAAGGCTTCGGCGTCGAAATCGTAGACGCGGTCGAGCGTCGAGGGTGCGGCCAGCAGCGACAGATGTTCGGAACACTGCGCCAGAAGGCGGTCGAGATAGACCTCGTCGATGCGCTCGGGCGAGAACACCGCCTCGGCGATGCCCTGGGCGGGGTCCTGGTCGAAATTGATGTTGGCGGTGCCGAAAGGCAGGTCGAGATCGGCCACAACGACGTCGGAGCTGAAGGCCGACGACATCATCCATCCGACATTGTGGGCGATCGTCGAGGAGCCGACGCCGCCCTTGGCGCCGACGAAGGCGATCGACTTGCCCAGCGGCTCGGCCTCGGGGTCGACGAAGATCTGCGAGATGATCGCCACGATGTCGGCCAGCGACACCGGCGCGACCACATATTCGGAAACGCCGGCGCGGATCAGTTCGCGGTAAAGCCAGACGTCGTTGTAGTGGCCGATGATGATGACCTTGGTGGACGGGTCGCAGACATCGGCAAGGCGCTGCAGGGACTCCAGCATCTCCTTGGGCTCGGCGCGCGATTCCAGCACGATCAGGTTCGGCGTCGGCGCCGAGGTATAATAGTCGAGCGCGGCGTCGAGCCCGCCCATGTGCACCTTGAGGTGGGTCTTGGCCATGCGACGGTCGTCGGCCGCGCGCTCGATCGGCTTGGCGACGCTCTCGGTCTCGCAGAACGCCTGGATCGAGATGCGCGGAATGGGGCGCAGGGCGTTCAGTTGCGAGATTTCGCCGTCGGTGATGTCGGCTTCCGGCTCGCCTTCGCTTTCATACGCAAGGTTGTTCATCATTCTCGCCTCTCAAGGGCCGCCTCAGAACTGGACGACCGGGTCCCACTCGGTCTGACGCGCCTGGTAGTCGTCGATCGCAACACCACGGTTGGCGGCGTCGATCTCGGTCTGCTCGCGCGGGCCGAGCAGGTCGGACGGGTTGGCAAGCTGCGCGGCCAGGTTGTTCTGGTAGGCACAGCCGAAATTCGCGTAGTGCTTGTTTTCGCGCGTGCGCAGCATGTCCTCGGGCCAGCGCCCGCACTGGCCGACATGGGCCTTCATGCGACCGTAGATGAGCCTGATCGGCGCCGGCTGCTCGGGCGCGCCTGCATCGTAGGGCACCGTGATGACGCGGCCCGACGGCACGCCCTTGCGGTACATGTGCTGGGCGATCTCGTAGGCGGCGGAGCTGGCGGCGGCCGAATTGGCCGCGTTGGCCGGCACCATGATGCTGATGACGGCGCCGCCGTCGTGGTCGTAGTTGGAGACGTAGCCGTCGACGGCGACACGCTGCACGCGCGTCATGCCATGTTCGGAGACACCGACCGGCAGGTCGAGAACCTCGTCCTGTTCGGACACGATGATCGGGTGGTTGGTGCGGTAGTCATCCGGCACCGAGCCTACCGTGATCGAGTCGCGCTTCCAGGCGCATCCGCCGAGCAGGGCGGCCGCGGCCACCATGACGGCGATGTTGCCGGTGATGCGGGTGCTCCGTCTTGCGCCGGCGGAGTAGTAGAGGGTGGCTCTGCGCATGAGACGATCCTTCGCGATCACTTGTAGATGTAGCCGACCACGCCGTGGTAGCGGCCCTTGGGCAGATCGGTCTTCATCGTGCCGTAGACACGGTTCACGCGGCCGAGGAACATGCCGGCGCCGTCGCTGGCGGCGTTGAAGTTGTCGTCGGGCCGGGCCAGCTGCTGGCGGGCGACCGGGCGGGAGAGATAGGGCGTCACGATGATGACGAGTTCGGATTCGTTTCGGATGAAGTCGCGGCTGCGGAACAGCGTGCCGAGCACCGGCAGCTTGGACAGCCCCGGCATACCCGAGGACACCTGGCGGATGTCGTCGCGCACCAGCCCGGCGATCATCATCGAGCCGCCGGACGGCAGTTCGACCGTGGTGTCGGCGAGGCGCTTGCGGATCGACAGAAGGTTGGTGGCGTTGTTGCGGCCGCCGGAGCCCAGGGCCACCGAGCCTTCCGTGGTCGGCTCGGAGACCGAGGTGCGCACCTTGAGGCTGATGCGGCCCGGCGAGAGCACGACCGGCAGGAATTCGAGCCCGATGCCATATTCGAGCTTCTCGATGTCGTAGGTGATCTGGCCGTTTTCGGCGTCGACTTCCTGGCCGGAGATCAGATTGAACTCGCCGCCGACGCGGAACAGCGCCTTCTCGCCGGAAATGGCCGTGAGCGTCGGCTCGGCGAGCGTCTTCATCACGCCGGCCTGTTCCATCGCGTTGAGGTAGGCCGAAAGCGTGCCCGAGCCGAACGCCGTGCCGAGATTGAACTGCGACCCGGTCAGCTGCTTGCCGAGACCGGAGATGTTTTCGCTGATCGACCCCCAGGTGATGCCGTCGGACGTGCCGGAACCCAGGATGTTGACGCCGAGCTGCTTCATCACCACGCGGCTGACCTCGGCGACCGTGACCTTGAGGGTCACCTGGTCCTCGCCGATGATCTTGATCAGGTTGACGATCTGGCTGACCCGGCGCTCCTGGTCCGGGTTGTTGATGTCGACGCCGCCGCCGTCGGTGGGCGCGGCTGCCGTCTGCGAATACTGGCCGGTGGTTGCCTCACCACCGGTAACGAAGATCTCGGCCAGCCGTGCCGCGCGCGCCGCGTCGAGCGGCGTTTCGACGGTGCCGGTCAGGACCACGTTGTCGTTGAGGAGTTCGACCGTGATGTCCGAGTTGGGAATGAAGCGCTGCAGATATTCCTCAAGGCCGGCGACATCGCGCTCGATGGCCAGATCGAGGCTTGCGATCTGCTCGCCATTGGCGCCGAAGACATAGATGTTGGTCTCACCGACCTGCTTGCCGAAAAGGTAGATGCGGCGCGCGGTGCGGGTCACGGCGTCAGCGACCGTCGGATTGGCGACCAGGATGTCGTAGGCATCCTGCGGCAGGTCGATGACGATCGACTTGTTGAGGCCGAGCTTGATGCGCTGGCTGGCCGACGATGTCGAGCGGACCTTTACGCCTTCGGCGTGGACCGCGACGGAGCCAAGCAGCGCCGGGCTCGCCAGTGAAACGGCCGTGATCGCGATCAGCGACGCAGCGAGCCTGCCCACGGTGCGGCGCACGGGCGACCGTCCGGGCAGCGTGTTGTTGTGCGACGTCATTTGCGCGCTCCCACTTCAGAAACTTCGCCGGATTTGATGAGCCTGACCGTGCCCTTGCGGCCGTTGCCGGAGACCAGGTAGTCGGCCTCGGTTTCCTGCTTTTCCTGCGCGTCCTTGATCGAGCGCAGGGACAGCGTCAGGCGGTCGGCAAGCTGCTGGGCGACGGTGATGATCTCGGCCTGCTGCGGCGTCAGCTCCAGCGTCGCCGTCTCGCCGACCTTGACCTTGTTGCCCTCCTCGTCCTCGCGAATGGTCTGGTCGATCGCGAGCACGCGGATGTTCTTGAGGATGGTCTCCGTCACGAAGCCCTGGGTGCCGCCGCTTTCGGCGCGCCGGGTCATGATGACATCGACATAATCGTTGGGAAGAATGAAGCCGCCGGCCGAGGTGTCGGCCGAAATCTGGGTGGCGATGGCGCGCTTGCCCGACGGCAGGATCGCCGACATGAAGCTCTGGCCGGCGCCGATCAGCTTGGAACGCCGCACCGGCTCGCCGGCATACATCGGCAACCGGGCGATGGCGCCCTTGAGTTCTTCTTCGGCGTTGGCTTCGGCGTCGCGCGTAATGAAGCCTTCGGCCACCGCGTCGCGCGGCCAGTCCTGCCAGCGCAGCTGCTTTTCGATGGGCTGTCCGACCGGAAGGTCTTCGGAAAGAACCAGGACCTCGGTCAGGGGAATGGCCGGCTGGCGCGGCCCGGCATCGGCAACCACGATCGGCGCCGGCGCCGTTGCGAGGTTCTTGGCGATGTAGCCGGCGACGCCGGCTGCGACGACCGCGACCCCGAGAATGATCAAGCGTGAAGTGTTCATCGACCCGCACCTTTACCCGGCGATTTGCATTCACCGGACCCGACAATGGGGGCGCAATCGTCAAATTAGGGTTAATGCAATGCTTACGATCGTACTTAATTTAAGGTTTATGCATTGCCGGCGGGCGGGCCGGCATCCCGCCCCTCAGATCAGCTTCCGGAAAGGCGGCCAAGCGCCCACAGCATCAGCGGCGACTGCATATAGGCGGTGAGGCCGCCCAGTCCCAGCGCGATGCCATAGGGAATGCCCACCTTGCGGTCGGCAAAATGGCGCAGCATCACATTGTTGACCGTGATGTCGGCGAACGGCGAAGAGCGGTAGAGCAGGATCAGCAGGGTCAGCCCCCCGCCAAAGACGGCGGACATGACCAGGTAGACGACCAGGGTCGGCTCCAGCCCCATCCACAGCGCGGTGGCCGCCATCAGCTTGGCGTCGCCGCCGCCCATGCCGCCGATGGCGAAAAGCCCGAAGGTAACCGCCAGCACCGCCGCCATGGCGGCAAAATGCAGCCCGTATTCCGCCCAGCTCATGCCCGTCAGCGGGGCAAGCACCGCGAATGCCGCCACGAGCAGAAGCGAGACGCGGTTGGCGATCGTCATCGACATCATGTCGGAGACCGCCGCAAAGGCCATGCAGAACGGAAAAACGACGAAGATGGCGGCTTCGATCATCATGGCCTCGGCGGTTCAAACGCGAAATCCTAGTGCGGACCCGCTTAAGCAATGGTGAAAAGCGGCCGGCGGGTTAACAAAAAGAAAAGGGACCGCCCGGTGGGGCGGTCCCTTTCAGGCCATCGCTGGCCAACGCTGCGAGATTACTCGGACTTGTAGTCCAGGTCCTTGGCGATCTCGGTGAACTGCGTGTCGAGCGCGGTGCCGAGCAGGCCGGCGCCGGTCATGATAGCAACGGCGATGAGAGCGGCGATCAGGCCATATTCGATGGCGGTCGCGCCGGATTCGTCTTTCACGAAACGTGCAAAAAGCTTGGACATTCGAGAGCTCCTACTCCACGTGTTTACAGCACAGCCCGTCAACAATTTTTTCTGCGTTGATCGGATGCACGAACACTACGGGGAAGCTCTTTCGATCGGCTTAAAAAACAGACTTACCGATTTCCTAACCTGTGCCTCGGTCATCTGTGGTTAATGATGGCATAAGCGGCGAAGCAAAATTTTCTTCTCCTGCCCACGCGTGTAAGACAGCACGCGCGCGAGGGTATACTCGATTTCCGGCAACAGCCTTAAACACTTTGCCGCGCTGGATCCGGCGGCCACCGCCGCTCCCCTGCGGTTTTCGCCGAGTCCGCCCACGCCCCGTGGCCGCTTAACCGAAGATTCACCAATCCGCTTCATCTTTCGGAAAGTACGCAGGTGGAGAGACCTCATGGCGCGCAACGCGACATTCCGTGGCCGATACGGCCTGACAAGCGTCCTGGCGGCGGGATTGCTGGCGCTCGGCGTCGGCCAGGCCATTGCCGAGGGCGGCATCTCGATCCTGATGAACGAAGCCAAGATCGTGAAGCTGGCGCGACCGGCCGACACGATCGTGGTCGGCAATCCGCAGATCGCCGACGCCTCGGTACAGGACGCCACGACGATCGTGCTCACCGGGCGCGGTTTCGGCGTGACCAACCTGGTCGTCCTCGACGTGGACGGCGCGCCGATCGTGGACGAGCAGATCTTCGTGTCTCGGCAGGACGCAAGCTCGGTGCGGGTCTATCGCCGCGCCGACGTGCAGACGCTTTCATGCACGCCTTATTGCGAGAGCTCCTACAAGAGCGACGCGGAGCGGCTTTCCGAAAGCGAGATGAGCGCCAGCCAGTAGCGCCATCCGGCTCAGGGCGGGCGGCAGCGTTAACGCGCGGCAAACGCCGCCGCGCCAATTTTCATCGTCGTCAAAACGGGAATTCAACCGCCCTCGTTTATGTTCGCCGCGAGACTGCAATGGGGTTGGCAGGAATCGGGCCATGAAAGAGAGCAGCAACGCCTCTCGCAAGGGGGAAGACCGCAGGAAGCG
The DNA here is from genome assembly GCF_007922615.2 of Nitratireductor mangrovi. Taxonomy (NCBI): domain Bacteria; kingdom Pseudomonadati; phylum Pseudomonadota; class Alphaproteobacteria; order Hyphomicrobiales; family Phyllobacteriaceae; genus Nitratireductor; species Nitratireductor mangrovi. Next base: position 4,612,663 of record NZ_CP042301.2, on the reverse strand, counting down.
CCGCGGCCTGTTCGGCCGTTTCGCGCGCAACCGCGACGGCGCGGTGGCCATCGAGTTCGTGGCGCTGGCGATCCCGTTCTCGCTCCTGGTGTTCGCCATCCTTGAAAGCTGCATCTCGTTCGCGGCGCAGCAGGTGCTGACGACGGCGACCGATCGCGTCGCGCGCCAGCTTCGCACCGGCCAGATCAAGGCCGCGACCGTCACCGAATCGTCGCTGAAGGCAGCGATCTGCGACCAGCTCGAAATCATCGTGGCCGCCGGCTGCCCGGGGCTGGAGGTCGACCTGCGCGAATATGCGACCTTCGAGGATGCAGCCAAGGAGCGCGTCAAGCTGACCGCGGACAAGGACATCGATACCAGCGACTTCGACGTCGATCCCGGCCCCTCGCTCAGCAAGAACATGCTGCGCGTCTTCTACCGCTGGCCGGTGATGACGGACTTCATGCGCAAATCGGTTTCGAACCTGAAGGACGGCAAGACGCTGCATTTCGCCACGGCGACCTGGCAGAACGAACCGTTCGACGACTAGCCGGCAACGACCCGAAACAAGCGACAGGGAAAGGGACTGGATATGTTGGGGCAACAGGCCGGAACCCGCTGGCACAAGGCCGCGACGGAGCTTCTCGCCGCGCTGTGGCGCGACCGCCGGGCGGCGGCCGCGATCGAGTTCGCGTTCATCGCGCCGGTGCTGCTCGGGCTCTACTTCATGACAATGGAGACCTCGCAGGCGATAGAAGCCAACAAGAAGACAGGACGCATCGCCAGCATGGTCGCCGACCTGGTAACCCAGCAGCAGCAGATCACCAAGGCCGAGATCGACGCGATCATGAAGATCGGCGGCTCGGTGATCCAGCCCTATAACCGCACCAAGCCGACGATCTACCTGACGGCGATCGAGATCACCGACGAGGATACGCCGAAGGTGAAGGTGGCATGGTCGCGCAAGCTGGTGAACGGCACCGCGTCGAACCATCTCACGATCGGTTCGACGACGACGGTGCCCGAGAAGCTGAAGATCAAGGGCACGTTCCTGATCCGCGGCGAGGCCGATCTGGACTACAAGCCGGTGATCACCTGGAGCGCGCAACAGAAGACCTCGCTCGGCCTGGCCGCTGCCTTCGACAGCATCTCGATGGGCGAGGATTATTACCTGCGGCCGCGCATGAGCCAGAAGGTCACCTGCATCGACTGCTGACGCCAGTGCTGTTCATCGTTTTTACAGTCGAACGGCTCATTCGCCCTCGGGCGAGGGCTGCGCCGGGGCGGGGAGCCAGCCGCCCAGCGCCTCGACGGCGGCCTCGTAGTCGTCGTGGCCGGCCCTGAGGAAGCCGCCCTGGCGCTCTTCCTCCAGGAGGTCGTAGACGTCCGGATCGGCGAGCTTGAGCCCGGTCAGGAACCTCTTCAGGATATCCTTGGCCTCCGGCGGCAGATCGGCGCGCACCGCATGCGGGCCGAAACGCACCGACTGCGAGGTCCAGACGATTTCCATGTCTCCGGGCGCCACGCCCATTGCCGCCAGACGCGCAAGCGTGCCGGCGTCAGGCCCGCCGACACGCTCCGGCGCCCAGCCGTAAAGCCCGTCGATCTCGCCTTCCGCGAACATGCGCTCGGCCACCGACATCGAACCGACGCGAACGATCTCGTCGTCGGGCCTAGCACCGGCCGGCCTGGCCTGGGGGCCGGCGAGGCCCGGCAGGAGGTCGGCGACCACGCTTTGCGGAACGGCGGCGATGCGCCGGCCTTCGCCGCCTGCATCCGCCTTCGCCACGATCAGCACGGCGCGGAGGCCGGACGTGCCGTCTTCGGAGATCGGCGCGGCCAGCGGCTCGACGCAGCCGCAGCGACGCCAGGCGGCCGCATAGGCCGTTGCCGAAAAAATCGCATACTGGATGCGGCCGCTCGCCTGGGCGTCGATAAGCGCGGCGAAATCGCGGGCGACGAAGATATCGACGGGAATGCCGAGGGCATTGGCATAGGCGCGCTCGATCGCCGACGCGCCCGGCACGACGGCGCCGGATCCGGGCCTCGCCAGCATGCCGATCCGCAGCGTGCCGACCTCGTCCTTCCACCCGGCATGGGCTACGGGAGAGCCGAGCAAAAGCAATGCGGCCGCGCATGCCGCCGCGACCTGCCTCCGCATCTGCGATCCCACCCGGTTCATGTCCGTCCGCCCTGGTCCGATTCGCGAATCTGACAGCGCGACCTTGCCGTTTGGTTTCCGGTTTGCCAATTGGCCACCGCCCAACTAAGTGTCGTGGACGACGCAGACCCTGAGGATTGTCCTTCGAAATGCCGCGCGCCTTCCTGTTCGTGCTCGATTCCTTCGGCGTCGGCGGCGCCTCCGACGCCGAGCAGTTCGGCGACGCCGGCGCCAACACGTTCGGCCATATCGCTGCGGCCGCCGCACGCGGCCAGGCCGACCGAGACGGGTTGCGCCAGGGGCCGCTGCGCCTGCCCAATATGCTCAAGCTGGGACTGGCCGAAGCGGCATTTGCTGCCAGCGGCCAGATGCCGGCGGGCGTGGAGCGGCCGATCCCGGAAGGTTTCTTCGGAGCCGCCGAAGAGGTCTCGAAAGGCAAGGACACGCCGTCCGGTCACTGGGAAATCGCCGGCCTGCCGGTGCCGTTCGACTGGGGCTATTTCCCCGAAACCGTGCCGACCTTTCCCGCAGAACTCACCGAGGCGGTGATCCGCGAGGCGAAGCTGCCGGGCATCCTCGGCGACTGCCATGCCTCCGGCACCGAGATCATCGCCAAGCTCGGCGAGGAGCATGTGCGGACCGGAAAGCCGATCTGCTACACCTCGGCGGACTCTGTCTACCAGATCGCCGCGCATGAGGAGCATTTCGGGCTCGAAAGGCTTTACGAACTGTGCCAGATCGTGCGCCGGCTGGTCGACCCGCTCAATATCGGCCGGGTCATCGCGCGGCCCTTCGTGGGCGCGTCGGCCGCCGATTTCGAGCGCACCACCAACCGCCGCGACTACGCCGTTCCGCCCACCGAGCCGACGGTACTGGACCGCATCACCGAGGCCGACGGCAAGGTGATCGGCGTCGGCAAGATCGGCGATATCTTTGCGCACCGCGCCATCTCGGAAGTGCGCAAGGCGGCCGGCAACATGGCGCTGTTCGACAAGGCGCTCGGCGCCATCGAAGACAGCCGCGACGGCGATCTGGTTTTCGCCAATTTCGTCGATTTCGACACGCTTTTCGGCCACCGGCGCGACGTGGCGGGCTACGCCGCCGCGCTCGAGGCATTTGACGCCCGGCTGCCGGAGGCGCTGGCGCGGCTGCAACCAGGCGACCTCTTGATCCTGACCGCCGACCATGGCTGCGATCCGACCTGGCGCGGGACCGACCATACACGCGAGCGCGTGCCGGTGATCGGCACTGGACCCGGCCTGGCGCCGGCTGCCCTCGGCATCCGCCCGACCTTCGCCGATATCGGCGAGACCGTGGCGGCCCATCTCGGCCTGGCGCGTGGCCACCACGGCACCTCCTTCCTCGACACGATCCGCCCCGATGCCTGAATTGCCGGAGGTCGAGACCGTGCGCCGCGGTCTGGCCAAGGTGATGGAAGGCGCAAGGATCGTCTCGGTCGAGCAGCGCAGGCCGGACCTGCGCTTCCCGTTTCCGCCACGCTTCGGCGAACGCCTGCAAGGGCGCACCATCGGCGGGCTGGCGCGGCGGGCGAAATACCTGCTTGCCCATCTCGACGACGGCCTGACCCTGATCAGTCATCTCGGCATGTCGGGCTCGTGGCGCATCGAGCGCGATGGCGGCTCCGAACTGCCAGGACGCTTCCACCACGAGCGTTCGACGGCGCGTCCGCATGACCACGTGGTTCTCCGTCTGGAGCCGACGGCCGGCGGCCCGGCCCGTGTCATCTTCAATGACCCGCGCCGTTTCGGCTTCATGCTGTTCGCCGAACCGGGGAAACTCGGCGAACATCCGCTGATGGCGGGGCTCGGGGTGGAGCCTACCGGCAATACGCTGGACGGCGCCCTGCTGGCCCGGCTTTTCCGCGACCGGCGCGCGCCGCTCAAGGCAGCGCTCCTCGACCAGCGGCTGATCGCCGGGCTGGGCAATATCTATGTCTGCGAGGCGCTGTGGCGGGCCAAGTTGTCACCGCTGCGGGCGGCGGGCAGCATCGTGCCCAAAAGCGGCCGTGCCGGCGCGGCCAGCGAGCGGCTGGCGACCGCCGTTCGCGAGGTGATCGCCGATGCGATCGCGGCCGGCGGATCTTCGCTGCGCGACTATCGCCAGGCCGACGGCGAACTCGGCTATTTCCAGCACAGCTTCTCCGTCTACGATCGCGAGGGCGAGGCCTGCCGTCACCCGGGCTGCCGGGGCACCGTCATGCGCACGGTGCAGTCCGGACGCTCAACCTTCCATTGTGTGTCTTGCCAGCGCTGATGCTTCGCTTCGCTCCTACAATTGCAGTCCGGCAGAACAAATGGGATGCCAATGCCGGGCCCGAACCGCTACGCTTGATCATCTCGACGCAATCGCCCCGGAGGAGTTTCCCAACATGGCCTATGAAACGATCCTAGTCGAAACGCGTGCGCGGGTCGGCCTGATCACGCTGAACCGGCCCAAGGCGCTTAACGCGCTCAACACCACCGTGCTGGCGGAGGTGATGGCCGCCCTGGAGGCGTTCGAGGCGGATGCCGGCGTCGGCGCGATCGTGATCACGGGATCGGAAAAGGCGTTCGCGGCCGGGGCCGACATCAAGCAGATGCAGTCGATGAGTTATGTCGACGCCTTCATGGCCGACTTCTTCGCGGGCTGGGAGGCGCTGTCGCGCATCCGCAAGCCGGTGATCGCGGCCGTGGCCGGCTACGCGCTCGGCGGCGGCTGCGAACTGGCGATGATGTGCGACTTCATCATAGCGGCCGACAACGCCAAGTTCGGCCAGCCCGAGATCACGCTCGGGGTGATGCCCGGCATGGGCGGCTCACAGCGGCTGACGCGCTTCGTCGGCAAGTCCAAGGCGATGGACATGTGTCTGACCGGACGGATGATGGACGCCGAGGAGGCGGAACGCTCGGGCCTGGTGTCGCGGGTGGTGCCGGCCGGCGAACTGATCGAGGAGGCGCTTGCCGCGGCAACAAAGATCGCCTCGTTCTCGCTGCCGGCGGTTATGATGGCCAAGGAGGCGGTCAACCGCTCCTACGAGACGACCCTTTCGGAGGGCCTGCGCTTCGAACGCCGGGTGTTCCACTCGATGTTCGCCCTGGACGACCAGACGGAGGGCATGTCGGCCTTTGTGGAGAAGCGGACGCCGAATTTCCGCAACCGCTGAGCAGGCGGTTTTTCGGGCGGCGACAGGCGTTGACGCAGGCCGCAAGCTGAACTATAAGCCGCCGCAATCGAGGCGGCCCAGCGGCCGCCCGTTTGTATTCGTGCCTGCCGGAACGCCGGACTGGCACCAGAACGCCAGAACAACGAGAGAGGCATCATGGCCAACACCACTTCGGCCAAGAAGGCGACGCGCAAGATGGCGCGCCGGACCGCGATCAACAAGAACCGCCGTTCGCGCGTGCGCAGCTATGTGCGCAAGGTCGAGGAAGCTTTGGCGGCAGGCGACAAGGCCGCGGCCACGGCCGCGTTCGACGCCGTCCAGCCGGAACTGATGCGTGCGGCCACCAAGGGTGTCATGCACCGCAACACGGCCTCGCGCAAGGTATCGCGCCTGGCACAGCGCGTGAAGGCCCTGCAGGCCTAGCGGACCCGCCCGAACAGGGCACGCCAAACGCGAAACGATTGACCAGCCCGGCAACCCAGCCGGGCTTTTTTCTTTTGCCGACAGACACTTGCCGGACATGTCGAAGTGGGCGAAAAAGGGGCAACGCGTTCATTTGCCGGCATCGCCGTTTCGCATGCTGACACAGGGTGACAGCGAGCCGGACACACATGCGCTCGGCGCATCAAAAAGACAACAAAACCAAGAGCTTGCCAGAGGTATTCGACGGGCCGCGTCCGAGCTCGGAGGACCGGCGGCGACCTCGACATGTCAAGCAAAAAAATAATGTATTTTTAGATAGCCGACGACCGAAGAAGAGGCTTCGGACAAAGGGATTGATTCATAACAGTTTATGCGTTGCCTGCCTTGCCGGGCGAACACGCCGGAGCCGCCAGAGGCGTCCAAGAGATTAAAAAACCCTTACCGCCGCCCTTGCTCTTCAACCGCCACATTTTGTAATGTCGGTCCATCGGAAGGGACAGGGCCGTCAGGCCTCAATACCCAGAAAAATTGCCGCTTGCGACGCGGGGGCGTTTCCCGCGAGCGGGAAGGTCGTGCCCTTTCGACGCGCCGGTTCGCGGGCGTGAATCTGGTTGAAGAGTGACGAGGATCGGTCCGGCGGCAGCGCCGGCCAGGGGAACTTTTTGACCATCGGCAGGCACTTCGACGCGTCCGCGCGCCGGGGGAAAACGGGGACGGGCTGACCACGATGCGGTCGGTTGTATTCGAGTGAGGTGGCGCTCGGGCCGTTTGGCCCGGTCGTCTGAACGAGGACATGCGCGGCGTTGCGCCGCGCATGACGGGAATACATTGCCAAATGAAAAGGGAAAACGGGATGCAAGGCGGCTTGGAAATGGGGAGAGCGGCGGCGCTCCCCTTTGTTCAATTCAGAAAGGGAGACGATGAGGTGAGCGGGGGCGCCGGGGCGCACGAGCAATTCGAGCGCGTCAGGGTGCAACTGCGCGCGCAGCTGGGCCTGGAGGTCTATTCGAGCTGGTTCGGCCGCATGAAGCTTGCCGAAGCCGCGCGGGGGCTGGTCCGCCTGTCGGTACCGACTGCCTTTTTGCGTTCCTGGATCAACAGCCACTACCTGGAGCTGATCACGGATCTCTGGAAGCGCGAAGATCCCGCCCTCATGCGGCTCGAGATCGTCGTGCGCAGCGCCACCCGCAGCACGCGCAGCACGCCGGAAACCGAGCCGGCGCCAGCCCGCAACATCACACGGTCGTCGCAGGCAACGCTGGCGAGCGGAACCGCCGTCAGCACCAAAGCGACCCCGACGAAGCCGACTTCGGCGGACGCGGCGAAAAACCAGAGCGTGCTCGGTTCGCCGCTGGATTCGCGTTATACGTTCGATTCCTTCGTCGAGGGTCCGCCGAACCGCGTCGCCTTCGCCGCGGCCCGTACCGTGGCCGAGAGCCCGAGCGCGTCGCTGCGCTTCAACCCGCTCTTCGTCCACGCCTCCGTCGGGCTGGGCAAGACCCACCTCCTGCAGGCGATCGCCGCGGAGGCCTTGAAGCGCAATCCGCAGATGCGCGTGGTCTACCTGACCGCGGAATACTTCATGTGGCGCTTCGCAACCGCAATCCGCGACAACAACGCACTGACGCTGAAGGAGCAGTTGCGCGACATCGACCTGCTGATCATCGACGACATGCAGTTCCTGCAGGGCAAGTCGATCCAGCACGAGTTCTGCCATCTCATCAACATGCTGCTCGACAGCGCGCGCCAGGTTGTCGTCGCGGCCGACCGGCCAGCCGCCGAGCTTGAATCGCTGGAGCCCCGGGTGCGCTCGCGCCTGCATGGCGGCGTGTCGCTGGAAATGTCGTCGCCCGACATGGATATGCGGCTGCGCATGCTGCAGCAGCGGCTGGCATCGGCGCGCGTGGAAGACCAGTCGCTCGACATTCCGGCAAATGTCCTGGAGCATGTCGCGCGGGCGGTCACCGGCAGCGGGCGCGAACTCGAGGGCGCGTTCAACCAGCTGCTGTTCCGCCGTTCCTTCGAGCCGCAGCTGAGCATCGAGCGCATCGATGAACTGCTCGGCCACATGTTCCGGCCCGGCGACCCGAAGCGGGTGCGCATCGAGGACATCCAGAGGATCGTCGCACGGCACTACAACGTGTCGAAGACCGAGCTTCTGTCGAACCGGCGCACGCGCACGATCGTCAAGCCGCGCCAGGTGGCCATGTATCTGTCCAAGATCATGACGCCGCGCTCGCTGCCCGAAATCGGCCGCCGCTTCGGCGGTCGCGATCATACGACGGTGCTTCACGCGGTGCGCAAGATCGAGGAACTGTCGGGCGCCGACCAGACGCTGGCGCAGGAACTGGAACTGCTGCGCAGGCTGATCAGCGACCAGGCCTGATCTGCCCGCCGCGGCGCCGCCGCACGCGCCGCAGCTTATCCCCTGCCAATGCCCGCACGGCGCGCGCCAAAGCGCCGCGCGGGCTTGCCTTCGCGGGGCTTTTCCTGTCATTTTGGCTTGATTCCGGCCCGTCTCGGGCCGTTCTTTTCTCTGCTTCCCGGGCGAAGCTCTCCTCGGTACGAGACCATCGATGCGCGTTACACTTGAACGTTCGAATCTCCTGAAGTCGCTCAATCACGTGCACCGCGTCGTCGAGCGCCGCAACACGATTCCGATCCTGTCGAACGTCCTGCTCAAGGCCGACGGCGCCGTGCTCGAAATGAAGGCGACCGACCTCGACATCGAGGTGACCGAGGCGACGGCGGCGCAAGTGGAACAGGGTGGCGCAACGACGGTGCCGGCGCATCTGCTCTACGACATCGTGCGCAAATTGCCCGAGGGAGCGGAAGTGATGCTGAAGACCGACGAGGACGGACGGTCGATGTCGGTGATCGCCGGGCGCTCCAACTTCCGCCTGCAATGCCTGCCGCAATCGGACTTCCCCGAACTTTCGGCCGGCAGCTTCTCGCACATCTTCAGGATCGAATCGACGGCGCTCAAGGGGCTGATCGACAAGACGCAGTTTGCGATCTCGACCGAGGAGACGCGTTACTACCTCAACGGCATCTACCTGCACACGCTGGAAAGCGGCAGCGCGCTGGTGTTGCGCGCGGTCGCTACCGACGGCCACCGCCTGGCCCGGGCCGAGATCGAGGCGCCGGCCGGCTCCGAAGGCATGCCGGGCATCATCGTTCCGCGCAAGACCGTGAGCGAGTTGCAGAAGCTGGTCGACGCGCCGGACGTCAAGGTCGCCGTGGAACTGTCGGACACCAAGATCCGCTTCACCATCGGCAGCGTGATCCTGACCTCCAAGCTGATCGACGGCACGTTTCCGGATTACCAGCGCGTCATCCCGTCCGGCAACAACAAGAAGCTGGTCATCGACCGGCAGAGTTTCGCCCAGGCGGTGGACCGCGTCTCGACGATCTCCTCCGAGCGCGGCCGCGCGGTGAAGCTCGCCATCGCCGATGGTCAGGTTACGCTTACCGTGAACAATCCCGACTCCGGCAGCGCGGTCGAGGAGATACCGGCGGATTACGACGCCGACCCGATCGAGATCGGCTTCAACGCGCGCTACCTGCTCGACGTGGCCGGGCAGCTGACCGGCAGCGAGGCGAAATTCATGCTCGCCGACGCCGGCTCGCCCACGCTGATTCACGACATGGCCGACGAGCAGGCGCTTTACGTGCTGATGCCGATGCGTGTCTGATCCGGGCGGCGCGCCGCGACAGGACGCCACCGTGGCCCAGAAGCCGCCAAGGGTTTCGATAGGTAAGCTCAAGCTTACAGATTTCCGCAGCTACCGCGAGCTTTCGGTAAGCTTCGATGGCGGCGCGGTGGTGCTGACCGGCGAGAACGGGGCCGGCAAGACCAACCTCCTCGAAGCGATTTCGTTGCTGACGCCCGGGCGCGGGCTGCGGCGGGCCGCCTATGCCGACGCGGTGCGCGAAGGTGCGGGGGGTGGCTTTGCCGTCCATGCCTCCATCGACGGCCCCGACGGCGCGGTCGAGATCGGCACCGGAGCGGGCGGACCGCCAAATGGCGAAAGCGAGGGCGGCCGCAAGGTGCGTATCAACGGCGCGCCGGCGCGCTCGGCCGACGAGATGCTCGAATGGCTGCGGGTGATGTGGCTGACGCCGGCGATGGACGGGCTCTTCACCGGGCCGGCCTCGGACCGGCGGCGCTTCCTCGACCGGCTTGTCCTGACGATCGACCCGGCGCACGGCCAGCGCGCGCTCGACTACGAGAAGGCGATGCGGGGCCGCAACCGGCTGCTGGCCGACAACCAGCGCGACGAGACCTGGTTCGCGGCGATCGAGGCGCAGATGGCGGAGACGGGAGCGGCGATCGCCGCCGCGCGGGTCGAGATGGTGCGCCTGCTGGCGGCAATGGTTGAAAAGACCCCGGAGGACGGCGCCTTTCCGCGCGCCGACCTGGCGATCGAAGGTTATCTCGAAGGCATCCTCGCCGAGCGCCCTGCGGTGGAGGCCGAGGAGAGTTTCCGCGAAAGGCTGGAGCGCGAGCGCGAGCGCGACCGCAGCGCCGGCCGCACGCTCGACGGGCCGCACCGCTCCGACCTGATCGTGCGCCACAGGCCGAAGGCGATGCCGGCCGCACTCTCCTCGACTGGGGAGCAGAAGGCACTGCTGGTCGGCATCGTGCTTTCGCATGCACGGCTGACCGGGGAACTGGCCGGCATGGCGCCGATCCTGCTGCTCGACGAAATCGCCGCGCATTTCGACCATCTCAGGCGGGCCGCACTTTTCGACATTCTCGACGACCTCAACGGCCAGGTGTTCATGACCGGCACGGAGGCCGACCTGTTTGCCGCGATCGACAACCGCGCCCAGTTCCTGACCGTCGCCGATGGCGCCGTGCGCGCGACCGGCTGAAGCGGAAGCACAGCACGGGCAGGTGGGCCGCTGACAAGCGTCGCGGCCGTCCCTATGATCCCGCGGCATGGATCACCAAACGACGCCTCCGCTCTCCGACGCCGAACTCGAACGTTATGCGCGCCACATCGTGCTGCCGGAAATCGGCGGCGCGGGGCAGCAGAAGCTGAAGCGCGCGCGCGTGCTGGTCGTCGGCGCCGGCGGGCTGGGAGCGCCGGCGCTTTGCTACCTCGCCGCCGCCGGGATCGGCACGCTCGGCATCGTCGACGACGACACGGTGTCGCTGTCGAACCTGCAGCGGCAGGTGATCCACGACACGGCGTCCGTCGGCGAGGCGAAGGTCGACAGCGCCGCCGATACGATCGCCGGGATCAACCCGCATGTCGTCGTGGAAAGGCACCGGCTGCGGCTGACCGAGGCCAATGTGCGCGAACTGGTCGACGGCTATGACATCGTCGTCGACGGATCGGACAATTTCGGCACGCGCTACCTGGTTGCCGACAGCTGCGCGGCGGCGGGAAAGCCGCTCGTCACCGGGGCGGTCGGCCGTTTCGACGGGTCGCTGACCGTGCTGAAGCCGTTCGACACGGACGCCGACGGCAAACCGCTGCCCGGCTACCGCGACCTCTTCCCGGAAGCGCCGCCGCCGGGCCTCGTGCCCTCCTGTGCCGAGGCCGGCATCCTCGGCGCGCTGCCCGGCGTCATCGGCACTCTGCAGGCGATGGAGGTGATCAAGCTCGTCACCGGCGTCGGCGAGCCGCTGGTCGGGCGGCTGTTGCTCTATGACGGGCTGGGCGCGCGCTTCGACGTCATGCGCTATCGCAGGGCCGAAGGGTGACGCTGACACTGAGCGAGGACGAGCGGCGGATCGCGGCGGGCAGCGACGGCGCGGCGATGGCGATGCGCATCGTCGCCGAGAGCGGACGCCTGCTCGGCGCGGAGCGGCTGATCCCGATCGCGTCGGCGCATATCGACGGCGCGCTCTATCATGGCGATTCCGGCACGCTGTTCGCCGAACGGCTGGTCGAAGGAAGTGCCAAGGTCGCAGTGCGCGCCACGCTCAATGTGGGCGCGCTCGACCTGACCGGCTCCTGCCGGGTGCGGCTCGCCGAGCACGAGCGCGCCATGGCACGCCGCATGATGCGCGCCTACCGGGCGCTTGGCTGCGAGCCGACCTGGACCTGCGCGCCCTACCAGGCCGGCCACAGGCCGCGAGAGGGCGAGGATGTGGCGTGGGGGGAGTCGAACGCGGTCGCGTTCTGCAACTCGGTCTTGGGCGCGCGCACCAACCGTTATGGTGACTTCCTCGACATCGCCTGCGCGATTGCCGGCAGGGCGCCGGATTGCGGGCTGCACCGCACCGAGAACCGCCGCGCGCGCATCATCGTCGACGTCTCCGCCCTGCCAGCCTCGTTCCTGAACTCGGAAATCGCCTGGCCGGTGCTCGGCAGCCTTTACGGACGTCTTGCAGGCGATGCGGTCGGTGCCGTCACCGGCATCGAACGCCACCCGGGCGAAGACGCGCTCAAGGCCTTCGGCGCGGCCGCCGCCTCCTCCGGCGCGGTCGGGCTGTTCCATATCGTCGGCGTGACGCCGGAAGCGCCGGACATCGCGACGGCGACCGGCGGCATGGCGCCGGCCGAGACGATCGCGGCCACGGCGGAAATGGTCGCGGACAGCCTGCGGCGGCTGTCGACAGCCGAAGGCAGCGACAGGCTCGACGCGGTGGCGCTCGGCAGCCCGCATTTCTCGCTCGACGAATTCGCGGCGCTGGAAAGACATCTGGCCGGCCGCGGCCTGAAGGTTCCCCTCTATGCCTGCACCGGCCGCCATGTGCTCGATGTTCTGGAGAAAAGCGGCAAGCGGCAAGCGCTCGAAAATGCCGGCGTCACCATCGTTGCCGATACCTGCGTCGTGGTGACGCCGGTCATGGCCGAGCTTGCCGGCGGCGTGCTGATGACGAATTCCGGCAAGTTCGCCCATTACGCGCCCGGCAACACCGGCTACCGCGTGCTTTATGCCTCGCTCGCCGACTGCGTGGCGAGCGCTGTCGCCGGCCGGCCGATCATCCGGGACACGGTGTCGTGAGCGGCACGCTCGAGGGAGAGATCCTCGTCGGCGGCCGCGCCGGCGACGGGCCGGCACTGGTTCTCGACGCGCCGATCAGCTTCTGGGGCGGGGTCGACCCGAAAACGGGCCGCATCGTCGACGTCCGCCACCCGCAACACGGCGCCTCGGTGGCGGGAACCGTGCTGTTCCTGCCCGGCACGATCGGCTCGTCGTCGGCGTCTTCGGTACTGCTGGAACTCGTCCGGGGCGGCCACGCGCCATCGGCGATGGTGCTGCACGAGCCCGACGCGATCCTGCTACTCGGGCTGGTGGTGGCGAAGGAGATGGGATGGGCGACACCGGTGGCGGTGCGCCTCGTGCGGGACAACCACGAACATTTTCGCGGCCGCCAGATCACGGTCTCGCAGGACGGTACGGTCGCTATCGTTGCGTGAGGCGGAAGACGGCGCGCCCAGCGCCCGCGTCTTCAGGCCCGCGCCGGCAACACGCGGTCGGGCGGCCGATGGCCGTCGAACAGGGTGCGGATGTTGATGATCACCTTGTCGCCCATGTCGATGCGGCCTTCGATGGTGGCCGAACCCATATGCGGCAGCAACACCACCTTGCCCTTTTCGGCAAGCTTCACCAGCTTGGGATTCACCGCCGGCTCGTGTTCGAAAACGTCGAGCCCGGCGCCGGCGAGCCGGCCTTCGCGGATCATCTCGATCAGGGCGGCCTCGTCGATGATCTCGCCGCGAGCGGTGTTGACGATGTAGGAGGCGGGCTGCATCAGCGCCAGCCGGCGCGCCGAAAGCAGGTGGAAGGTCGCTGGCGTCGACGGGCAGTTGACCGAGATGATGTCCATGCGGGCCAGCATCTGGTCGAGACTTTCCCAATAGGTCGCCTCAAGCTCGTCCTCGATGGCGGGCGCCACGCGGTGGCGGTTGTGATAGTGGATCGACAGGCCGAAGGCCTTGGCGCGGCGCGCCACCGCGGTGCCGATGCGGCCCATGCCGACAATGCCGAGACGCTTGCCCCAGATGCGGTGGCCGAGCATCCAGGTCGGCGACCAGCCTTCCCATTTGCCGTCGCCCTTGAGCACGCCGGCCCCTTCGACCAGCCGCCGCGGCACGGTGAGGATCAGCCCCATGGTCATGTCGGCGGTGTCTTCGGTCAGGACATTCGGCGTGTTGGTGACCGTGACCTGGCGCCGCGCCGCCGCTTCGACATCGATGTGGTCGACGCCATTGCCGAAATTGGCGATCAGCTTGAGATTGTCGCCGGCCTGCGCAATCAGCGCCGCGTCGATGCGGTCTGTGATGGTGGGCACGAGCACGTCGGCCTCGCGGACGGCGGCCACCAGTTCGGGCTGCGTCATCGGCCGGTCCTCGACGTTCAGCCGCGCGTCGAAGAGTTCCCGCATGCGCGTCTCCACCGGGTCCGGCAGCTTGCGCGTGATCACCACGAGAGGTTTCTTCCTGCCCGCCATCGCTTCCTCGTTCCGGGTCCTGTTGAGACCTCTTTAACCAAGACGGGCGATACTCCAAAGCGCTATCGGCCGCTGGTTCTGTGTAACATCGGACCTGCCGAAGACAAAGAAAATCCAAGGAAGCCCGGCCGCCCGCCGGCGGTCGCTTTCAGTGCAAGTCAGGGATTTGTCCGTGTCGCGTTTGGTGTCGCTTCGCCTGGCCTTCAGTGCCGTCTTCCTCGCCAGCTCGCTCCTTGCCACCAACATCATGTACGCCGCGCCAGACGGCGGCGGCGCCCAGTCGGTGGCGCGCGGCCCGAGCGGCCTGCCGCTGCCACGTTTCGTCAGCCTCAAGGCGAGCCGCGTCAATTTGCGCATCGGCCCAGGACGCACCTACGCGGTCGACTGGCTCTATCTGCGCGACGGGCTGCCGATGGAGATCATCCAGGAATATGACAACTGGCGCCGGGTGCGCGATTCGGAAGGCGTGGAGGGCTGGATCAACGGCTCGCTCTTGTCGGGCCGCCGCACCGGGATCGCCGCCCCGTGGCAGCGTGGCAAGGCGGCTGAGATCGCGCTGCGTACCGAGCCCTACGAGGATGCGCGCGCCGTGGCGCTGATCGAGCCCGGCGCGCTGGGCGAGATCAACCTTTGCAATGGCGACTGGTGCCGGATGACGTTCAGCGGCCACCGCGGCTGGATCAGCCAGCAGCAGGTATGGGGCGTCTATCCCGGCGAAACGATCGAGGACTGAAACGGATCACCTCGCGACGGCGCTGACTAGGCCAAGCACGCCGGCCGAGCCTGCATCGGGATTGATTGCCTGGAGCCGTTCATCGTTCACTCGAACAGCTCCAACCGCTTGTTTCTCGGCAATTCCGGACGGACAACCGGTTTCGACTTTCCCTGGAATTGCTCTAGGACGTCGCGGCGAGATGCTCGTCGGTCGTCATGACCCGGCCATAACTCATAGCCAAAGGCGCCATGATGGCGGCGTGAACGAGCGGCGCCGACACGGTCTGCCCGGCAAAGCTTTGCTCCTTCGCGCCACAGGCGTCCTCGATAACCGTCACGGCAAAGCCGAAATCGGCGGCGGCGCGCGCCGTGGCGTCGATGCACATCTGGGTCATCGCTCCGCAAACCACGACGTCGGTGATGCCGGCGGCCTCGAGTTCCTCGCGCAGCCGGGTTCCCTGGAAGCTGTTCGGGCGACGCTTGGCGATCACCTTCTCGTCGGCGGCAGGCGCCACCGAGGCATGAATCTCGGCACCGAAGCTGCCGGGACGGAAGAACGGCGCGCTGTCGGACGGCATCTCGTGCCGGACATGGACGACCAGATCCCCGGCCTGCCGCGCATGCGCCAGGAGGCGGGCGGCATTGGCCGCGGCTTCTTCCATCCGGTCGACGGGCCAGCGGCCATCCGCGAAATAGTCGTTCTGAATGTCCACCAGAACCAGAGCCTTGGCTGCCATTTGCCTCTCCTTTTCGTTGCTTCCGTTCTGGCAGCGCGGCGTGGCAGGCCCGAGTGGCGCAAATGACATTCTTTGTGCCATAAACGCCAAACAATGACACAAGAGCGCGCCATCAGCATCGCCATCGTCGCCTATCCCGGCGCCCTGGAATCAGCCGTCCTGGGGCTGGGCGACCTGTTTTCCGTGGCCAGCAGCACGAGCACGGCACAGGGCGGGCGGCGGCTGGACGCGACCGCCTTGCGGGCGGTTCCGTCCGAGCGCGGTCCGGAAGAGGTCTTCGACGCCGTCGTCCTGCCGCCCAGCCTTTCGGGCTCGCGCGGAACCGAGAGCAGGCCACTTCTCGCCTGGCTAGCGGCGCAGCATGCCGCCGGGGCGACCATGTGTTCCGTCTGCGCAGGTGCGTTCTGGCTGGCGAACGCGGGGCTTCTCGACGGGCGGCCGGCGACCACGCACTGGGCGCTCGAAGCCGAGTTCCGGACGCAGTTTCCCGCCGTCAGGCTCGATGCCGGTGAAATGCTGATCGACGACAACGACGTCGTTACCGCCGGCGGCGTGATGGCCTGGCTCGACATGGGGCTGTTCGTGGTCGAGCGCTGGCTCGGCGCCGGCGTCATGTCGCTAACGGCACGGCATCTGCTGATCGACACCGCCGGCCGCGAGCAGCGGACCTACCGCAGCTTCCGCCCCCATATGCAGCATGGCGACCGGGCGATCGCTGCGCTCCAGCACTGGCTGGAGGCCAACGCGGAAAATGCGGTCTCGGTGGCGACGATGGCGGAGAAGGCGATGATATCTCCCAGAACGCTGTTGCGCCGCTTCCGGCAGGCGACCGGCCTCACGCCCAACGATTACGTGCAAAACCTGCGCGTGGAGAAGGCGCGCGGCCTGCTGGAAAGGACGCTGATGCCGGTCGGTGAAATCGGCTGGAGCGTCGGCTACCGGGACGCGTCGGCATTCGGCCGCGTCTTCCGCGAGGCAACAGGCGTTTCACCGGGAGAATACAGGAACCGCTTCGGTCTCGTTCGCCGTTTCGAACGAGCCTAGTCATCCCATTGGTCAGCGATGCAGCGGAGAGCGTCAGCGGCGCTTCGGGCGCAGCCTCACCACGATGTCGACATTGGCGATCTCCATGCCTTCCGGCGGTTCGGGAAGGTTATGGACGGTCACCGGTCCCGACGGAATGTCGACGACGGTGTTTTCACCCTCGATGAAATAGTGGTGATGATCCGACGTGTTGGTGTCGAAATAGGTCTTGGACCCCTCAACGGCGAGGATGCGGAGCATTCCCGCCTCGGTGAACTGATGCAGCGTGTTGTAGACGGTTGCGAGCGACACCGGCACGCCGGCGTCGACCGCCTCCTCGTGCAGTTCCTCGGCGGACAGGTGCCTGTCGCCCTTGGCGAACAGCAGGCCAGCCAAGGCCACGCGCTGTCGCGTCGGGCGCAGCCCCGCGGCGCGGACCTTGCGTGTCGCCTGTGAAGCAGTGTCCTGCATCAATCCTCATGAACGGGATGCGGCAATCGGAAAGTGCCTAGCCCGAGCTTGTTCCGCTGGCCCGTCGCGGGCCGATATCACCTTTCAGCATATAACTTTTCGCAATTTGGAGATCAATAGCGGCACATTGACCCGTGCCCCGCATCGCGATAAGCGCAGGCGTATCAAATCGCGGCAGGCCGGACGGGCCACGCCAGCGAGTGGTCGGCGCAGAAGCGTCACCTAGCAGCGGGAAGGTCATATGGCGGAGAGGAAGTCCAGCTACGGCTACGAGGATCTGCTGGCCTGCGCCAGGGGCGAACTGTTCGGCCCCGGCAATGCGCAGTTGCCGGCGCCGCCGATGCTGATGTTCGACCGGATCACGGAGATCAGCGAAGACGGCGGCGAGTTCGGCAAGGGTTATGTCCGCGCGGAACTGGACCTGCGGCCCGACCTCTGGTTTTTCCCGTGCCACTTCATCGGCAACCCGGTCATGCCCGGCTGTCTCGGCCTCGACGCCATGTGGCAGATGACCGGCTTCTTTCTCGGCTGGCTCGGCGAGCCCGGCAAGGGCATGGCACTCTCCACCGGCGAGGTGAAGTTCAAGGGCATGGTGCGCCCCGAAAACAAGAAGGTCGAGTACGGCGTCGATTTCAAGCGCGTGATGCGCGGGCGGCTGGTGCTCGGGATCGCCGATGGCTGGCTCAAGGCCGATGGCGAGCCTATCTACAAGGCGACCGACCTGAGGGTCGGGCTGGCCAAGCAGGACGCGTGACGCCGGGCGGCAAGGCCCGCAAGCGCCAACCCCCAGGGAGAGCCAAATGAGACGCGTAGTCGTTACCGGCCTCGGGATCGTTTCGTCGATCGGCAACAATGCCGGCGAGGTAGAAGCCTCCCTGCGCGAGGCGAAATCCGGGATCAGCTTTTCTGAGGAGTTCGCGGAGCACGGGTTCCGCTGCCAGGTGTGGGGCGCGCCGACGCTCGATCCGACCGATCTGGTCGACCGCCGCGCCATGCGCTTCCTGTCGAAGGGCGGGGCCTGGAACCATGTCGCGATGCAACAGGCGATCGCCGATTCCGGGCTGGAAGACGGCGACGTCACCAATGAGCGCACCGGCATCATCATGGGTTCGGGCGGGCCCTCGACACGCACGATCGTCGAGGCCGCGGCAATCACCGAAAAGAACGCGAGCCCGAAGCGCATCGGCCCGTTCGCCGTGCCGAAGGCGATGTCGTCGACCGCGTCGGCGACGCTTGCCACCTGGTTCAAGATCCACGGTGTGAACTACTCGATCTCGTCGGCCTGCTCGACCTCGGCGCATTGCATCGGCAACGCCTACGAACTGATCCAGCTCGGCAAGCAGGACATCATCTTCGCCGGCGGCCATGAGGACCTCGACTGGACGATGTCGAACCTTTTCGACGCCATGGGCGCCATGTCGACCAAGTTCAACGACAAGGCATCGTCGGCCTCGCGCGCCTACGACGTCGACCGAGACGGCTTCGTGATCGCCGGCGGCGCCGGCGTACTGGTGCTGGAAGAACTCGAACACGCCAAGGCGCGCGGCGCCAAGATCTATGCCGAGATCACCGGCTACGGCGCCACCTCGGACGGCTACGACATGGTCGCCCCGTCCGGCGAGGGCGCGGTGCGCTGCATGCGCCAGGCCCTCGCCACGGTTGACGGCAGCGTCGACTACATCAACACGCACGGCACCTCGACGCCGGTGGGCGATTCGCGCGAGATCGGCGCGATCCGCGAGGTGTTTGGCAACAAGATCCCACACATCGCGTCGACCAAGTCGCTGACCGGGCATTCGCTCGGCGCCGCCGGCGTCCAGGAATCGATCTACTCGATCCTGATGATGCAGGCCGGCTTCATCGGCGAAAGCGCCCATATCGGCACGCTCGATCCGGAATTCGAGGGTGCGCCGATCGTGCGCAAGCGCATCGACGACGCCAAGATCGACACCGTGCTTTCGAATTCCTTCGGCTTCGGCGGCACCAACTCCACACTCGTTTTCCAGCGTCACTCAGCATAGGGCCGGCCCGCAGATGGAAGGTTTGATGAAGGGCAAGCGCGGCCTCGTGATGGGCGTCGCCAACGATCATTCGATCGCCTGGGGCATCGCCAAGAAAGCCTACGAACACGGCGCCGAGATGGCCTTCACCTACCAGGGCGAGGCGTTCGGCCGGCGCGTCAAGCCGCTCGCCGAGCAGGCCGGGGTCAAGCTGGTGCTGCCGTGCGACGTCGAGGACGAAGCCTCCGTCGACGGTGTGTTCGAGAGCCTGAAGTCGGAATGGGGCAGCCTCGACTTCATCGTCCACGCCATCGGATTTTCGGACAAGAGCGAACTCAAGGGTCTTTACGCCGACACGACGCGGGCGAATTTCGTGCGGACCATGGTCATCTCCTGCTTTTCCTTCACCGAGATCGCGCGGCGCGCGGCGGCGATGATGGAAGGAGCCGGCTCGATGCTGACGCTGACCTATGCCGGCTCCACTCGGGTGATGCCGAACTACAACGTGATGGGCGTGGCCAAGGCCGGACTCGAGGCCAGCGTGCGCTATCTCGCCAACGATTTCGGCCCGCGCGGCATCCGCGTCAACGCACTTTCGGCCGGGCCGGTGCGCACGCTCGCCGGCGCCGGCATCTCCGACGCACGGCACATGTTCTCGTTCCAGCAGCGCAACGCACCGCTGCGGCGCACCGTCAACATCGACGAGATCGGCGGCTCGGCGCTCTATATGCTCTCGGACCTCTCTTCCGGCGTCACCGGCGAAGTCCACTATGTCGATTCCGGCTATCATGTGGTGTCGATGCCGACCCTGGACGAGCTCAAGAGAACCGATACGGCCGGCTGACGGCGCGAAACCGGCGATCGTTAAAATTCGAACGATGCGGCCCAGCAAACCTTAATGCGCATGTGCTTTGGTTGGCTCAGCGAGGGGCCTTGTCCATGCACGACGCATCCAACCCGAACAGGTCGCCAGTCTTCCGGCTGATCACGATTGCCAGCTCCGGGCTCGGCAGCTTCATTCTCGGCCTGTGGGCGCTGAAATACGGCATAGGCGAAAGCCTTGGCGGCCTGCCACCGTCGGTCGTCGGTGCGGTCGTCGCGGCGCTTTGCGCTCTCGCGGCCGCCGGCTCGGCATTGTCCTTCTTCGCAGGCGTCGACGAATCGGCGGGCTACGTCTTCCGCGAGACGCAGATCGACAAGCTGTCCGGCTTCCTGTCGCGCAACGCGCTGATCGGCAAGACCGCCGAGGCGGTGGCGGCCAGCACACGCACCGGCGAGCCGGTGTTCCTGGTCGACATCGACATCGACCGCTTCAAGCAGATCAACGACGCCATCGGCTACAGCCAGGGCGACCAGCTTATTCGCGCCATCGCGCAGCGGCTGAAGAAGGCGCTGCCGAAGGGCGCCGAGATCGGCCGCATCGGCGCCGGCGAGTTCGCCGTTTTGTTGCCCGACCGCCTGGTCGACGGCCGGATCGACCTTTACGTGGAAGGGCTGATCGACAAGCTGGTCGAGCCCTACCAGTTGCCCTCCCACCTCCAGACCGTGAGCCTGTCGGTCGGCATGGTTGCGGTACCCAAGGATGGCGACGATCCGATCGTGCTTCTGCGCCGTTCCAACCTGGCGCTGCAGCATGCCCGCGCCAGCGGGCTCGGCAGCTGGGCGGTGTTTCAGCCCAATATGGGCGAGGTCGCCGACTACCGGCAATGGATCGAGGCCGAGCTCAGCACCGCCTTCGAGCGCGGCGATTTCGACCTGCACTACCAGCCGCAGTTCGACCATCTGAAGAACCGCGTCGTCGGTTACGAGGCGCTGATCCGGTGGAAACACCCGGTGCGCGGCATGATCTCCCCGGCGGAATTCATCCCCATCGCCGAGGAAACCGGCATGATCGCGCCGATCGGCGAATGGGTGCTGCGCAAGGCCTGCACCGACGCCCACGCGCTGCCGGACGACTGCTTCGTGGCGGTCAACATCTCGCCGGTCCAGTTCATGACCAAGGATTTCGTCAATCTGGTCCGCAACGTGTTGTCCGACACCGACCTCAAGCCGGCGCGGCTCGAGCTGGAGGTCACGGAGACGGCGATGATGCAGGACCGTGCGCGCGCCGCCGAGATCCTGAGAGATCTGGCCGGGCTCGGACTGTCGGTGGCCGTGGACGATTTCGGCACCGGCTACTCCAACCTTTCCTACCTGATCGACTTCCCGTTCCAGAAGCTCAAGATCGACCGCTCCTTCGTGTCGCGTATCGACCGCGACAATGGCGGCGCGGTGGTGTCGACCATCGTCGGCCTGTCGCGGGCGCTGGGCGTCCACACGATCGCCGAGGGCGTCGAGACCGAGGACCAGGCGACGCTGTTGCGCGCCGCCGGCTGCGAGGTCTTCCAGGGCTATCTGTTCGGCAAGCCGGCGCCGCTGGTGGTGCGTGGCGGCGAAGCGGTCGAGGTCGAACTCAGCCACGCCGTGCATTGAGGCAGCAGGGCTGTCGGGTCAGCGTCGCGCCCACAGCACCTTGAAGCGGGCGTCGCGGCACGTCTCGCCGGAAGCAGCAAAACCCGCCTCCAGCACCTTATCATAGGGCAGGCCACGATTGGCGACGAGGTAGAGCCGGCCCCCGGGCTTCAGCGCCTGCGACGCCGCACGCACGAAATCGGCGCCGATCGCCGGCTCGGCCGCCCTGCCTTCGTGGAATGGCGGGTTCATGACGACGGCATCGTGGCGCCGGGGCACCGGCTCCGAGCGCAAATCCCGCCAGTGGAAGGCGAGCGGAACCCCGCCCGCCCATGCGGAAAGGTTCTGCTTCGCCGCCTCGAGCGAAGGGAAATCGGCCTCGTAGAGATCAAGCGCGGCCAACTCGTCGCCGCGCCGCAAGAGCTCCGCCGACAGATACCCCCAGCCGGCGCCGAAATCGGCGACATGGCCCTTCAGTTTCGGCAGGTTATCGACCAGCAGCCGTGAGCCCGCGTCGATGCGGTCATGGGAGAACATGCCGGGAGCGGTCGCAAAACGCCCGTCCACCAGCGACGGCGCCGGCGGGTCTGCAAGGCCGCTGACGGCGAGCCCGGTGTCATCCGGCCGTTGGAGCCAGAAGGCGACACCATGATATTTCGACAGGCTGCCGGCGAGCGGAAGCGCCTTGGCGACCTTGCGGCGGAAACTGTCGACGCCGTCGGCCTTGCCGCCCGCCACGAGCACAAGACCGCCCGCGCGGGTTGCACGAAGGGCACCAGCGAGACGGCGAAAGTTCTCGCCCTTGTGGCGGCCGAGAAGCACCAAGGAGAGATCGTAGCCGCTGTCCTCGATGGTCGGCGTGGCGGGGATGCCGCGCCGCTGCAGGCCGAGAAAATGCGGACGGT
Source organism: Nitratireductor mangrovi (assembly GCF_007922615.2). NCBI lineage: Bacteria > Pseudomonadati > Pseudomonadota > Alphaproteobacteria > Hyphomicrobiales > Phyllobacteriaceae > Nitratireductor > Nitratireductor mangrovi. The sequence continues at coordinate 4,590,220 of NZ_CP042301.2, read as the reverse complement.
AACCCTGGACCGCTGCCAGTTCGGCCGCAAAACCTTCCGGCAGACGGAAATCAGGAACCGCCCCTAGGAAGAGCGCACGCGCGCCGCTTGCCGGCGGCGCGATGTCGCCGGTCTCGAAGGGGTGGAACAATGTACGGTGGGCGCTGTCGTTCATCACCGGGGATTACCGCACTTGGCGGTCCAAACCTAAGAAAACGGGCGCGCTTCCCCCGAAGCGCGCCCGCCCGTCCCGTCGAAAGGCTCCGCCGTCAGGCGTCGGTGCCTTCCGCCTCTTCCTTCTTCCTTTCCCTGGCGATTTCCTTGCCGGTCTCCTGATCGACGACCTTCATGGAAAGCCGGACCTTGCCGCGCTCGTCGAAGCCCATCAGCTTGACGTAGACCTTGTCGCCTTCCTTGACCACGTCGGTGGTCTTGGCGACGCGCTCCGCCGCCAGCTGCGAGATGTGGACGAGGCCGTCCTTGGGACCGAAGAAATTGACGAAGGCCCCGAAATCGGCGGTCTTGACGACCGTGCCCTCGTAGATCTCGCCAACCTCGGGCTCGGCCACGATGGTGTGGATCCACTTCTTGGCCGCCTCGATTTCCTTGGCGTTGGAAGAGGCGATCTTGACGGTACCGTCGTCCTCGATGTTGATCTTGGCGCCGGTCTTCTCGACGATCTCGCGAATGACCTTGCCGCCGGAGCCGATAACGTCGCGGATCTTGTCGGTCGGGATGGTCATGACCTCGATGCGCGGGGCGAACTCGCCGAGTTCCGAACGGCCCTCGGAAATCGCCTTGGCCATCTCGCCGAGAATGTGCTCGCGGCCGCCCTTGGCCTGCTCGAGCGCGACCTTCATGATCTCCTCGGTGATGCCGGCGATCTTGATGTCCATCTGCAGCGAGGTGATGCCGGCGCTGGTGCCGGCGACCTTGAAGTCCATGTCGCCGAGATGATCCTCGTCACCGAGGATATCGGACAGCACCGCGTAGCGATCACCCTCGAGGATGAGACCCATGGCGATGCCGGCGACCGGCGCGGCCAGCGGCACACCGGCATCCATCAACGCCAGCGAGGTGCCGCAGACGGTCGCCATCGAGGACGAGCCGTTGGACTCGGTGATCTCGGAGACCACGCGCAGCGTGTAGGGGAACTGCTCGGCGCCCGGCAGCATCGGGTGGATGGCGCGCCAGGCGAGCTTGCCGTGGCCGATTTCGCGCCGTCCCGGCGAACCCATGCGGCCCGTCTCGCCCACCGAATAGGGCGGGAAGTTGTAGTGCAGCATGAAGGTTTCCTTGTAGGTGCCGGTGAGGGCATCCACGAACTGCTCATCCTCGCCGGTGCCGAGCGTGGCGACCACGACGGCCTGGGTCTCGCCACGGGTGAAGACGGCCGAGCCGTGGGTGCGCGGCAGGACGCCGACTTCCGACACGATCGGGCGAACCGTCTTCAGGTCGCGGCCGTCAATGCGCAGGCCGGTGTCGAGGATGTTCCAGCGGACGATCTTGGCCTGCAGTTCCTTGAACACCGCGTTGACCTGCTCGGACGACCACACGGTCTCTTCAGCGCCCTCGGGCAGAAGCGTCGCCTTGACCTTGGCCTTGGCGGCGTCGACGGCGGCGTAACGGTCCTGCTTGTCGGTGATCTTGTAGGCGGCGCGCAACTCGTCCTCGACGAGGCCGAGCATGGTCGATTCGAGCTCGGACAGGTCAGCGGTCTGGTGATCGCGCGGTTCGCTGGCGGCCACTTCGGCCAGCTTGATGATCGCGTCGATCACCGGCTGGAAGCCCTTGTGGCCGAACATGACGGCGCCGAGCATGACCTCCTCGGAAAGCTCATGCGCTTCCGATTCGACCATCATAACGGCATCGCCGGTACCGGCGACGACGAGGTCGAGCTTGGATTCCGGCATCTCGTCGACATGCGGGTTGAGCACGTATTCGCCGTTGATGTAGCCGACACGAGCGGCGCCGATCGGGCCCATGAAGGGCACGCCGGACAGCGTCAGCGCGGCGGAAGCGCCGACCATGGCGACGATGTCGGGATCGTTTTCGAGGTCATGCTGCAGCACGGTCAGCACGACCTGGGTGTCGTTCTTGTAGCCTTCGGCGAAGAGCGGACGGATCGGCCGGTCGATGAGACGCGAGGTTAGCGTCTCCTTTTCGCTCGGACGGCCTTCACGCTTGAAGAAGCCGCCGGGGATCTTGCCGGCCGCGAAGGTCTTTTCCTGGTAGTTGACGGTCAGCGGGAAGAAGTCGAAGCCCGGCTTGGGCTGTTTTTCCGAAACGACAGTGGCGAGCACGACGGTCTCGCCATAGGTGGCGATGACGGCGCCGTCGGCCTGGCGCGCGACCTTGCCGGTTTCGAGGATGAGCGGACGACCGCCCCATTCGATTTCCACTTTGTGGTGATTGAACATGTCTTGTCTCTCATATGCGGAGGCACCAAGCCCGGCGCGTTGCGCGCGGGCCGCCTCCGACTGGCTTCGTTGCGGACGAGCCATGGGCAAGACAGCGGGAGGTCCGGAATGTCGGCGTCTGGCGCGCCGTCCGGGCGTCCTGCAATCCTGCCCCATGACCTGTCCATGGGCGGCTTCCGTCTCGTTCCTTTCCAGCGGAAGCCGGGCGGGCCGGAAAGTCCCGGCCCAATATCCGAACGGCGGATCCCTTTCGGGATCCGCCGGCCGAACATCAGCGACGCAGACCGAGTTTCTCGATCAAGGTCTGGTAGCGGCTCTCGTCCTTCCTCTTCAGGTAGTCGAGGAGCGAGCGGCGCTGCGAGACCAGCTTGAGCAGGCCGCGCCGGGAATGATTGTCCTTGGCGTGGCTCTTGAAATGCTCGGTCAGGTTCTTGATACGCTCGGTGAGGATCGCGACCTGGACTTCCGGAGAACCGGTGTCGCCCTTCTCGGTTGCGAATTCGGCGAGCAATTCCTGCTTGCGCACGGCGGTAACCGACATCGATCATCCCTTTCTGTTCTTGTGAAGGAAAAGTCGCCCACGGCCGGGATGTCGTCCAGCGGGGGCCATTTGCACGCGCCCAGCGCAATGCTGCGGCGCATATAGGGGAAAACCGCGCGAATTGCCAGCGCTAATTCGCGTCGCACCGCTTCATGCAGGGCTGCCTTGCGGAAAAGTTCAGGTCAGCAGGCGTCCTTGACATAGGCGTCCGGCACGGCCTCGGTCCAGGCGATACTGCCGGCCTCTCCGCTCGACCCGTAGGGGCCGTCGGCAACGCAGAAATAGCCGTCGCGGAAGTTTGGATAATCGTCGGTGTGGACCACGTTCAGCCCGGCGCCGCCGCCGGCATAGGGACCGCCGAGTTCGTCACGCAGGGCGACAGCGTCGGCATGTCTGGTCGAGCAGCCGAGGATGACGTACCAGCCGCAGCCCTGAACGGAGATCACGGGCAGGCCTGGCGCCTGCGCCGCCCTGTCCGGCAGGCGGCCGGCGGCCGCGGGCGCGCTGATCGTCGCGAGCGCCATGGCAGCGGCCAGCGCGACAGTCACGTTGTTGCGTTTCATCTCAAGAACCTCCCGACAAGCGGCACCGCCGCCACGGTCCGCGCCTCCCCGAGGCGGAAAGGTCGGCCTGCACCGTGCAAGAGTCAAGCAATGCCGATGACGAGACCTCAGTGGGCCTCGTCCTCCTCGCATTTCAGGTAGGGATCGTAGACCCAGCCGATGGCGTTGTCCTCGGCCAGACGTTCCACCGCGTACCAGAGCTTGCCGTTGTGCGTCCTTTCCTCGTAGGGGCGCACGCGCACGCCATTGTCCCAGGTGCCGAGGATCGGACCGTTGGGCTCCCCGCGGACGTTGAGCGGCGTGCCCGTCGGGTCGGCCACGGTACAGATGCGGCCCATGGCATCTTCGCCGGAGCAGACAAGATAGGCGCCGAAAACCCAGCCCCAAGCCTCGGCATAGCTGCCGACCAGCGCCCAGCGGCTGCCTTCATGTTCGCGGTGTTCGACGATCTCGACCAAAGCGCCGCGCTTGAGGCTGGTCAGGATCGGCCCGTTCGGTCCCTCGCGCACATTGAGCGGTGTGCCGGTGGGATCGACGACAGTGCAGACAGGCGGCCCGCCGCAAGCAAGCGCGGCGGCGGGGGACATCAACAAGGGGACGAGAAGGCAGGCGAATTTCGTGCGCATGCGGTTCCTCCAGAACGTCGGGGCGGCACCCTCGCCGACGGCAAGACATGTCAGAGCCAGCGCTTGCGGCGGAACAGGTAGAGCAGCCCGACCGCGATCAGCACCATGAAGGTCAGCGCCACCGGATAGCCATAGCGCCATCTGAGCTCGGGCATGTTCCACGACGAATCCGGCGCGAAGTTCATTCCCCAGATGCCGGCCAGGAAGGACAGCGGGATGAATATGGTCGAGATGATGGTCAGCACCTTCATCACCTCGTTCATCCTGGTCGAGACGCTGGAGAGGTAGAGGTCGAGCAGGCCGGTGGCGAGTTCGCGATATGTCTCGACGATGTCGATCAGCTGGATCGCGTGGTCATAGGTGTCGCGCAGGAAATAGCCGACATCGCGCGGGATCAGGCCGAGTTCCTCGCGGCTCATCGCCGACAGCATCTCGCGCGACGGCCACAGCGCGCGCTTGATCACAAGCAGTTCGCGTTTCAGTTCGTGCAGGCGGCCGACATCCTCGGGATGCGGGTCCTTGGTGATCTTGTCCTCCAGCTCCTCGAGCTCGTCACCGATGACTTCCAGCATCGGGAAATAGGCATCGAGGATGGTGTCGAGGATTGCATAGACGAGGTAGGGCGCGCCGCGCTTGCGGATGCGCCCTTGCGGCTGCTGCAGGCGCTTGCGGACCGGGTCGAGGCAGTCGCCCGGCCGCTCCTGGAAAGTGACCACGTGCTGGCCGTCGAACAGGATCGAGAACTGCTCTTTCGATTCCACACCCTTGCCGTCGAACATGTGAACGACGATCAGCGCGTGGGTCTCGTAGGTATCGACCTTGGGGCGCTGGTTGGTGTTGGCGATGTCCTCCAGCGCCAGTTCCTGGATCGAGAACAGCGACCCGACGCGCCCAAGCAGTTCGAGATCGGCAAGCCCGGTGACGTCGACCCAGAGCCGCCTGCCCGCCTGCATCTCCTTCTCGACCAGCGAGAGCGGGGCGTTGGCGATCTCCTCGACATGATCGTCAGCGATGATGGTCAGCCGGATGCCGGTCGGCGAGGCGCGATCGTCGGGAATGAGCGTGCCGGGCGGCGCGCCGACGGGCGCCCGGTGCCGGGAAACGAACTTCGGCTTGGCCCTGTGCTTTCCGCTCATGGCCGGGAGTAGGCGAAAAAATCGCCGGCGCCGCAAGGGGAAATCGGCTGCCGGCGTGAAAGCCGCCCGGCAGGTGTCAGCCGGCGAAGACGCGCTTGGGCTTGAACATGCCGGCCTCGACGGCGCCGATGGCGACCAGGCGGCCGCGCGCCGTGGCATAGGCCTCCGGGGCCTCGACCGGCGCGTCGCGGCCGCGGACGATGACCGGGTTGCCGAGCCGGATGCGCTGCGCCGCGTCGTCGCTGACGGGGATGGCGGGCAGGCAATCGAGCGCGGCACCGGTGTCGATCAGCAGCGCGTCGAGCGCGGCGAAACGCTCCTTGTCTGGACGCGGATCGACGATGCGGCCTTCGGCGTCGGCCTCGCCGCGCGGCGCGGCCTCGGCCGCCGCCTGTTCCAGCGCGGCCAGCGTGACCAGATCGTCGGCGGTGAAGGGATCGACCTCGACGCGGCGAAGATCGGCGATGTGGCCGTAGCAGCCGATGTCGCGGCCCATGTCGCGGGCGAGCGAGCGCACATAGGTGCCCTTGCCGCATTCGATCTCGAAGACCGCGCTGGCGTCATCCGGCCGCCCGACCAGTTCCAGCCGTCCGATCTCGACCTCGCGCGGCGGGATGACCACCGCCTCGCCGTCGCGGGCGATGTCGTAGGCGCGCTCGCCGGCGATCTTGACCGCGGAGAATTGCGGCGGCACCTGCATGATGATGCCGGTATAGCGCGGCAGCAGCGCGCGTATCTCGGCCTCGGTCGGCCGCTTGTCGGAGGTGGCGGTCACCTCGCCCTCGAGATCGTCGGTGGTGCGTTCGGCACCCCAGGCAACCGTGAAGCGATAGACCTTGGCGCCGTCCATGACGTAGGGCACCGTCTTGGTCGCCTCGCCGAGCGCGATCGGCAGCATGCCGGAGGCGAGCGGGTCGAGCGTTCCGGCATGGCCGGCCTTGTCGGCCTTGAACAACCACTTGACCTTGGAGACGGCCTCGGTCGAGCCCATGCCGACCGGCTTGTCGAGCACCAGCCAGCCGGAGACCGGACGGCCCTTCTTCTTGCCGCGGCGCGCCATCAGCGGAGCCGGCCCTTGGAGACGCCCCTCCACCATGCTTCGCATGGTCCCCCTCCCCCGTGAACGTGGGAGGATCAAGGCGGCGGCCGGTCGCGACGCCAATTCTCCCCTGCGACGCGGGGGACGCGGACCGCCAGAGGCGGTGAAGAGAACGCAAACCGCTCATTCGCTTTCCCCCTCGTCCCCGTCGAGGTCGCGGGCCACCTCGGGCGAGCGCAGGAGTTCGTCGATGCGCGACATGTTGTCGAAGCTGGTGTCAGGCCGGAAGCGGAATTCGGGCATGTATTTGAGCTGGCGCAGCGCACCCGAGACGCGGCCGCGGATGAACTTGGCGTTGCGCGCCAGCGCCTTGACCACCGCATCCTCGTCCGCGGCGCCGAGCGGGGCGACGAAAGCGGTGGCGATCTTGAGGTCGGGCGACATGCGGACCTCGGAGATCGAGATGACGGTGTTCTCGATCAGCTCGTCGCGCACCTCGCCGCGCTGCAGGACGTCGGAGAGCGCGTGACGCACCTGCTCGCCGACGCGAAGCTGGCGCTGGGAGGGGCCTGAGTTCGGTGATCTGGACATCGTTCGTACCAATGGGCTCAGCGGGATCGGACCGCGGCCGTCCAATGTGCGGACCGCCGACGGTTCAAACGAACCGCCGACGGCAAAGCGCGTGCGACGGCGGCGCCTTAGAGCGTCCGCGTCACCATCTCGACGCGGAAGGCCTCGATGACGTCGCCGGCACGGATGTCCTCGTAGTTGGCAAAGGCCATGCCGCATTCCTGACCGGCCGGCACCTCCGAGACCTCGTCCTTGAAGCGCTTCAGCGTCTTCAAGGTGCCTTCGTGGATGACGACGTCGTCGCGGATCAGACGCACGCCGGCGCCACGCTCGACCTTGCCTTCGCTGACACGGCAGCCGGCGACCTTGCCGACCTTGGTGATGTTGAAGACCTCGAGGATCTCCGCATTGCCGAGGAAGGTCTCGCGACGCTCCGGCGACAGCAGGCCCGACATCGCCGCCTTCACGTCATCCACGAGGTTGTAGATGATGTTGTAGTAGCGGATCTCGATGCCGGCCTGTTCGGCCGCGTCGCGCGCCTGCTTGTTGGCGCGCACGTTGAAGCCGATGATCGCCGCTTCCGATGTCTCGGCGAGCGAGACGTCGCTTTCGGTGATGCCGCCGGCACCCGAATGCACGATGCGGGCGCGCACCTCGTCGGTGCCGAGCTTGTCGAGCGCGGCCACGATGGCCTCGATCGAACCCTGCACGTCGCCCTTGATGACCAGCGGGAACTCCTTGACGCCGCTTTCCTGGAGCTGCGTCATCATCTGCTCGAGCGAACCGCGCTGGCCGGCATGCTTGGCGACGGCCATCTCGCGCGCCTTGCGCTGGCGGTATTCGCTGATCTCGCGGGCGCGGGCCTCATTCTCCACGGTGGCGAAGCGGTCACCCGCCTGCGGCGTGCCCTGCAGACCGAGAACCTCGACCGGCATGGACGGACCCGCCTCGGCAACCTGCTCGCCGCGGTCGTCGACCAGCGCGCGGACCTTGCCCCACTCGTTGCCGGCGACGATGATGTCGCCCGGCAGGAGCTTGCCGGTCTGCACCAGCACGGTAGCGACGGGGCCGCGGCCCTTGTCGAGCTTGGCCTCGATGATGACGCCCTCGGAAGTACGCTCCGGGTCGGCCTTCAGGTCGAGCAGTTCGGCCTGCAGCAGGATCGCCTCGAGCAGCTTGTCGAGATTGGTGCCCTTGACCGCGGAAACCTCGACGTCGAGCACCTCGCCGCCCATCGATTCCACGAACACCTCGTGCTGCAGGAGCTCGGTGCGCACCTTCTGCGCGTCGGCTTCCGGCTTGTCGATCTTGTTGATCGCCACGATGATCGGCACACCTGCCGCCTTGGCGTGATTGATGGATTCCACCGTCTGCGGCATGACGCTGTCATCGGCCGCCACCACGAGGATGGCGATGTCGGTCGCCTGGGCGCCACGGGCGCGCATGGCGGTGAAGGCGGCGTGGCCGGGCGTGTCGATGAAGGTGATCTTCTGACCGTCCTGCTCAACCTGATAGGCGCCGATATGCTGAGTGATGCCGCCGGCCTCGCCCGACACGACATTGGCGTGGCGGATCGCGTCGAGCAGCGACGTCTTGCCGTGGTCGACGTGGCCCATGATGGTGACGACCGGCGGGCGCGAGAGCTGGTTCTCGGGCTTGTCGGGAATGTTGAAGAGGCCTTCCTCGACATCCGACTCCGAGACGCGCTTGACGGTGTGGCCGAACTCGGAAGCGACCAGTTCGGCCGTGTCGGCGTCGATGACATCGCCCGGCTTCAGGATCTGGCCCTGCTTCATGAAGAACTTGATCACGTCGACGGCACGCTCGGCCATGCGGCCGGCGAGTTCCTGGATGGTGATCGTCTCGGGCAGGGTCACCTCGCGCGCGATCTTCTCGCGCGGCTCCTGGTGCATGGCGCGCTTGAACTTCTCCTGGCGACGGCGCATCGACGACAGCGAACGTGAGCGACCCTCCTCGCCGGAGAGCGCGCTGTTGAGCGTCAGCTTGCCGCGACGGCGGTCATCACCGCCGCGCGGGCGCGCCGGACGGGCCGGCTCCGGCGTGGCAATGCGCTTGGGCGGCAGGCCGGGCTTGGCCTTGCGCTTGGCGTCGCGGTCCTCTTCCTCGGCTTCCGGCTCAGGCTGCGGAGCGCGGCGCCGCGCTTCTTCCTCGGAGCGGCGGCGAGCCTCGGCCTCGGCGGCCAGACGCGCTTCCTCGTCCGCCTGGCGGCGGGCCGACTCCTCGCGTTCGAGGCGGCGGCGCTCATCCTCCTCGGCGCGGCGCTTGGCGTCCTCCTGGGCGCGCTTGCGCTCCTCGACCTCGCGAACCTTGGAGTCCTGAAGCGCGCGCCGGCGCGCCTCCATCTCCTCGGTCGAGAGTTCGTTGAGGACGAGGCCTGAACGCTCGGACGAACTGCCGGGCGCCGGCTTCGGCTGCTCCTTCGCGACCACCGGCTTGGGCGCCGGCTGCGGGCGCGGGGCGAGCGTGACCGGGGCGGCAGTCTCGTGCTTGTCGCCCGGCATGGTGAACTTGCGCTTCTTGGTCTCGACGACGACGGACTTGCTGCGCCCGTGCGAGAAATTCTGACGCACTGTGCCCTGCTCGACGCCCGGCCGCTTCAGGCTCAGGGTCTTCTTGCCGGTCATGCTCAGCGTCTTGTCGTCGCCAGATTTGGTATCCGTCATTCCGTATCCTTGTTCGGCGCCGTCCGCGAGGACGCGCCGTCGATCATGTTGCGGCGGCCGGGGAACCGCCCCGGTACCGGTCAAGCGCAACCATGCGCCTATAGGCTGCCTTGCCCGCATCCGCATCGAGCAGGGCAGCATGTATCACATTTGCGCCCCCGAATGCCAAACTCATTTCGGCTTCCGAAAAGAGTTCGTATGCGGGGATGTCGGGGCCGCCCACCAGCAGCGTCGCGCGACGCGCCTGGGTCAGCTTGCGGACGCCGTCCTCGGCGGCCTCGCGGGCGTGAAGCACGGCCAGCGCACGCCCGCCACGGATGGCGGCATCAACCTTGGCCGATCCCAATGCCACGGCGGAAGCCTTGCGCGCAAGCCCGAGCGCACCAAGCACGGACCTGGAAAGCAAGGCGTCGACCTGGGCGCCGAGTTCCGGCGCCACGGTCACCGGCGCCTTCAGCGCCTTGCGGAAGATGTTGCGGCGCGCCGCCTCGTCGACATGGACGCGGTCAGCGCTGACCCAGCAGCCGCGGCCCGGGAGATTGCGCTTCAGGTCGGGCACGACCGTCATGTCGGGGCCTGCCACGAAGCGGATCAGTTCGTCCGGTTCCGCAGCGCGCCGCGTCACGATGCATGTGCGCTCGCCCATTGCGTCCAACAGTCTCTCCCGCGCGCTCCGGCCTCATCGGTCGGCTCAGGCGCCGGCCGTTTCGGCTTCGCCGGCTTCCTCGTCTTCGGCTGCGGGAAGCAGGTCCTCTTCAGTGATCCAGCCCATCTTCATGCGAGCGGCGACCACCATCTGCTCGGCGTCGGCGCGCGAGACGTCGAAATCGGAGAACACGCCGGCAAACATCTGCGTCTCGCCGTCCTTGCGCTCCTTCCAGCCGACAAGGTCGTCGACGGCGTAGCCGGCGAAGTCCTCGATCGTCTTGACGTCGTCCTCGCCCAGCTTGACCATCATTGCGGTGGTGATGCCGGGAATCTCGCGAAGCTCGTCCTCGACGCCGAGCGCACGGCGCTGCTCGTCGTTCTCCGCCTCGATGCGGTCGAGATATTCGCGGGCGCGGGCCTGGATCTCGGTCGCGGTGTCCTCGTCAAAACCGTCGATCGAGGAAATCTCGTCCTGATCGACATAGGCCACTTCCTCGACCGAGGTGAAGCCTTCCGAAGCCAGCACCTGGCCGACCATCTCGTCGACGTTGAGCGCATCCATGAACAGGCTGGAACGCTCGACGAATTCCTTCTGGCGGCGGGCAGACTCCTCTTCCTCGGTGAGGATGTCGATGTCCCAGCCGGTCAATTGCGAGGCGAGGCGGACGTTCTGGCCGCGACGGCCGATCGCCAGCGACAGCTGCTCGTCGGGCACCACCACCTCGATGCGCTCGGCATCCTCGTCGAGCACCACCTTGGCGACCTCGGCCGGCTGCAGCGCGTTGACGATGAAGGATGCGGCGTCGGGCGACCACGGGATGATGTCGATCTTCTCGCCCTGCAACTCGCCGACGACCGCCTGGACGCGGCTGCCGCGCATGCCGACGCAGGCGCCGACGGGATCGATGGAGGAGTCGCGGCTGATCACGGCGATCTTGGCGCGCGAGCCCGGGTCGCGGGCCACCGACTTGATCTCGATAATGCCGTCATAAATCTCCGGGACTTCCATGGTGAACAGCTTGGCCATGAACTGCGGGTGGGTGCGCGACAGGAAAATCTGCGGTCCGCGCTGCTCGCGGCGCACGTCGTAGACATAGGCGCGCACGCGGTCGCCATATTTGAACATCTCGCGCGGGATCATCTCGTCGCGGCGGATGATCGCCTCGCCGCGGCCGAGATCGACAATGACGTTGCCGTATTCGACCCGCTTCACCGAGCCGTTGACGATCTCGCCGATGCGGTCCTTGTATTCGTCGTACTGGCGGTCGCGCTCGGCCTCGCGCACCTTCTGCACGATGACCTGCTTGGCCGACTGGGCGGCGATGCGCCCGAAATCCATCGGCGGCAGCTGCTCGGCGATGAAATCGCCGGGCTGGGCGTCGGGATTGCGTTCGCGGGCCTCGGCGAGCGCGATCTCGCGTGCCGGCTCCTCGACCTGCTCGACCACCTCCATCAGGCGCTGCAACTTCATCTCGCCGGTCTGGGCATTGATGTCGGCGCGGATGTTGGTCTCCTGGCCATAGCGCGAGCGCGCCGCCTTCTGGATGGCGTCGGCCATCGCGTGGAGCACGATGTCCTTTTCGATCGACTTCTCGCGTGCGACCGCATCGGCGATCTGCAGCAGTTCGAGCCGGTTTGCACTGACAGCCATTTCTGTCTCCCTTGAGTCGGACCGGCGCACGGCGCCGGTCACCGGTCATTCCCTTGGTTGTGATCCGTCTTCGCCGCCGGCATCGCCGCCGCGGCGCTTTTTTGCTTGCTGGCGCGCCTTCTTGTCCTGCCTGATCGCGTCGCGCACGAGATCGTCGGTGAGCACGAGCCTGGCATCGGCGATCGCGTCGAACGGAATGCGCACCGTCGGCTCGTCGCCGTAGCTCGCCTGGTCGCGCTCGAGAAGGATACCCTCCTCGTCACTCTCCACGATGCGGCCGCGAAAGCGTTTGCGCTCGGCCACCATGACCGAGGTGTCGACCTTGGCGAGGTGACCGGCCCACTGTGCGAAATCCGACTTGCGCACCAGCGGCCTGTCGATACCGGGGGACGACACTTCCAGGTGGTAGGCCCTGTCGATGACGTCCTCGACGTCGAGCGCCGGCGAAACCGCGCGGCTCAACTCCTCGCAATCCTCGACGGTCATGGTGCCGTCCTCGCGCTCGGCCATGATCTGCAGCGTCAGGCCGTTCTGGCCCGAAAGCCGCACCCGCACCAGGCGGAAACCCATGGAGCGCAAGAGCGGCTGGATCAGCGTCGCCACGCGCGCGTCGACGCCGCTTTCGCGGATCAGGCGATCATCGCTTGCCGTTGCGCTGGCGAATTCCGTCATGAAGTCTCCGACCGGGCCGCGGCTAACAAAAAAGAGCGGGACCGGTGGGACCCACTCTTCGTCGTCACGACCAAGAATTTGACGCCGATATAGCGCCGGACGGGCGATATTGCAAGGGTGGAACGCGCGCTCCCGTCCCTGATCCGGCGATTATGCCGGCTGCGGTTCGGCGCGCATCAGCATGCCGAAGAGGTCGCGCGGATCGTCGGGGTCGGCGAGAAGGTCGAGTTGGTCGTAATAAGGCAGCTTGCCGATCAGGGCGCGCATGTAGCGAAGGGCGGAAAAGTCCTCCACCGCGAAGCCGACCGAATCGAACAGCGTGATCTGGTCGCGGCCGGTCCGGCCTGGCCCCTGGCCGGTAAAGACCTGCCACAGCTCGGTGACGGGATGGTCGGCCGCAAGCTGCTGGATCTCGCCCTCGATGCGCGTCTGCGGCGGGTATTCGACGAAGATCGACGAACGCAGCAGGATGTCGCGGTGGAGCTCGGTCTTGCCCGGGCAGTCGCCGCCGACCGCGTTGATGTGGATGCCGGGGCCGACCATGTTGTCGGTGAGGATGGTCGCATATTGCTTGTCGGCGGTGACGGTGGTGACGATGTCGGCACCCTCGACCGCCTCCTCCGGCGAGCCGCAAACCACGATGTCGAAGCCGCGGCCGGCGAGGTTGCGCCGGCAACGCTCGCTGGCGGAACGGTCGATATCATAAAGCCGCAGCCGGTCGATGCCGACCAGCGAACGGAAGGCGAGCGCCTGGAACTCGGACTGGGCGCCGTTGCCGATAACGGCCATGGTCCTCGAGCCTTCGGGGGCGAGATAGCGCGCCGCGAGCGCCGACATCGCAGCGGTGCGCAGCGCGGTGAGGATGGTCATCTCGGTGATCAGCACCGGATAGCCGGTGTCGACCTCGGCCATGACGCCAAAGGCGGTGACGGTCTGGCGGCCCTCCTTGGTGTTCTTGGGATGGCCGTTGACATATTTGAAGCCGTAAGCCTCGCCGTCGCTGGTCGGCATCAGTTCGATCACGCCCTCGCGCGAATGCGAGGCGACGCGCGGCGTCTTGTCGAACAGCTGCCAGCGGCGAAAGTCCTGCTCGATGTAGTCGGCGAGTTCGGCCAGAAACCGCTCGATGCCGGTGGCATGCACGACGCGCATCATGTTCTCGACGCTGATGAAGGGCACAAGTGCCAGCGCGGAAGGGGCGTAGCCCATGATCAGAAACTCCTCGTGGGGCGGTCCATGATGCGGCGGCCCATCAGGCTCGCGACGAGATCGACGAGGAGCGTCGCGGTGCGGCCGCGCTCGTCGAGGAAGGGGTTCAACTCGACAAGATCGAGGCTCGACACCAGGCCGCTGTCGGAGAGCATCTCCATGACCAGATGCGCCTCACGGAAGGTCGCGCCGCCGGGGACCGTCGTGCCGACGGCGGGCGCGATCGCCGGATCGAGGAAGTCGACATCGAGGCTGACATGCAAGAGCCCGCCCTCGGCCGCGACGCGGGCGATGAAGTCCCGCATCAGCGGCGCGGCGCCATGCTCGTCGATGACGCGCATGTCGTGGACGGTGACGCCTGCCGCCGTCAGCGCGCGGCGCTCGGCGGGGTCGACGCTGCGCAGGCCGAAGGCGCAGACGCGGCGCGGGTCGACGCGGACCGGCAGGTCGGGGAAAAGGCCGTCAAAGCCCGGCTGGCCGCTGGCATAGGCGAGCGGCACGCCGTGCAAATTGCCGCTGGTGGTGCTGTCGAGGGTGTGGAAATCCGGATGGGCGTCGAGCCACAGCACGAACAGCGGACGACCAAGCTCGGCCGCACGGCGCGCAATGCCCGACAGGGTGCCGGCCGAGATGGAATGATCGCCGCCGAGAAAGATCGGCATGGCGTCGGCGCTGGCCCGGTAGGCGGCATCGGTCAGTGCCTCGGTCCAGGCGACGATCTCGGGCAGCGCCTTGAGGGCGAGATTGCCGTGCACCGCCGGCCGCACCATGGCGCGCTCGACCGTGCCCATGTCGACGACCTCGTGGCCGAGTTCGGCGATGGCGCCGACGAGGCCGGCGGTGCGCAACGCACTCGGCCCCATCTCGCACCCCATGCGGCCGGCGCCGTCCTGAACCGGTGCTCCCACGATCCTGCAACGCATGGCCGTCCAACGCCCCCATGATGGTCTCGCCAAAAAAATGACGTCCGACGATGGCGAAGTGAATAAGGTAATTTGGCAAAATCATTGAAATCGGTTTTCAGTTTGCGCGTATTACTTTATCAAAATGGTCACCATGGACGATTTCGACCGCAAACTCGTCACCCTGCTGCGCCATGACGCGCGGCGCAGCGTTTCCGATCTGGCACAGGAACTGGGCGCCTCGCGCGCCACGGTGCGGGCGCGCATGGAGCGCCTCGAACGCGCCGGCGACATCATCGGCTATACGGTCATACTGCGCGCCGACGCGGTCGAGCAGCGGGTGCGCGGCATCATGATGATCGAGATCGAGGGTCACGCCGCGGACAGGGTGATCCGCGCGCTGGGCGGCTTCGCCGAGGTGGCGACGATCCACACCACCAACGGCCGCTGGGATCTGGTGGTGGAACTCAGCACCGGTTCACTGACCGAGTTCGACGCGGTCTTGCGTCAGATCCGGCTGATTCCAGGCATCACCGGCAGCGAGACGAGCCTGCTGCTGGCGACGCCACGCAGCACCAGCGCGCGTTTGTGACGCCGACCTGCATCATTTACCGCCCTTCGACGACACGGCGCCAGGCGATCGAGAAGCGGCGCTCGCCGAGATGACCGAAGCGGCGCACCGGCCCGCCGATATCCGCCCGGGCATCGACCTCGGCGTAGGATTCAGAGGGATCGACAATATAGCCCAGGCTGTGCAGGTAGCGCGCCGCCGTGCCGGTGAGCACATAGGAGGAATGGCGCGGGATCGGCATGTCGAACTCGCGGTTGACAACGGCAGCCAGTTCGCTGGTGCAGTTGTTTTCGAGTGTGTCGTAATATTCCGGCGAGGCCGCGATCTCATTGGTCCTGCGAAGGAAGCCCCGCAGGATGATGCGCGCCTGGTCGGGCGTGACGTTCACCTTGTAGGCACGAACCTCATGACCGAGGCGGATGATGGTATCTGTAAGGATGTCCTTTTCCGTCGACCAAACGAAGATCAACTCGTACGCGGAAAACAACCCGCGAACAGGCGAATAGGTCTCGCCCACCTCCTTGCGCGCCTCCACCGAGACGGTGAGGAACTCGCGCCGCGCACCACGCCCCAGTTCGAACGTGATGAATGTGTGAGCCAGGGAACGGCCGTAGGGGAACGGCTCCACGAAGAACCAGATCGCCCGCGTGTCGCGGAGGTCATAGCGCCTCTGGTGCCAGCGCCGGCGGGTCGCACCATCCTCGCCCCACTGCCAGTCGCGGATATTGGACATCGCGAAGACGTCGTCGGAGATCCAGCGAACCGTCGGGAGTCGCGAGACCGACGGTTCCCACTCGCGCTCGTGGCTCGGCGGAATCACGGCTGCGGTCACGCAGGCGGAAACCAGAAACGCGATCAGCAAGAAAGCGAGGTTGCGTGCGACGGTTCGCATGGCCCCGGCCCTCCCCATGCCCAACGGCAGTATCGCACCAGCGAGCGGAGTTGCAAAGCGGCAGCCCGATCCCAAAAGCGCTTGGGCCCTGGTTCGGCTAGGTTCTGAGAAAGGTCAGATAGGCCGGTGTCCGGCCCTCGCGCATCGCCTTGGCCTCGTAGCGGGTGCCGGGCCAGCCTTCGTAGGGGGTGCGCCAGTCGGCGGCGGTTTCGGCCTGCCACTCGAAGCGCGGATGACGGCGGCACGCATGCAGGGTCCAGTTGACATAGCTGTCGATGTCGGAGGCGAAGCGGAAGCGGCCGCCGGGCTGCAGAACGCGGGCGAAGCGGTCGAGATTGGCATCGTTGACGAAACGCCGCTTCCAGTGCCGCTTCTTGGGCCAGGGGTCGGGGTAGAGAAGATCGATGCTGGCGATGCTGGCGGATGGCAGCCAGTCGAGCAGCCGCGTGGCATCGTCGTCGTAAAGGCGGATGTTCGAGCGCGGGTCCTCGTCGAACGCGGCCAGGAACTTGGCCATGCCGTTGACGAAAGGCTCGACGCCGATGAAGCCGACCGCCGGATGGCGGCCGCTTTCATGGAGAAAGTGCTCGCCGCCGCCGAACCCGATCTCCAGCCTGACCTCGGCCACCTGGGGGCCGAAGAGGTTGCCAAGCGGCGGCGGCGGGGCGTCGAGATCGATCAGCAGCGCCGGCAGCAGGCGGTCGAGGAGCGCGGCCTGGCGCGGCCTGATGGTCTTGCCCTTGCGCCGGCCGAAAAACGCTTCGGTCGACCGGCGCCCCCGCTCCCCCTCCATCGTTGATGCTGCTCAGGCGGCCAGACGCGCCTTGGCTTCCTCGTTGCCGACGGCTTCCTTGAGCGCCTTGACGAGGTCGGTCTTCTCCCAGGAGAAGGAACCGTCACGGCCGGGCTTGCGGCCGAAGTGGCCATAGGCCGCGGTCTTGGCGTAGATCGGCTTGTTCAGGTCGAGATGGCGGCGGATGCCGCCCGGCGACAGGTCCATGACCTCGCGGATCGCCTTTTCCACCACTTCCTCGGCCACCTTGCCGGTGCCATGCATGTCGACATAGACCGACAGCGGCTGCGCGACGCCGATCGCGTAGGAAAGCTGGATCGAGCAGCGCTCGGCAAGCTTCGCGGCGACCACGTTCTTTGCCAGGTAGCGCGCCGCGTAGGCGGCCGAGCGGTCGACCTTGGTGGTGTCCTTGCCCGAAAAGGCGCCGCCGCCATGGGCGGCCGCGCCGCCATAGGTGTCGACGATGATCTTGCGGCCGGTGAGGCCGGCATCACCGTCGGGACCGCCGATGACGAACTTGCCGGTCGGGTTGATGTACCAGTTGCAGTCGTCGGAGATGGTGATGCCGCCGGTCGAGAGCGCCTCGCGAATATAGGGCTCGACGACCGAGCGGACCTTCTTGTTGTCCCAGGAGGCGTCGAGGTGCTGGGTCGAGAGCACGATCTGCGTCACCTCGGCCGGCCGGCCGTCGATGTAACGCACGGTGACCTGGCTCTTGGCGTCCGGGCCAAGCTTGGCGGCGTCGCCCTCGCCCGACTTGCGCGCCTCGGCGAGCAGTTCGAGGATCTTATGCGAGTAGTAGATCGGCGCGGGCATGAGGTCCGGCGTCTCGCGGCAGGCATAACCGAACATGATGCCCTGGTCGCCCGCGCCTTCCTCGCCCTGCCTATCGGAAGAATTGTCGACACCCTGACCGATGTCGGGCGACTGGCCGTGCAGGAGCACGTCGATCTTGGCCGTCTTCCAGTGGAAACCGTCCTGTTCGTAGCCGATCGAGCGGATGGCCTTGCGGGCGGCCGACCGGAACTTCGACGGGTTGACAAGCGGATTGCCGAAGGAGTCCTGCATGACCTTGCCGGTCTTGTCCTTCTTGATCAGGCTTTCCGGCACGCGGACCTCGCCAGCAATGACCACGCGGTTGGTCGTGGCGAGCGTCTCGCAGGCGACACGCACCTTCCAGGGGTCCATTCCGGCTTTCCTGGCTTCCTTGTAGACGAGATCGACGATTTCGTCGGAGATGCGGTCACACACCTTGTCGGGATGACCTTCCGAAACGGATTCACTGGTAAAAAGGTAGTTCTTACGTGCCACGGGTTTACCCCTCAAGAATGAAAAGAAGGCGGCGGGATTGCCGCGATGCGGGGTTCTGTTAGCGAAGTCCCGCAACCATCGTCAAGGATGCGCAAGGGGCAAAAGGGGGCAAATCCGGCCTCGAAAACACCTCCAGGCCGGACAAACCAACGCTTTGAGGAAAATCCCCGCGGGCTTCAGCTTTCTTCGTCGGCCGCCAGCGCCTTGACGAGGTCGATGACCCTTCTGCGGACGCGCGAGTCGGCGATCTTTACGAAGGCCCGGTTGAGCTGCAGGCCCTCGGTGCTGCCGAGGAAATCGACGACATAGTTCGTCGAGCGGTCCTCCGCAAAACCCTTGGCACCGGGAGCCGATTCGACCGGCGCGTCCTCGAAGAAGAACGACACCGGGACGTTGAGGATCGTCGCGATGGCCTGCAGCCGGCTGGCGCCGACGCGGTTGGTTCCCTTTTCGTATTTCTGGATCTGCTGAAAGGTCACCCCGAGACTTTCGCCAAGCTTTTCCTGGCTCATCCCGAGCATGTTCCTGCGCAAGCGGACCCTGCTCCCGACGTGTATGTCGATCGGGTTTGGTTTTTTCTTGTTGTCAGGCATAGGTACCTCGCCGTTTGGCACGGGCTTGTCTCTTGGCTCCAACTGTTCCCCAAGCGCCCGAAGCCCCATTTCGGGCAGGGGAAAAGACGGCGATTTGGCAATGTATGCCTGCCTTTAGCGGCTTTCACCCTCTCAAGTTGACCGTAGCCTCTGGGTCAGATTCATACCACAAGCCATGGTTGCAAAGAACAATATTATCAAGAACCCATTAAACGCCGGTGGCCAGTCAGGGGTGCCGGAACGCGCCGGAACGGCCAGTTCGACGTCGAGAATGCCGACAGCGTCCAGCGCGAAGGCGTCAAGGACCCGTCCCTTGTCGTCGAGAACCGCCGAAATGCCGTTGTTGGCCGAGCGAATCAGCGGCAGCCCGGCCTCGACCGCCCGCACCTGCGCCTGACGGAAATGCTGATAGGGGCCCGGCGTGTCGCCGAACCAGGCATCGTTGGTCACGTTGACGATGATGTCGGCCACCGCGGCACCGTCATCGAGCAGATCGGGGAAGATGATCTCGTAGCAGATCAGCGGCAGGGCAACGACACCGCCCGGCACCTCGAGGGTGCGGCGCGCGGAGCCGGCGGAGAAACCGCCAACCGTCTCGGCGACGGTGCTGAGACCGGCCAGCTTCAGCGTCGCTTCGAATGGCAGATATTCGCCGAAGGGAACCAAGTGTACCTTGTCGGCGGCATCGACGATCTCGCCACTGCCGTCGATCGCGACCACCGCGTTGTAGTAGCGGGGTTCCTCTCCACCGGTCGCAGCTGCCTCCGAGCGCACCGCACCCAAAAACAGGGTCTGGCCGGCATCGAGCGCCTCGCCGATGGCGGCGAGCGCCTCGGGACGTTCGGTAATGACGAAGGGTACGGCGGTTTCGGGCCAGACGACCAGTTCGGGCTTCGGCCGGCCTTGCGATGGCGGCCGCCGGGTCAGCGACAGGAGCGTCTCCATGATGCGGGTCCGTTCGCCGACATCCCACTTGCCGGCCTGCGACACTGACGGCTGGACGATGCGCACCGGAAGGCTCTTCGCCTCTGCCGGGTCGGGCACGGCGGCAAGCCGGAGGTAGCCATAGCCGGCATGGGCGGCGGCAAGAAGCAGGCACGCCGCCAGGCCGATGCGGAGATGCTGGCGCCCGGCCAGCAAGGAAGGCGCGGCGAAGATGAAGACGGCCAGCACGTTCATGCCGGCCAGTCCGACGAGCTGGACCGACTGCATCAGCAGCGGCAGCGGCATGGCGGCATAGCCGATCGCATTCCAGGGAAATCCGGTCAGAACGAAGGTTCGCAGCCATTCGGCGATACCGAAGCCGGCGGCGAGCGCCGCGACACGGCCCAGGCCCTCGCTCCAGGCGAGCCTGGCAAGCAGGGTGGCGACACCATAGAACAGGGCCAGCACCGCCGGCAGGCCGAGCACGGCGAGCGGAAGCGCCCATGCGAATTGGTCGGCATCGACCAGCAGAGCCTGGCCGACCCACCACAGCCCGGCCAGGAAATAGCCGAACCCGAACCACCATCCCACCGCGAAGGACGCCCTCCAGCGAGCGGCTAATCCGCCGCCCTCTTCGGGCGCGACGCCGTCGAGCAGCCAGACCAGCACCGTGAAGGAAACGAAACAGGCGGGAAAGAAGTCGTACGGCGCCTGGCCGAGCACGGCGATCGCCCCGGCGAGGAAGGCAACCAGCGCCCGCCGCCATCCCCACAGCAAGATCAGGCGCGCGGCAAGGTCTTCCATCAAGGCGTCCAGTAAGCGAATCAGCTGCCCGAGGTGTAGCAACCGCGCCGAAAGCTGCCAAACGTGGATTGCGCGGAGCCGGACGGGACGTGGCCCACAACGCGAATTCCGACGCCCGGTCAGACCTTCACATATTTGCGCCAGTCGTGCTGTTCCCGGAAGCCCAGGACTTCGCGAATCTTGCGGTTGGAATAGAGCGCTTCGTGTTCGCCCATTTCGCGCGTGACCGGCACGCCGGGAAAGAAGCGCTCGGCGAGTTCGGCGGTCGGGATGTTCATGCCGTTGGTGTCGTTGCCGGCGTTGAACAGCTGGAACCCCAGACCGTCCTTTTGCAGGCAGAGATCGACGATCTGGCCGAGATCGCGGGCGTCGATATAGCAGAACGCGTTGCGCCGGCGCATCGCGGGATTGGCGAAATAGGCCGGAAACAGTTCGGCATATTCATGCGGCTCGACGACATTGCCGATGCGCAGCGCGTAGATGTCGAAGCCGGAGCGACGGGCGAAGGCGCGGGCCGTCTTTTCGTTGACGACCTTGGACAGCGCATAGGAATCCTGCGGACTAACGTCGTAGTCCTCCTCGAGCGGGAGCGAATCCGGGTCGGCCAGCCCGTCGGCGAAGCAGATGCCGTAGGTGGTCTCGGAGGAGGCGATGACGATCTTGCGGATGCCGAGCTTAACCGCCGCCTCGATGACGTTGTAGGTGCCGACCGCGTTGACGCGGAAGGTCTCGTTGTCGGGGTGGATCAGAATGCGCGGAATGGCGGCGAAATGCACCACCGCGTCGAAGGCGGGAACGCCCGTTCCGGGTTCGAGCTCGTCGAAATTGGCGTAGGACGTCATCGCGTTGAACATCTGCCCTGAATCGGTGATGTCCGCGGTCAGGTTGTCGACGCCCGGATGGTCAAGCGGCGTGAGATCGATATTGACGACGCGGTGGCCACGATCGAGCAGGTAGGGGACGACATGCCGGCCGGCCTTGCCCGACCCGCCGGTGAAAAATATCCGCTTGCGTGTCGGCATGAGCTACCCCGTCCTCGTCGTTGTTCCCTGCCAAGCGGCAGCGCGACATCCGGCGCCGCGAGCGGCGCCGATGGTCACCCGCTTTCCACCGGCGTTTCCTTGGCCGCGCGCCCGCGCCTGACCGGAGATCGTCCCTGGACGATCCTCACGCGCTTGACCCGGCGCGGGTCGGCGTCGAGTACATGAAACTCGAAACCGGGAATGGCCTGCACCACCTCGCCGCGCGCCGGGACGCGGCCGAGCGCGTTGAAGATGATGCCGCCGATCGTGTCGACATCCTCGCTGTGTTCGCCAGCGGCGAAACCTTCGCCGATCGCCTCGGCGACATCGTCGATCTCGGCGCGGGCATCGACCACGAAGACCCCGTCACCGGCCTTGGTGATCAGCGGTTCCTCGTCATCATGCTCGTCCTCGATATCGCCGACGACCATCTCGACGATGTCCTCCAGCGAGACCAGCCCGTCGGTGCCGCCATACTCGTCGATGACCAGCGCCATCTGCGTGCGCGCGGCCTGCATGCGGTTCATCAGGTCGGATGCCAGCATCGACGGCGGCACGAACAGCACGGGGCGGATGAGGTTCAGTTCGCCGATTGTGCGCGAGAGGTCGACATTGCCGAGGTCGAGGCCGGTGGTCTTGTCCACGGCCTTCCTGGCGCCGCGCGTCTTTTTCGCCCGCGCCGTCCTGGTCAAATGCGCGACGACGTCTCGGATGTGAACCATGCCACGCGGATCGTCGAGCGATTCGGCGTAGACCGGCATGCGCGAATGGCCCGATTCCTCGAACATGCGCAAAAGGTCGCCGAGCGAGGTCGACAGTTCGGCCGATTCGATATCGGCCCGCGGCACCATGACGTCCTCGACCCGGACCTCGCGCAGCCGCAGGATGTTGTGCAGCATGGCGCGTTCGGCTGGCGAGAAGGTGGCGCCATGCGCCTCGCCTTCGGCCAGCGCGTCGGCGATATCCTCGCGCAAGGTCGAGCCGTTGCGGGACCGGAAAAGGTTCAGGAAACGCTGGAAAGCGGAGAGGCCGCCATTCGACCGCTCCTCCCCGCCGGTACTGGGAACGTCTTCGGCCGGTCCGGAAGGCTGTGCATCGCCGCCGCCCTCGGGCACGGCCTGTTCACGCTGGTTCATCGTCGTACTGTCAATCGCTCGGATCAGTTAGCGCATAGGGGTCGGCAATGGCAAGCACCGCGAGGATGCGCCGCTCGGCCGCTTCCATCACCTCCGCCTCGGCGTCGGTCTCGTGATCATAGCCCAGGAGATGCAACAGACCATGAACCACGAGGTGGCTGAGATGGTGATCGAGCGGCTTGCCTTCCAGGGCGGCCTCGCAGCTGACCGTTTCGGCGGCAATCACGATGTCGCCGAGCAGGGGCGGAACGCCGGCGGCCGAAAAATTGGCGAAGGCCGGGAACGACAGGACGTTGGTCGCCTTGTCCTTGCCGCGCCATTGGGCGTTCAATTGCCGGATCGCTTCGTCGTCGGTAAAGGTGACGCCCAGTTCCGTCGCTTGCAAACCGGTCAGGCCGAAACTCGGAGTGAGGTCCCCGACCGTCGCGTCGACCGCGCGCCGGACCAGGGGCTCCAGCCGTTCGACCGGAGCCCAGTCGCCAGCCTCGACCGTGACCGCGATGTCGATGTCGATACCACCGCGAGCCGAGCTTTCGCCGGCGGCGCCGTTCAAACGTTCCCCTCGCCCTGCCCGCGCACGACACCGTGGCGGTCATAGGCACGCACGATCTCGGCCACCAGCGGATGGCGAACGACGTCCTTGTCCTCGAAGCGCACGGTGACGATGCCCGGCACATCCTCCAGCACATGCAGGGCCTCGACCAGGCCGGACCTGGCGTTGTGCGGCAGGTCGATCTGCGTCGGGTCGCCGGTGACGATCATGCGTCCGCCCTCGCCAAGCCGGGTCAGGAACATCTTCATCTGCATGGTGGTCGTGTTCTGCGCCTCGTCGAGGATGATCGCCGAGTGGGCCAGCGTGCGGCCGCGCATGAAGGCCAGCGGCGCGATCTCGATGACCCCGGCGGCGAGAGCGCGCTCGACCTTGTCGGCCGGCATCATGTCGTAGAGCGCGTCATAAAGCGGCCTGAGATAGGGATCGACCTTCTCCTTCATGTCGCCCGGCAGGAATCCCAGCCGTTCCCCGGCCTCGACCGCGGGACGCGACAGCACGACGCGTTCGACCAGGCCACGCTCGAGCAGCATGGCGGCATGGGCAACGGCGAGATAGGTCTTTCCGGTGCCGGCCGGGCCGATGCCGAACACCAGCTCGGCGCGGTCGAGCGCGCGCATATAGGCGTCCTGGTTGGGCGTGCGGGCGTGGATCGTGCGCTTTCGGGTGGTGATCTGCGCGGTCGCCATGCGGCCTTTCTTCTCGAGCGTCGGCAGGCTCAGCTGGTCGTCGGCGGCGATCGCCATGCGGACCGCACCGTCGACCTCGGACCCGGAGAGATCCATGCCTTTCTGGGCCAGTTCGTAGAGATAGTCGAGCGCGCGCCGGGCCTGCTCGGCCGCGCTCGCCTCGCCCTGGATGGAGAGCTGGTTGCCCTTCGACCTGATGTCCACGGACAGCTGCTGCTCGATGCGGGCGAGGTTCTGGTCGAACTGACCGTAGAGGGCGCTCGCATGCTTGTTGTTGTCGAAGGTCAGGACGATGTGAGCCTTGTCCGATGCCCCGGACGGGCTGAACTTGAGATTGGTGCCGGCGCTCAAACAGGTCTCCCGGGCTTGCCCCGCAACAGCGTTCAGACGGCTTGCGCGAACAGGCTGTTGGCCGCCGCGCGGTTGATTCGAACATCGACAATGTCGCCGATTTCGCCGGCCTTTTCATCAAGAATAACCGGCATCAGCCATGGCGAACGCCCGACCCACTGGCCCGGCGAACGGCCGGGCTTTTCGATCAGGACGTCCGTCTTTCGGCCGACCAGCGCGTCGGCGAATTCACGCTGCTGGCGGGCCAAAAGGGCCTGCAGGCGCTGCAGGCGCTCGTCCTTCACGCTTTCGTCGACCTGAGCGTCCATGTCGGCGCCCGGCGTGCCGGGCCGTGGCGAATATTTGAACGAAAAGGCCTGCACGAATGTGACATCGCGCACGATCTGCATCGTCGCCTCGAAATCGGCATCCGTCTCGCCCGGAAAGCCGACGATGAAATCGCCGGAAAGCGCGATATCGGGCCTGGCAGCGCGGATACGGTCGATCAGGCGCAGATAGTCATCCGCCGTGTGGCGGCGGTTCATGGCCTTGAGAATGCGGTCGGACCCGGCCTGCACCGGCAAATGCAGGTAGGGCATCAGCCTGTCGAGGTCGCGATGGGCGGCGATCAGGGCGTCATCCATGTCGCGCGGATGGCTGGTCGTGTAACGCAGCCGGCCGATGCCGGCGATTTCGGCGAGCCGGAACAGCAGTTCGCCCAGCCCCCATTGGCGACCGTCTGGCCCCTCGCCGTGCCAGGCATTGACGTTCTGGCCGAGCAGGGTGATCTCGCGCACGCCGGCGGCGGCCAGCTGCTCGGCCTCGCGCACGATCTGCGCGACCGGCCGCGAAACTTCGGAGCCGCGCGTATAGGGCACCACGCAGAAGGTGCAGAACTTGTCGCACCCTTCCTGCACGGTCAGGAAGGCGGTGACGCCGCGGCGGCGCAGTTCGGCCCTTCGCGGCGCGGGCAGGCGTTCGAACTTGTCCTCGATGGCGTAGTCGGTCTCGACGACCTTGCCGCCGTCCCTGGCCTTCCTCACAGCGTCCGGCAGGCGATGGTAGGTCTGCGGGCCGATGACGATATCGACCACCGGGGCGCGGCGCACGATCTCCTCGCCCTCGGCCTGCGCCACGCAGCCGGCGACCCCGATCACGGTGTCGCGTCCAAGGCTGGCGCGCTCGGCCTTCAGCTTGCGGATACGGCCGAGCTCGGAATAGACCTTCTCGGCCGCCTTCTCGCGGATATGGCAAGTGTTGAGCAGGACAAGATCGGCCTCCTCCATGACCTCGGTCGCGGCATAACCGTCCGCCGCCAGCGCATCGGCCATGCGCTGGGAATCGTAGACATTCATCTGGCAGCCATAGGTCTTGACGAAGACCTTCTTCGTCGCGCCCGTGCCGGGATTGCTGGCCGGAAGACCGGCTTGCATGGTCGTGGTCTCGCTCATGGCCGGGCTTCTAACGGTTTTCGCAGGAATTGGACAGGGGGTGCGGCTCACCGCGCCTCCCCGGTGCCGTTCCTCAAAAACGAAACCGCGCCCCGGAGGGCGCGGCTTGCAATTCAACGTGACCGGGTTCGCTGCCCCGCCTCAGAACTCTTCCCATCCGTCGGCGTCTGCGGCGGGTTCGGGCTTGCGGGCGTCGACGGTCTTGAGCTGGGCGACGGGCTGCCGCGGCCTGGCGGGCGCGGCATTGGCGTTGGCCGGCCTGGCACCGCCGACCTTGAAGCGCGCGATCAGGCCTGCCAGCGCGTCCGCCTCCCTGGCCAGCGAATGGCTCGCCGCCGTCGATTCCTCGACCATCGCCGCGTTCTGCTGCGTCACCTGGTCCATCTGGTTGACCGCGACATTGACCTGGCCCAGCCCGGTCGACTGCTCCTGCGCCGATTCCGCGATCCGGTTCACCAGGTCCGACATCTCCGTCACCTGGCCCACGATCAGTTCCAGAACCTCGCCGGTCTGGCCGACAAGGCCGACACCCTGATTAACCTGCTCGGTCGAGGTCGAGATCAGCTCCTTGATCTCCTTGGCCGCCTCGGCCGAACGCTGCGCCAGCGCCCGCACCTCCTGGGCGACCACCGCAAAGCCCTTGCCGGCCTCGCCGGCGCGCGCCGCCTCGACACCGGCATTGAGCGCCAGCAGGTTGGTCTGGAAGGCGATCTCGTCGATCACCCCGATGATCTGGCCGATCTGCTCCGAAGACTTCTCGATCTGCGCCATGGCGCCGACCGCCTCGCGAACCACCGCGCCGGACTTCTCCGCGCCGCCGCGCGCCTCGCCCGACACCTGCGCCGCCTGGCGCGCGCCTTCCGCCGTCTGCTTGACCGTGCGGGTGATCTCGTCGAGTGCCGCCGCCGTCTCCTCAAGGCTCGCAGCCTGCTGCTCGGTGCGCCGCGACAGATCGTCGGCGGCCTGGCTGATCTCGCCGGTGCCCGTCTTCATCGTGTCGATGGCGCCGGTGATCTGGCCCATCGTCTCCTGAAGCTGCGCCATGGCGGCGTTGAAGTCGTCCTTCAGCTTCTGCGTCTTGGGTGCGAACTCCGCCTCGATGCGGTGCGTCAGGTCGCCCCGCGCAAGGCTGGCAAGGCCCTCGGCCAGCGCGCTCACCGCGACATGGTCCTCGGCCGCCTCGCGCGCCTTCTCCGCCTCGGTGCGGCTGCGCTCGGCCTCCGCACCCTGGCGAAGCTCCACAGCCTGCGCCTCGACCCTCACCTTCTCGATCGCGGCGTCCTTGAACACCTGCACCGCCTGCGCCATGCGGCCGATCTCGTCACGGCGATCCGTCGCTGGAACATCAACATCGTTCTCACCAGACGCCAAACGACCCATAACATGGGTCAGGGCGCCGACCGGCTTGACGATGGAACGCACGATGGCGAAGGCTGCCAGCGACACCAGCAGCACGCCGACCAGCAGCGCCGCGCCGAACATGGCGGCGTTGCGGCGGAACATGGCCGCGAGGTCGTCGGCATAGACGCCGGTCCCGACCAGCCAGCCCCATGGCGCGAAGCCATGCACGTGGCTGTACTTCTGGACAGGCTCCTCGAAACCGGGCTTGGGCCACATGTAGTCGACGAAGCCCTTGCCCTCGGCTTTCACCAGCGCGACCATTTCCTGGAACAGGAACTTGCCGGTCGGGTCCTTGAGGGCCGACTGGTCGGTTCCGTTCATCTCCGGCTTGATCGGATGCATGATCATCATCTGGTTCAGGTCGTTGATCCAGAAATAGCCGGAATCCTGGTAGCGCATCGCCTCGACGGCCGCGATGGCGCGGGCCTGCGCTTCCTCGCGTGTCACGGTACCGGCCTTCTCAAGCTCGTGATAGGCCGCGAAGACGCTGACCGCGTTTTCGTTCATCGCCGCGAGCATCGCCTTTCGTTCGGCGACGAGCTTGTTGTTTTCCTGAACCGCCGCGAAGACGACGATGGCGATCATGATCGACAGCGCCAGCCCGACAAGCAGGTAGAGGCGGGTCGAGATGCGAAGTGAATTCATGTTGGCCCCCAAGTGAATTCAGCGATGGTTTGCGACCGGAAAGGTCTCGAAGACTCGAATGCGTACGCGCCCGCGGCGCAGTCTTTTCGTGGCCAGCGAGGCGGCCGGCACGACGCGATATCGATCGGCACCTCTCATGCCCCGCCTCAGAACTCTTCCCATCCGTCGGCGTCTGCGGAGGGTTCGGGCTTGCGGGCGTCGACGGTCTTGAGCTGGGCGACGGGCTGCCGCGGCCTGGCGGGCGCGGCATTGGCGTTGGCCGGCCTGGCACCGCCGACCTTGAAGCGCGCGATCAGGCCTGCCAGCGCGTCCGCCTCCCTGGCCAGCGAATGGCTCGCCGCCGTCGATTCCTCGACCATCGCCGCGTTCTGCTGCGTCACCTGGTCCATCTGGTTGACCGCGACATTGACCTGGCCCAGCCCGGTCGACTGCTCCTGCGCCGATTCCGCGATCCGGTTCACCAGGTCCGACATCTCCGTCACCTGGCCCACGATCAGTTCCAGAACCTCGCCGGTCTGGCCGACAAGGCCGACACCCTGATTAACCTGCTCGGTCGAGGTCGAGATCAGCTCCTTGATCTCCTTGGCCGCCTCGGCCGAACGCTGCGCCAGCGCCCGCACCTCCTGGGCGACCACCGCAAAGCCCTTGCCGGCCTCGCCGGCGCGCGCCGCCTCGACACCGGCGTTGAGCGCCAGAAGGTTGGTCTGGAAGGCGATCTCGTCGATCACCCCGATGATCTGACCGATCTGCTCCGAAGACTTCTCGATCTGCGCCATGGCGCCGACCGCCTCGCGAACCACCGCGCCGGACTTCTCCGCGCCGCCGCGCGCCTCGCCCGACACCTGCGCCGCCTGGCGCGCGCCTTCCGCCGTCTGCTTGACCGTGCGGGTGATCTCGTCGAGTGCCGCCGCCGTCTCCTCAAGGCTCGCAGCCTGCTGCTCGGTGCGCCGCGACAGATCGTCGGCGGCCTGGCTGATCTCGCCGGTGCCCGTCTTCATCGTGTCGATGGCGCCGGTGATCTGGCCCATTGTCTCCTGAAGCTGCGCCATGGCGGCGTTGAAGTCGTCCTTCAGCTTCTGCGTCTTGGGTGCGAACTCGGCCTCGATACGGTGCGTCAGGTCGCCCCGCGCAAGGCTGGCAAGGCCCTCGGCCAGCGCGCTCACCGCGACATGGTCCTCGGCCGCCTCGCGCGCCTTCTCCGCCTCGGTGCGGCTGCGCTCGGCCTCCGCACCCTGGCGAAGCTCCACAGCCTGCGCCTCGACCCTCACCTTCTCGATCGCGGCGTCCTTGAACACCTGTACCGCCTGCGCCATGCGGCCGATCTCGTCACGGCGATCCGTCGCTGGAACATCAACATCGTTCTCACCAGACGCCAAACGACCCATAACATGGGTCAGCGTGCGGATCGGCGTTGCCGTCAGCCGACTCAGCGCATAACCGAGCGCGATGGCGAGCAGGACCGAAACGGCAAGTCCGACATAAAGTGCGATCTCGGCGTCCGACACCGCTTTTTCGAGCGCGGCACTCAGGCGCGCATTGGCTTCGACTTCCTCCGCAATGAAGCCGTCGATGCCCGCCTCGATCGGCTCGATCAACGTATCGGCCAATCCCTTGGGGCCAACCATCTCGATCGCCTTGAAGCGGAAGATCGGATCGGCTGCCAGCTTCTTGCCGGCTTCGATGACGTCGCTGCGATACGTGTCCAAAGCCGCCACGATGGCGTCCAATCGCTCACCGGCCTCGGGCGTTCCGCCTTCGAGCGCTTTCAATTCGGCGAGCTTCTCGCGCAGGCCGGCCTCATGGCTGTCGACACGCTCAAGATAGAATTTGTCCTGCGAGAGCAGGAAGCCGCGATATGAGCCCTCGATTCGCGCAAGCGCCATGCGGGCATTCATGGCCGCCCCCGCGGCAGCCTTGGAGCGCTGCGCCGAGATGTCAGCCTGCTTTATTGTCGCCAGGTTCCAAAGCGTGACTCCACTCATCGCCACGATGATGGCCACGACGGCCAAGAAGGCCGCCGCCAGCTTGGTTGATATTCTTGCGTTCTTCATTCGTCGGTCATCCCCGCCTGCGATATCAGTCCTGCTGCCAGCCTCTCGGGCGATCTGCGGCTTGCGGCGATGGATACCGGTAATCGTCGCCACTCCGCGTCCCCATCGCGGCGTCGGACCCGGCTCACTTCGGCAGCTTCCCTGGCATCATCAGCGCTAGCGGGAGTTCCGTGAAATTACGGTTAACAGCTGCCTTCGAAGACGCGGGAAATGCGAACCAAAGCAGGTTGCTGGCCGCTTTTGAGCAATTCATCCCAAGATTTGGGGAGTGGCCGGTAGAGATTGATTCAACTTCTCGCCCTAGCCTCCGGCCAAGCAGACGGCCTGCACTGACAGGTCCGCCGGACGGGGACGACATGCGGGGGCGCATGGCATCAGGATCAGGGACCGCAGCCCGGTCGCGTATCGCCAGCAACGGAGAGGCCAGGGACATGGCCGCGTGGGCTTCGTGAGCGTATCGGCCGGCATAGCCACCGCGCTGCGGGACGGCGCACCGCTGTCACTCGGCGGGCTCGGCCTTTCGTCCGAGCGTGTTGCAACCGCGCTTTCGCACATCGTGACGCATCACGCGGCACCACGCCGGGCGGGCAGCGTTTCGGCGCCCGAGCAGCCCGACGAGGTCGCCGTGCGCGCGATGCTCGACTTGTTGCCGACGCCTGTCTACGCCACCGACATCACCGGCCGCATCACCTACTTCAACAAGGCCGCCGTCACCTTCGCCGGCCGGGAGCCGAAGCTCGGCGTCGACCGCTGGTGCATCACGAAGCAGCTCTATCGTTCAGACGGCGCGCCGCTGGCGCATGAGGACTGCCCTATGGCGCAGGCCATCCGGGAAGAGCGGCCGGTGCGCGGCGCCGAGGCGATCGCCGAGCGCCCGGACGGCACGCGGGTGCCATTCGCACCGTTCCCGACACCGATCCACGACAGCTCCGGCCGACTGATCGGCGCAGTGAACGTGCTACTCGACATCTCGGCGCGCAAACAGGCCGAACGCGAAGCGGCGCGTCTGGCCCGACACGACCCCCTGACGGACCTGCCCAACCGTGCCGCCTTCTCGGATTTTCTCTCGAACCTCCTGACCGAACGCGAAGGGTCACGCCGCCCCTTCGCCGTCATGAAGGTCGACCTGGTCGGTCACGGCCACATCACCGACATGTTCGGGCATGCAGCCGGCGATGAAGCCATGAAGGCAATCGCGGCGCGGCTTCGCGAGGCTGGTGGAAACGCCACGCTCTTTCACATCGCGGCGGACACCTTCGCCTTCGTCATCCGCACGCCGCGCGGACGCAAGGAACTGCGCCGTTTTGCAGAAAAACTGTGTACTGCGGCCGCAGCGGGAACCCGCAAGCCTGGCGATCGCCGGCAAAGCATAGCAGTCGGCTGCGCGGTGTTTCCGGCCGACGGCGCGGATGGGGCCACGCTGCTCGCGAACGCCAGTTCGGCCCTTGCGCGGGCCAGGCGCCACGCCGGCGAACCAATCGTGTTCTTCGACGCCGACGCCGAGATGGCCGCGCGCGACAAACATACGCTGAAAAACGAACTGAGTGACGCCCTCCGGACGGACGCGCTGACCCTTCACTACCAGCCGCAGTATGGCCGCGACGGCGCGGTGGCGGCGTTCGAAGCGCTGGTGCGCTGGAACCACCCGAGCCGCGGCCTGATTGCGCCGGCGAGCTTCATTCCGCTTGCCGAGGAAGACAACACGATCGTCGAGATGTCGGAATGGATCCTGCGCAGCGCCTGCCGCGAGGCGGCGAGCTGGGTCAACCCGCTGCGCATCGCGGTGAACATCTCGCCGGTCCACTTCCGCAGCGACACGCTGGCCGTGCGCGTCGCCACGATCCTGGACGAGTGCGGACTGCCGCCGGAACGGCTGGAGCTGGAGATCACCGAAGGCGTGATGGTGCACGATTTCGAGCAGGCAATGTCGGTGCTGCACGAATTGCGGGCGATCGGGGTGAGGATCGCGCTCGACGATTTCGGCACCGGCTATTCGTCGCTCTCCTACCTGCAGGCGTTTCCGCTTTCGACGCTGAAGATCGACCGTTCCTTCACGGCGAACCTCGGACGAATGAAGCACTCGGCGGCGATCATCCGCTCCATCGTCGGGCTCGGTCACGCGCTCGAGCTCGAGGTCGCGGCCGAGGGGGTCGAAAGCCAGGCACAGCTCGACTTCCTGCGCGCCGAGGGCTGCGACCTGATCCAGGGCTACTTCACCGGCAGGCCAGGCGACATCGACACATACCGAGCGCTCACGGAAGCCTGCGGCGATCAGCCCCGCGAGGACGGGCGCGGGTTGCGCAGCGCCTGAGTCAGCCGTTCCCTTATCTCGGCCTCGATCTGGCGCGTGACCTTCTTGCGGTCGCTCTCGCGCGTCACCTCGACCGGCTCGCCGAAATGAACCTCGACATCCATGCCGCCCTCGCGGATCAGCTGGCCGACATGCGGGATGAGGTCGGCGTCGCCGATCCATGAGGCATGGCGGCGGTGGTAACGTCCCATCGGCATGCCGTGCAGGCGCGTATAGGCGATGGTCACCGGCTGGACGCGAACCGAGGCCGGGCCGCCTTTCTTTTCCTGAACCTGGGCGAGTGCGGCCTGCGCGGCGCCGATGAGTGTGCTCTTGAAGGGCGACAGTGTGTTGCCGTCCGACGTCGTGCCCTCGGCAAAAAGCACCATGACATCCCCTTCGGCGAGGCGCTCCCCCAATTCCCTGGTCTGGGCGGCGGAGGTGCGGATGCGGTCGCGCTCGACGAAGATGCTGCGCTGCAGCTTGGCGAGAAAGCCGAAGATCGGCCAGCCGGCCATGTCGGCGCGGGCGACGAAGCCGAGCGACATCAGCGCACCGAGCACGGGTATGTCTGTCCAGGAGACGTGATTGGCGACGATCAGCAGCGGCCGGTCGGTTGCGGGTTCGCCGCTGAGATGCAAGCGGATGCCGACGAGACGCAGCGCCATGCGGTGCCAGAGCATCGGCATCAGGCCGCGGTCGGGAAAGCCGGTGGCGAGCGCGACCATCTGCACGCCGGCGGCGAGGAGCGTTGCCGGGATCAGCACCACAAGCACAAGTCCGGCGCGGACCATCCCCATCATCGTTGTGCTGTCCCCTGAATTTTCTGCGAAAGGCGCCGCAGCCGCCGGCGGAGCGCTAGCGAAGATCGCGGCGCATGACAAGCGCGCCGCTGCGTCCGGCGCCCGGGTTTTCGTAATAGCCGGGCCGGTTGCCGACCTGGATGAAGCCGAGGCGGCGGTAGAGCGCGATGGCACCGTGATTGGTCTCGTCGACCTCGAGGAACAGGCTTTCGGCGCGCTGGGCGTGAAGCTCGCGCAGGACGGCATCCATCAGCGACCAGCCGATGCCGGAGCGGCGGACGGCGCGGGCGACGGTGATCATCAGGATCTCCGCTTCCCCGGCGGCGAGGCGGGCGAGCACGAAGCCCGACGGCGGCGCCTTGGGACGGCCGACCTCGCGGGCGGCGAAACCGAAGACCGGCTCCTGCTCGAGCAGGGCGGCGAACTCGCCGTCGCTCCAGGGACGCGCAAAGCCGTCCTGATGGAGGTTGGCAAGGGCGGTAGCATCCACGGGGCGCAGCGGCTCCATGGCGTATTCGCGCTTGCGGCCGGGAAAGAAGGTGGTGCGCATCAGGCCCCCTTGCGCGGCAGGGCGAAGCCGGATTGCGGACGGGCGTCGGCGCCACGCAGATAGACCGGCTTGGGCTTGTTGCCGGAAAAGCCGGCGGCGATGGCGCAGGCGGCATAGGCGGAAATGTCGGCGGTGCGGGTCTCGGCGGCGATCGCGAAGGGAGGTGCGCCGGGAACGGCGGCGACGAGGGCAGCGCCGGAGCCGGCGAGCACGGCGTCGGCGTCGCGGGCAAGGGCGGCGGCCTCGGCGGCATGGGTGATGAAGGGCGGGGCGGTCTCGGAGCCTTCGGCGTCGAAGAGGGCGGCGTAGAGCTCGTCGCGCTTGGCGTCGATGACGGCGAGGACGGCGCGGCCGGGATAGGCGCGGCGGGCCTCATGGGCGATGGCGGCGAGCGTGGTGACGCCGGTCGCGGGAATCCCGAGCGCAAGGGCAAGGCCGCGGGCTGCGGCGACGCCGATCCTGACGCCGGTGAAGGAGCCCGGTCCGACGGCGACCGCGACGGCGCCGAGGCCGTCATACGCCGTGCCGGCTTCGGAGAGCGCTTCGGCGATCACCGGCATCAAAACCTCGGCATGGCCCTTGCCGATGTCGCGGACGGAGCGGCCGAGTTCGACGCCGGCGGCGGCGTCGAAGACGCAGGCCGCGCAGAGCTCGGCGGCGGTGTCGATGGCAAGCACCTTCATCGCACCCGCATAGGCAAAAGCCGCCCGGCAAACAAGCGCGACGATGGTGCGAGGGGCCGCCTGGCGTGCCGGTGGAGGGGACCCCACCCGGCCGGGCCCTGCCCGTCCACCCTCCCCTCAAGGGGGAGGGAGCGGCGCCTCCTCTCAGCCGGCGGCGCGCTGCGCCTTCAGCTCCAGCCGGCGGCGATGCAGCACCGGCTCGGTGTAGCCGCTCGGCTGCTCGCGGCCCTTGAACACGAGGTCGCAGGCGGCCTGGAAGGCGATGGAGCCCTCGAAATCGGGCGCCATCGGCCGGTAGTTCGGGTCGGCCTCGTTCTGGCGGTCGACGACCGCGGCCATCTCCTTCATCACCGCCATCACCTCGTCCTTGGAGACGACGCCGTGATGCAGCCAGTTGGCCATGTGCTGGGAGGAGATGCGCAAGGTGGCGCGGTCCTCCATCAGGCCGACATCGTTGATGTCGGGCACCTTGGAGCAGCCGACGCCCTGGTCGATCCAGCGCACGACATAGCCGAGAATGCCCTGCGCGTTGTTCCTGAGTTCCTGGCGCTTGTCCTCCTCCGACCAGTTGGGCCGGGTGGCGACCGGCACCGACAGGATGTCGTCGAGGCTGGCGCGCGGGCGCTCCTTGAGCTCTTCCTGCACGGCGGCGACGTCGACCTTGTGGTAATGGGTGGCGTGCAGCGTGGCGGCGGTCGGCGACGGCACCCAGGCGGTGTTGGCGCCGGCCTTCGGATGGCCGATCTTCTGTTCGAGCATGGCGGCCATCAGGTCCGGCATCGCCCACATGCCCTTGCCGATCTGGGCGTGGCCGGCGAGCCCGCATTCGAGCCCGATATCGACGTTCCAGGCCTCGTAGGCGGCAATCCAGGCGGCCTGCTTCATGTCGCCCTTGCGGATCATCGGCCCGGCCTCCATCGAGGTGTGGATCTCGTCGCCGGTGCGGTCGAGAAAGCCGGTGTTGATGAAGACGACACGCTCGGCGGCCGCGCGGATCGCCTCCTTGAGGTTGACCGTGGTGCGGCGCTCCTCGTCCATGATGCCCATCTTGATGGTGTTTCTGGCCATGCCGAGCGCAGCCTCGACGCGGCCGAACAGCTCGACGGCGAAGGCCACCTCCTCCGGCCCGTGCATCTTGGGCTTGACGACATAGACCGAGCCGGCGCGCGAATTGGCGCGGCGGCCGCGCGGGCCGACATCGTGTAGCGCGATCATGCCGGTCATCATGGCGTCCATGATGCCTTCCGGCACCTCGGCGCCGTCGCGGTCGAGGATCGCCGGATTGGTCATCAGGTGGCCGACATTGCGCACCAGCATCAGCGAGCGGCCGGGCAGCGTCGCCTTCGAGCCGTCGGGCGCGGAAAGCTCGCGGTCGGGCCTCAGCCGGCGCACGAAGGTCTTGTCCTTGGTGACCTCCTCGGCAAGGTCGCCGCGCATCAGGCCGAGCCAGTTGCGGTAGGCGACGACCTTGTCCTCGGCATCGACGGCGGCGACCGAATCCTCGCAGTCCATGATCGTGGTGACGGCGGCCTCCAGCACGACGTCGGCGATGCCGGCCGGGTCGTTGGCGCCGATCGGGTGGCTGCGGTCGATGACGACCTGGATGTGGAGGCCGTTCTTTCTCAGGTAGACGCTGCTCGGGGCCTCGGTCGCGCCGGTGTAGCCGGCAAACTGCGCCGGGTCGGCGAGGCCGGCGGAGGCGGCCGGGAAGTCGAGCACGAGGCGGCCGTTCTCGACCCTGAGGCCGCGGATCGCGGCCCAGCCATAATCTCCGGCCCCGGTCGGGCAGGCGTCGTCGAGGAAGGCGCGCGCCCAGGCGATGACGCGGTTGCCGCGGCGCGGATTGTAGGCCTCGCCCTTTTCGGCGCCGTCGGATTCGGGAATGGCGTCGGTGCCGTAAAGCGCGTCGTAGAGCGAGCCCCAGCGTGCATTGGCGGCGTTGAGCGCGTAGCGCGCATTCATCACCGGCACCACCAGCTGCGGGCCGGCGATGCCGGCGATCTCGGGATCGACATGGGCGGTGGTGACGGAGAAGGCCGGCCCCTCGGGCTTCAGATAGCCGATGTCGGTCAGGAACGCCTTGTAGGCGGCAAGGTCGGACGGGGCGCCATTGTCGCGGTGCCAGCGGTCGATCTTTTCCTGCAGCTCGTCGCGCCTTTTCAGGAGCGCGCGGTTCTTCGGCGTCAGCTCATGCACGATGCGCGACAGCTCGGCCCAGAATTTTGGCGGCTCGACGCCGGTGCCCGGCAGGGCCTCGCCGACCACGAAATCAAAAAGCACCCGGTCGACCTTCAGGCCCTCGATCTCGATCCGCTCGCTCATCCCGCCTCGCTTTCCGGGCCGGCCCGCAACGCCAGCATTGCCTGACATGAAAGTGAACGCGTTCAACACAAGGCAGCGGAAGGCGTCAATTCGTAAAAGGTATCAAGGACTTTTTCCCCGGTGGAAAAGGTGTTTTGAAGGGGGTGGCGGCGAGGGTGGCCGACGCCGGCGATGCGGGTGCCAATCCTCCCCTGCGAAGCGGGGGGCGAGCAGCCGGTTCGCGACGCGAATCCGTCGTGCCGGTGGCACGACGGAAGGCCGGCGAGCGCCGGGACGCTGCGAAAGCAGCGGGGACCCGGCCAACGCCGGAGATGCGGGCGCCGATCCTCCCCTGCGAAGCGGGGGGCGAGCAGCCGGTTCGCGAAGCGAATCCGTCGTGCCGGTGGCACGACGGAAGGCCGGCGAGCGCCGGGACGCTGCGAAGGCAGCGGGGACCCGGCCAACGCCGGAGATGCGGGCGCCGATCCTCCCCTGCGAAGCGGGGGAGGATTCGCGGAGAGGCCGGTGCCCCTTCGCGCCCCCCTCTGTCCTGCCGGACATCTCCCCCACGGGTGGGGAGATTGGCCGGCCGCGCTCGTTTCGCCATTCCTGTGCACACGCTTTTCTCCTTTCGCTCACGGCCGTGCGCTCGCCTTTCGGCTCGCTGGCCTCCGCGGGGGCGCGCCATGAGGCGCGACGGCCCGTCGGCCTTGCGGCATGCGCCGTCGCGACCACGCCCGCGAAACGCGTCTGGCCATTGAAAGGGGAAGACGGGCGGCCGTCCGGTCGCTCATCTAAGTGTAACGTGCGACCTCGCGGCCGCCCGCCCGGCGTGCTTGCCCGGATGTGCAGGTGCGCGTTGCCGCACGTTCGCCTCAGAACACACGGCACTCGCAAAGCCGGTGGCCTCGCGACCGGAACCCTGTCGGCCCCGCACCTCACCCTGGGGCCCGGACCTGGGGAGTCATCCTCCAGTGATGCCACCGTAGCACCACCGGTCCGGCGCCGGACGCCGCCCGGAGGCTCGGTGCGCATCCGTTTCCCGCGCGGCGATCGAGGGGGATGATACGAGAGGGTGGGAAGGGCGTGGATAAAGTTCTTCGGTGTGCAAGATTTTCCGGAAATTTCCGCCTTCACATTCGAACGCAAAACGGAAGGCGTAGCTCCCCCGGATACGCATTTGTTCGTTCTCCGCGGAGCGAGCCTACCTTGAGCGCGCCAGAACACGAGGCTATCATGCGGACCGAAGAACGGAGGCGAATAGTGAGTTGGTGCGATAAATTATTCTCGGTGCCAAGCGCTGGATTTGGACTAGAACCGCACTTTGCATCAGGCAGTTCTCTACTTGATAGTTTATCTCCCCTATTAAACAAGATAGCGGCAGATACACCAACAAATATAACGGTCGAAAAGAATGAACCTTTTGCCTTTGAGTTTTCCGGAGACGACGGTTTTAAGTACGGGATCGA
The DNA here is from genome assembly GCF_007922615.2 of Nitratireductor mangrovi. Classification (NCBI taxonomy): domain Bacteria; kingdom Pseudomonadati; phylum Pseudomonadota; class Alphaproteobacteria; order Hyphomicrobiales; family Phyllobacteriaceae; genus Nitratireductor; species Nitratireductor mangrovi. The sequence continues at coordinate 4,552,321 of NZ_CP042301.2, read as the reverse complement.
TTTTCACCGCGTTTTTGTCAATTTTCAACATAAGATGCGCTTCAGATCGGTAAGCGGGGGGCTCCCCGTGGGCGAGTTACTGTCGTCCGCACAACCCTACACGACGCTCCTCCCAACCATCCTAGACCGCCTCGTGGAGGCGACATTATGCCTGCCGCGCAGCAAGGAACGACACATCACAAGAACTGGCATAGTTAGCACTACAGATGTTGATGAGAAGGACTTGCCACCTGGCCTGACACGATTGATTACCTATTTTCGGCGGCCATGGATAGACGTAACAGGAGGATTCTCCGTTAACATAACTGGCATAGTTGATAATAATGATGAGCACACTGATAGATGCATCCATCAAATTAAAAAAAGTGACGACCAAGAAAATACTATGCTTTCCGTCAAACTTGATTGGCAACGAAATTACAGAAAAATAAAACCGATAACGAAAGACGTATTGAAGGAAGAATTGGAACGAGCTAGGCGTTCAGCGCTTGCATACTTCGAAGATGTGGGTGAAGGGAACCGATTTGATGAAGAGATCCTCCGATCGACAACTAACTCTTGACATTGATCCACTTGATTCCGAAGGTTCTACTTCTCCGTTTAGATCAGGGGAAGCAAGCTGGGTCGGAGACGATTCCCCCGAGCCAGAGGCACTTGAATTCAGGGGGACTAGCGTCGAACGACTCGCCAGAGCCGCCAGCGCTCGCGCCGCTGGTCGAATAAATGCTTCGAAAATATCTGAATCTGAACGAAACAATCTTCTTGAAGAAAGACATCAGCTTGTACAGAAAAAATTTGAAACCGGACTTAGCCGGCAAGAACAAAACAGACTAACCTATGTCGATTGGTCGCTAGACCGGATAGAGGACGCAAGACATGGACTTCACTTAGATGCAATTGAATCTAAGATTGATATGTACGAGCGACTGGGTAAAGAACTATCCGCGCTTCGTTCGGAATTGGAGCGATTTATGAAAAAGGGGAAGCGCTAGATGCCGAATGAGGTCGTAGAAAAAGGCGCTGATGTTGTACGCTCCCAAGCTCCAACCGGAATGAAATATCAAGATTACAAACCATTACTTCGACGAGACTTCTTTTTTTCCTGTGCATATTGCACAATGTCGGAATCTGAAGCAACAGCTATTCGCTTTACCATAGATCATTACGAATCCCAAAAACATCGCCCTGACCTGATAAACGAATACGAAAACTTGCTTTACTGTTGTGATGAGTGCAATACACGAAAAGGTGCGCGATTGCTTTCCGAAAAGATCAAGAATTTGGGATATCGTATATTTAGACCGGACTGGGACCAGCGCGAGAGGCATTTTTCGGTCTCCGAGCTGCGGGTCGAGGGGAAGACGGCCATAGGTGAGTTCACAATTGACGCGGTCGCTCTGAATAGGAGCTCGCTGCGACGTCTTAGAGACCTACGAAGGCGACTTACTGAGTGCGAAGAATACGTCGCCGGCGGCGTACATAGCTTAAGAAAATTTCCTATGGATGGCTTGCCCAAAGAGATCAAGGCCCGAGCATTTAGAGCCGTAAAGGACGCTTCATCGGCCGTCCAAGGTGCGGCTGAGGAGATCGACGAGTTGCTGCGGATGGCGTCTAAGTCCCCGCTTGACGGCGGCGATTCAGGCGTCAATGACATTAAGGAAGACAAAGAGCGCCTTAAACGGCTTAAGGCAATCAGCGCTCTGCATCCCGAAGTTTGGCGACGGGGTTAGCATAGGATGAGCTGGTGTACGCCCGCGCCAGCGAGACTGTCGCTACCGGAAGAGTGACATCGCAGCGCCGTGCTACGCACCGTCCCGGCGCTCGCCGGCCTTCCATCGGCCACCGGCACGACGGATTCGCTTCGCGAACCGGCAGCTCGCCCCCCCCTCAACGAGGAAGGAAGTCATCGCGTGTCATAGACGCCCGGGGTGGGACCCGCTGCCTCCGGCAGCTCCCACCCGGATTTTCGCTCGCATAGACTCACTGGGTCTATGCGTCGGGCCTGCGGCCCGACCGCTCAATCCCCCATCTTCAAGGCTTCGATAAACGCCGCCTGCGGGATCTCGACCTTGCCGAACTGGCGCATGCGCTTCTTGCCCTCCTTCTGCTTTTCCAGAAGCTTGCGCTTGCGCGTGACGTCGCCGCCGTAGCACTTGGCGGTGACGTCCTTCCTGAGCGCCGAGATGGTCTCGCGGGCAATGACGCGGCCGCCGATGGCGGCCTGGATCGGGATCTTGAACATGTGCTTGGGGATCAGGTCCTTGAGCTTCTCGCACATGGCACGGCCGCGCTTTTCGGCCGCCGAGCGGTGGACCAGCATGGAGAGCGCGTCGACCGGCTCCTCGTTGACCAGGATCGACATCTTGACGAGGTCGCCCTCGCGATAGTCGGTGAGCTGGTAGTCGAAGGAGGCGTAGCCGCGTGAGATCGACTTCAGCCGGTCGTAGAAATCGAACACGACCTCGTTGAGCGGCAGGTCGTAGGTGAGCATGGCGCGGGCGCCGACATAGGAGAGGTCGGCCTGGATGCCGCGCCGCTCCTGGCAGAGCTTCAGGATGGCGCCGAGATAGTCGTCGGGGGTGAGGATGGTGGCGCGGATCCACGGCTCCTCGATGGCGGCGATGGCGACGGGATCGGGCATGTCGGCCGGGTTGTGGAGCTCGCGCAGCTCGCCGTCGGTCAGATGCAGGCGGTAGACGACGGAGGGCGCGGTGGCGATCAGGTCGAGGTCGAACTCGCGCTCCAGCCGCTCCTGGATGATCTCGAGATGGAGCAGGCCGAGGAAGCCGCAGCGGAAGCCGAAGCCGAGCGCGGCCGAGGTCTCCATCTCGAAGGAGAAGCTGGCGTCGTTGAGGCGCAGCTTGCCCATGGCGGCGCGCAGGGCCTCGAAATCGGCGGCGTCGACCGGGAAGAGGCCGCAGAACACCACCGGCTGGGCCGGCTTGAAGCCCGGCAGGGCGGTGGCGGTGGGGCGCTTTTCCTCGGTGATGGTGTCGCCGACGCGGGTGTCGGCGACCTCCTTGATGGACGCGGTGATGAAGCCGAGCTCGCCGGGGCCGAGACCGTCGACCATGACCATCTTGGGGGTGATGACGCCGACGCGGTCGACCTGGTATTTCGCACCCGTGCCCATCATGCGGATCTGCTGGCCCTTCCTGAGCACGCCGTCATGGATGCGGACCAGAACGATGACGCCGAGATAGGCGTCGTACCACGAATCGACCAGCATCGCCTTGAGCGGCGCGGTCTCGTCGCCATGGCTTGGCGGCGGCAGGCGTTTCACGATCGCCTCCAGCACGTCGGCGACGCCCTTGCCGGTCTTGGCGGAAATCTCGACGGCCTCGGACGCGTCGAGCCCGATCACCTCCTCGATCTGGGCCTTGATGCGCTCGGGCTCGGCGGCGGGCAGGTCGATCTTGTTGAGGACGGTGACGATCTCGTGGTCGGCGTCGATCGCCTGGTAGACGTTGGCGAGCGTCTGCGCCTCGACGCCCTGCGAGGCGTCGACGACCAGAAGCGAGCCCTCGCAGGCGCGCAAGCTGCGCGAGACTTCGTAGGCGAAATCGACATGGCCGGGCGTGTCGATGAGGTTCAAAACGTAATGCTCGCCGTCGGCGGCGTCATATTCGAGGCGCACCGTGTTGGCCTTGATGGTGATGCCGCGCTCGCGCTCGATGTCCATGGCGTCGAGCACCTGCTCCTTCATCTCGCGCTCCTCGAGCGAGCCGGTCATCTGGATCAGCCGGTCGGCGAGCGTCGACTTGCCATGGTCGATATGGGCGACGATGGAGAAATTGCGGATGCGGGAAAGGGGCGTTCTCATGAGGCGCGCATCTAGCAGGCGCAGCGCGGAAGGCAAAGCCGGAAAAAGAAAGCGCGACAGCGGCGGCAACAGGCGCTTGCTTTCGCCGGCGGCCGCGGCAATCTGCGAAAGCCGCGCCGTGTGGCGCGGTTCTTTCCAGGAAAGGTGGATCGGGATGTCGCTCAGGATCATGCTGGCCGCGGGGCTCGCCGCGGCGGTTGCCGGCATTGCGCCGGCACTGGCGCAGAAATGCGAGCCGAGCCAGGACCCCTCGCCGGCCAGCAACGCGGCGACCGGGATCAGCTTCTACAACGATACCCAATATGCCTTCTACGTCTACTGGGCGGGATTCGACGGCCTGCTGCAGGAATACGCGCTGGTGCAGCCGTTCGAGGAGATCGGCTTCGGCACCTATGAAGGGCACCGCTGGTTCGTGGAACTGGTGACCCCGGACGGCGAGCAGTGCTTCGGGCCGATATGGGCCGACACGGCGGAAAGCTGCAATGCGCGGGTCCTGTTCGACGAGGTGATCGGGATCGACGCCGGCGGCTGCGACTTCGACTAGCGCCGTCGAGGCCAGGGGTGCGGGGGCGGGGCGGTGGCGCGCGTCAGTCGACGACGCGCCAGGCCGAGGCGGTGTCGTAGAAGAACTGCTCTGCGGCGATACGGTCGCCGCGCCAGCGCTGCAGGGCGACCTCGACCAGGCGGCGGGTGACGCCGTCGCGGCCGGTGGCGTCGAAGACCCAGTTGATGGCGACAAGGTCGCCGTCGACCAGCACGGCCAGCGGGGCGTGGGTGTGCATCCTTTCGAGCCGGTCGAGCGCGCGCTTTTCATGCGCCATCAGAAGCTCGCGGCCGCGGCGCGGCTCGGCGAGGTTTTCCTGCATGGTGGCGTCGTCGTGGTAGAAGTCGGCGATGGCGCGGACATGGTCGCCGGAAACCACGCTGGCGATGAAGGCGTCGACACGTTCGCGGCTCGGCATCTTTTTCTCCCGTGGCGGGCGCCATTGGCCCGGCGGCGACGCGGCCCTGCCCGTGGTTGTCACCCGCCGAGATAATTCAAGATTGAACAGTTTTTCGCAATGGGCCAGAGCCGCGCCGGCATGCGGGACAAGGGCGTCGCCGCCTGAAACGGCGACGCCAGCGGAGCAGTCGGCGCAACGAGGTCAGCGCGGCGGGGCGGCACGGATGATGGCGGCGATCTCGGCATAGCCACGCGCCTCGGCATGGCGAAGCGGGGTGACGCCGTCGCGGTCGGCGATCCCGGTATCGGCCCCGGCCCCGACCAGCACGCGGACGGTAGCGACATGGTCGGGACCGCCGTCGCCGAGCACGACGGCTTCCATCAGCGCCGTCCAGCCGAGGTTGTTGACATGGTCGAGCGGCGCGCCGCCGGCGACGAGGCGGCGGACGACCTCGTGATGGCCGAGATGGGCGGCCGCGATCAGCGCCGTGCCGTCATAGATGCTGGTGACGAGGTCGGCGCGGTTGCCGAGTTCGATCGCCAGCGAGACCATTTCGGGATCGTCGGCGACGGCGGCGATGGTGACCACGTCATAGACGCCGTTCTCGAGCGCGTTCATGTCGGCGCCGGCCGCGGCGAGCGCAATGAGCGCGTCGTCGCTGGAGGCGAAGGCGGCGACATGGGCCGGGGTACGGCCCGAGCCGTCGCGGGCGTCGGGATCGGCGCCCGCCGCGACGAGCCGCGCGACGGCCTCGGCGTCGTCCTCATGCGCGGCGCGGTGCAGCCCGTCATAGGCAGCGATTTCAGCCGGCGACGGCGGAACCTGGGCGTGTGCGGCGCCGGCGAAGGCCGTGGCGACCCAAACCAGGAAAAGGCAAGCGAAGATACGGTGCATGGTGGCGAGCTCCTGGTGGCAAGAACCGGTGACGACGCGGAAATGACCGCGGAGGCGATGACGGCAGCGACACGTGCGCGGCCGGGATTTCTTCTCCCGCGGCCGGGAACCATCGGCCGGCGCTGGCCGCGGCCTATCGCCGCCGAAATAGTCCAATGTTGAGCTGCTTTTCGCAATGACGAGCCGCGAGCGTCTGGGACATGGCTGGTCCGGAACAGAGCTTGAGGCGTCACCGCCGAACTCGACCGGCCCGGCAACGGGAGCATGCAATCGCTGCTCGGTACCGCTTGCGTTGATGCGGCGGAACCGGCCTTTCGAACGTCTTGCCCTTACGCAATACCGTACGGCAACCGGTTTCCACTCCCGGGCACCGCCTCAGGCGAGTTCCTTGAGCCGGCGCATCAGGTCGGCCGGGTCATACGGCTTGGCCAGGCGGGGGAAATGGCGAAAGTCCTCGGGAATGCTTTCGCCGCCGTAGCCGCTGACGAACAGGAACGGGATGCCGCGCCGCAGCAGCTGCTCGGCGACCGGATAAGACAGCTCGCCGTTGAGGTTGATGTCGAGGATGCCAGCGTCGATCGTCTCCTCCGACGCGGCGCGGCGCGCATCGGCGAGGGTGCGGTAGGGGCCGACGGTCTGATAGCCGGCGTCCTGCAGATCCTGCTCAAGGCCCAGGGCCAGCAGCGCCTCGTCCTCGACGATGAGAATGCTCTTGCCCGCGAGAACGCCCTTTTCCACGCACTTCATCCGGCCCGTGCCCCGTCCTGAACGCCCTCATTCGGGCCGCCCGCGCTCACGCCCGGCACCGTGATCGAACATCTGACGCCTTCGGGAGCATAGCTTATCTCTACGTTTCCGCTGAGATCATGTGCAAGCACCTTTTCCAGCAGCGTGCGACCGAAGCCGACCCTCGCAGGCGGTGCGACCCGGGGCCCGCCGCGCTCGGCCCATTCGAAATGCAGACGATCGCCCCTGAGTTCCCATTCGGCCTCGACGCGCCCGGTGTCACTGCTGAAGGGGCCGTACTTCGCGGCGTTGGTCGCCAGTTCGTGAATCGCCAGCCCGAGGGCAAGCGCCTGCTTGGGCGGCAGGGAGACGCTTGGCCCGTCAAGGCGGACATTGCCGACCTCGTCGTTGCGGTAGGGCGCGAGTTCGTCTTCCAGCATGGTGCGCAGCGAGACGCCGGACCATTGCGCCTCCGCCAGCCGGCCATGGGTCTGCGCCAGTGCCCGTATCCTCGCCTCGAAGGAATGGTAGGCGCGGCGCGGATCGTCTTCCCGGACGATCGACTGCCGGGCGATGGAGAGAACGGTGGCGAGCGTGTTCTTCACCCGATGGCTGAGTTCGGCAATCAGGGTCTCGCGCTGGCTCTCTTCCTCCTTGCGCCGGGTGATGTCCATGCAGATGCCGATCAGCTTCTTCAGCGAGCCATCCGCGTCTTCGACGCACTGGCCGAAGGCTTCGAGCCAGCGCATGGAACCGTCCGGAAGCACGGCCCGGTAGACCACGTGGTAGGGCGTCCTGTCGCGCAGGGTGGCCTCGATGGCGGCCGCAACCTGTGCGGCATCGTCAGGGTGTATCTCCCGCTTCACATCGTCGAGCGTGCCGCCGAACGAGCCCGGCTCAAGCCCGTGAATGACCTCCAGCGAGGGCGACCAGATCACGCTGCCCGAGACCAGGTCCCATTCCCAGGCGCCCATGCCGCCCGCCTCGAGCGCCATCTGCAGACGCTGCTCGCTGTCGCGCAGACCGATCTCGGCCTCCCGCCGCTCGGTGATGTCGACGAAAGCCGCGACCGCCCCGGTCGGCGTGCCGTCGTCGTCGGTGAGCGGTGTCGCATTGCCGATCAGGAAACGCGAACGGCCGTCGGCATATCTGATTTCCTCCTCGAAGCCCCGTATTTCCTCGCCGCGCGCAGCGCGCTGGACCGGCAGTTCGTCGACCGTGAGCGTGCGGCCATTGACCCTGACCTCGAAGTGATCCGGCCGCTCGCCCTCCGGCGCGGAGAGCGAGGAATTGACCGAGGGAGGCAGACCGAGCAGTTCGTAGGAGGTGCGATTGCCGTCGATCATGCGGCCATCCGGATCGCGGGCGATCCAGATCGCCGCGGGAACCGACTCCATGATTGCCTGCAATTCCGCCGCGCGTTTGCGTTCGCGTTCCTGATTGTCCCGGAGTTCGGCCTCGGCCCGGCGTCGGGCCTCATCGGCGCGGACGCGCTGCACGGTGAAGCCGAGCTGGCGCGCGATGGTGACGGCGACGGCGTCCTCTTCCTCACTGAAGAGATGCGGCTCGTCGTAGTAGGCCATGAACTTGCCGACGACACGGCCGCCGCTGAAAAGCGGAATGAAGGCCAGCGCATGGATGTTCTCGGCTTCGATCACCGCCCGCAGGCCGGCATCGAGGTCACCCTCATCAAGGCTCGAAAGGTAGATCGGCTCTGCGTCGCTGGCTTCGGCAGTCCACGGAGAGTGGCCGTCGACGGCGTGCCGATACTCTTCGGACAGGCCACGCCAGGCCACGAAACGCATGACGTCGGCCTTGTCGAACAGCAGGATGGCCGCCCGCGAACATCCAAGCGCGCCAGTGATCGCATCAAGTCCGGCATCGAACGCGTCTTCCAGGCTGGCGCGGTGATAGAGACGGTCGGTGAGGCAGTAGAGCGCCGCCTGCTCCGCCATGCGCCGCGCCAGCGCCTGCTCGGCGCGCTTGCGTTCGGAAACGTCGCGGGCGATCTTGGACGCCCCGACGATGCGGCCTTCGGCGTCCTTGACCGGCGAGATGGTCAAAGAGATGTCGATCCGCCGGCCGTCCTTTGCCTGCCGTACCGTCTCGTAATGCTCGATCCGCTCGCCGCGGCGGATGCGGTCGAGAATGCCGGTCTCCTCGTCGAGCAGTTCCTCCGGGAACAGCGTCGTCACCGGCTTGCCGATGATCTCGTCGGCCGTGTAGCCGAACAGGCGTTCCGCACCCTGGTTCCAGCTGGTGACGATACCCTGAAGGTTCTTGCTGACGATCGCGTCCTGCGACGATTCGACGATCGACGCGAGCTGCTGCGCGGAAAGCTCGGCGCGCTGGCGCTGTTCCAGCTGATCCTGGGCCGTGCGCAGCAGGCGGGCATTGTCGATCGCCATCGCGGCGTGGGCGGCGATACCGGCGATTGTTGCCTCCGTTTCGGCGGAAAAGACGCCTGCTTCCTGGTGACCGAAAAACAGGCCGCCATGGACTTCGCCACTACGCGAGACCACTGGCACCGCCATATAGCTGACGACCGGCAGGTGCCCTTCCGGCATGCCGCGATGCGGAGCGTTGCGGCCGTAGCGCGGGTCCTGGCGGATGTCGTCGGAACGCACGATCCCGGTGCCGTGAAAGGTCGGTTCGAAAATGGCGGTGTTCCTTGGCATTCCAAAGCGGTCGAAGGCCTCGCGCTGGGCGCCCGACAGCGCGTACAGCATGAACTTTTCGCCGCTGCTGTCGGTCACGTTGTAGAAAAACGCGCCGAACTGGGCGCCCGACAGCTTGGTGGCGCTGTCGGTGACGGCCTGGACCACGTGCTCCAGATCGAGGTTGCTCGACACGGTGTGGGCGACGCTGTTGAGGACCTCGAACCGGCGCTGGGCCGCTTTCTGCCGGGAAATGTCGAGGATGCTGACCAGCGCGTGTTCATAGTTCTCGCCTTCCCAGGCGATGGTCAGTTGCACGTCCATGCGACGGCCGCCGCGGGTTCGCAAGGGCGCCTCGCCTTCGAACCGCCGGCGCCCTTCCCACAGCGCGACGATCTCTTCGATGAACACGTCGTCCGTCTCGGGCAGGATGATGCCGCCAAAATCACCAGCGAGCAGGTCGGCCTTTTCGGCGATCTCGAACATTTCCAGCGTGTAGTCGTTGACGTCGCGCACGCGGATCAGCCGGATCGCCGCGGCGAGCGCTTCTGGATTGGATTTGAAATAGCCGCGAATGTCGTCGACCCCTTCCGCCCGCAACTCCTGCAGCCGGGCGACAAGCCTCGAGAAATCCTGATCCCATATGGAGACGTGGGCGCCGTTGAAAATCCGCTGGTAGCGCGCCTCGGTTTCGTCGAGCTTCCTGCGTGCTTCCTGCTGGTCGGACATGTCGACGAGCATGTTGATGCCGCCGGTCAACCTGCCAGCGGCGTCGAAAAGCGGGGTGGGATAGGGCTGGAACGGGACAAGCGTGCCGTCCGGGCGCTCGGCCATCAACTCGCCTCCGCGCACCGGCTTGCGCTCCCTGAGCGCAACCGCCATCGGGCATTCGTCGTGCGGAATTTCGGAACCGTCCTTGTCGCGCAGGCGCCAGCTGACGCACCATCTGTCCTTCCCGAGCTCCGGCTCGCGACCCGCGACATCAGCAGCAGCACGGTTGAAGTAGGTCACATACCCGTCGGCGTCGGTGGTGTAGATCGCGGCCGGGATGCTATCGAGGACTGCCTGCTGACGCTGCTCCAGCCGTTGCAGCAAATCTCCGGCCTGCCTCGCCATGGTGACATCCCGAAAACAGTTGACCGCCCCGAGAATGCGACCCCGCTCATCCCGCAGCGGGCGAATGTCGACAAGTACCGTAATGCGCGAACCATCCGGGCGCTCGATGACGAGCTCGCGATCCTGCTGCGGCTCGCCTGTTCTGAGCGCGGTTTCCATCGGCGTGCGGTCATGGGGAAGGAGCCGGCCGGCAAGATCGTAGAGCCGGAACGAGCCGCAAAAGCGCTCGTCGAGACCGCCGGCTTCGGGCGTGCGCATCCAGAGCTGCGTGGCCTGCCGGTTGAAACGCTGGATGATGCCGTCGGCAGAGCACAGGTAGAGAGCTACCGGCAGCGCATCGAGCACCTCCTGGTCGAGCGCGCACAGCGCCTCATAACCCTTGCCCGCAAAGACCGGCGATGCCGTCGGCTCCGCTCTCATGGACGTTCCCCCTTCTGACGCCAACAACAGGCAACGCAGAAGGGGCGAAAAGGTTCCGCCGAAAAATCTCGACACTTTTGTTACTCACGTCCGGCTGAAGGGCGATGGCACAACGCTTCCCGCGAACCCAGCAGCGAGCGGCGGAGGCATGGCCCTCCGCCCCAATCAGGAGGTTTTCACGATGAACGCATCAACCGGAAACGGGACCGCCGGCATGCAGACGCCGCCGGTGGTGTCGAAAGAGCAATGGGAAGCGGCGCGGCAGGAGATGCTGGTCAAGGAAAAGGCCCATATGCGGGCCAGCGACAAGCTGGCGGCGGAGCGCCGGCGCATGCCGTGGCTGGCGGTCGAAAAGAGCTACATGTTCGAGGGGCCGCAGGGACGGGCAAGCCTTGTCGACCTGTTCGAAGGCCGGCGCCAGCTGATCGTCTACCGCGCCTTCTTCGAGCCCGGCGTGTTCGGCTGGCCCGACCATGCCTGCCGCGGCTGCTCGATGGTGGCCGACCAGGTTGCCCATGTGGCGCATCTCAACGCCCGCGACACGACGCTGGTGTTTGCCTCGCGCGCGCCGCAGGCCGACATCGCCCGGCTGAAGCAGCGCATGGGCTGGCGCATGCCGTGGGTGACCATCACCGACGATTTCGATGCCGATTTCGGCGTCGGCGAATGGCACGGCACCAACGTGTTCATCCGCGACGGCGACAAGGTGTTCCGCACCTATTTCGTCGACAATCGCGGCGACGAGCAGATGGGCAACACCTGGAACTACCTCGACATCACGCCGCTCGGGCGCCAGGAGGCGTGGGAGGATTCGCCTCCCGGATACCCGCAGACGCCGCCCTACAAATGGTGGAACTGGCACGACAGCTACGAGCCGGACGCCGCGCCCGACGAGAAGTGGGTCGCGGTGTCGGATGCCGGCGAGGCGGCCATGCGCGAAAAGAGCGCCGGATGACCGGCGCGGTGCGTTTACGGCGGGCGGGGGACGGCACGGTTCCCCGTCAGCCCGCCCTGGCCCGGGCCGCCGACTGGCTGGGCCTGGCGGCGGCGCCGACCTTCGCAGCGATGGCGGCAGCCAGCGCCGTCGCCGAGAGCGATCCGGCCATGGTGATGTGCGGCGGCTCGCCGCTCACCGGCATGGCGGCGATGTATCTCCTGATGAGCGCCTTCCACCTCGGCCCATGGCTGAGGCGGATGCGGAAAGCGTGAGCCGGCGGCGCGTCGATGCGCGCAAACGCGCGGGGCGGTCCGATCCCGCACCGCAGGGCCTCGTGTCCGCGTGGATCGACCCACTATTCCGCTTGCGCCGTCGGGGCGCTTTTTCTACGCCTTGCCGTGACAATGCGGCCGTGCTTGGCCGCGACGTGGCGAGCCGGAGGAAGACCATGCGTGCGCTGATCCAACGTGTTGCCTCCGCCTCGGTGATGGTCGACGGCGGGACCGTCGGCGAGATCGGCCCCGGGTTGCTGGTGCTGGTCTGTGCCATGCGCGGCGACGGCGAGGCGCAGTCGGAATGGCTGGCAGGCAAGATCGCCAGACTACGCATCTTCCGCGACAAGGACGGCCGCATGAACCGCTCGGTCCTCGACACCGGAGGGGCGGCGCTGGTGGTCAGCCAGTTCACGCTTGCAGCCGAGACCAAGGGCAACCGGCCGGGCTTTTCGACCGCCGCCGCGCCCGAGGACGGCAAACGGCTCTACGAGCATTTTTCCGCTCAATTGCGCGGGCTCGGGATCTCGGTAGAGAACGGGGTGTTCGGCGCCGAAATGCAGGTGGCGCTCGTCAATGACGGCCCGGTGACGATCTGGCTCGACAGCGAGGCACGGTAGCCTTTTCTTACGCCGGTTTCACATGTTCTCGCCGGGCAGGCGGCTGGCCTGCAGGACCCAGTCGGCGAAAAGCGTTTCGTCGAATTCGTCGTCCTCGTGGATATGGAGATAACGCACCTCCTTGTGCTTCGAGCCGACCGGCGGCACGGGATCGAGCCGGGCGCCGCGGAAGAAGGCGACCTTGACGTAACGGGTGAAACAATGGAGGCCGAGGAACCAGCCCTCGCCCTTCATCCCATACATGGGCGAGTTCCATTTCACCGCCTTTTCGACGCCGGGCACGGTGCGTTCGATGATCGTGTCGAGACGGGCGCCGACGGCGCTTTTCCAGCCCGGCATGGCGGCGATATAGGCCTGGACCGGGGCGTCGCCATAACCCTTGGCGATCTGCGGGTTGCCGCCGGAAAGCAGCACCACCTCACCCGACGACCGCGCGCCGGACTTGCCCGGCTTCATAGCCTTGCTGCCGTCGGGGGCGCGGGTGGCCACGGCGCTACTCCTGTTCGAGCGGGCGTCGCCGCCCAATGTAAGGCCGCGCGAACATATAGAGCCCGGTCGGCAGGAGCACGAAAAGCGGGAAGAGAGGCAGGTAATAGACCCACTCGACCGGCTCGCGGCCCAGCCCGAGCGTGGCGAAGATGCCGGCGACGATCAGGGTGAATAGGATCGAGGTCCAGCGGTGGACCTGGCGGATGGCGCTGCTCCAGCTCATTTCGGCCTCCCCTTGCGCGAAGGGTGGCGGGCGGCGGCCTTGGCGGCGTTCAGTGCGGCGGCGGCGCGGATGAGGGCGGTAAAGGCGTCCTCGTCGACGGTGTCACCCTCGGAGAAATCGATGGCGCGGCGGACGTTGCCGTCGAGGCTTGAGTTGAACAAGCCTTGCGGATCGGCGAGCGCGGCGCCGTTGGCGAAGGTCAGCTTGACCTTGTCCTTGTAGGTCTCGCCGGTGCAGATGATGCCGTCATGCTCCCAGACCGGCACGCCAAGCATGCCGTTGGAGGGCTTCTTCCACTTCACTTCCTCGACCATTTCGGGATCGGCTTTGTGGATCAGGGCGCGCAGGCGGGCGAGCATGGCGCCGCGCCAGTCGGAGAGCTGTTCGATGCGGGCGTCGATCAGCCGGGAGGGATGGTCCTGTGCGTCGTCTGCAGTCATGTCCTTGCCTTATTGAATTGGTGTCGCGGGCGACGCCGATCGTCGCGGGCACCGCTCGGCGCGCCGGTTGATCCATTGCCCTGCCGGGACGTCAGTCCATACGCGCCAGAACGTTTTCGAGCGCGGCGAGGAAGCGTTGCCAGCCCGCCGTCGCGCCGCGGAAATAGGGCTCCTGGTCATGGCGGAAGCCGGTCTGCTCCATGCGCAGGCGCGTGCCTTGGGCCGTCGGCGTCAGGGTCCAGGTGACAACGCTGCGCAAATCCTTGGTGTTCCATGAGTAGGACAGCTTCGCGGGCGGCTCGATGGTGCGCACCTCGGCCTCGACGCCGCCCCAGTCGGCGGTGAGGCTGAAGCGGTGGCCCCGCTCGGGTTTGAAATCGTTCTTCATCAGCCATTCCTCGATCAGATGGGGCTGGGTGAGCGCGCGCCAGATCTTCTCGGGCGAATGGGGAATCTCGCGCTCGACGACGATGGAGCGCGTTTCGGTCTCGGCTTCGGTCAATTGTCCATCCTCTTGAGCAGGTCCTCGAGGTCGTCGAAGCGGTCGTTCCAGAACGCGCCGTAGCTGCCGATCCAGTCGACCAGCGGCGCCAGGCCGCGCGGGTCGGCGCTGTAGTGGGCGTTGCGGCCGGCGGCGCGGTGGCGCACCAGCCCGGCCCGTTTGAGCACGCCAAGATGCTTGGAAACCGCCGGCTGCGAAACCCCGGCCGCGGCCGTCAGCACCGCCACCGTCTGCTCGCCGTGGCGGCACAGGCGCTCGAAGATGGCGCGCCGGGTCGGGTCGGCGAGCGTGGCAAAAAGCCGGTCCTGGGTGCTGGGCATTTCGCAATCAATAACCCCGTGGCTATGGATTTGACCCATAACCGGTGGGATATGCGTGAGTCAAGCGGGATGTGAGGGATCGATGGAGGCCTGGCTGGAAAAGTCTCCTGACATGCGTAGAAGCCCCCTCACCCGGCCGCTCCGCGGCCACCCTCTCCCCGAGGGGAGAGGAGGCCGTCACTTCCGTCGCGATTGGCAGCAGGCGAAAAGACCCACCATCACGCGATGGCGGGTCTCGGATAGGGGCCGGACCGGCGGCGCGGCCGGTCCGGGCGAAGGTGCTGGCGGCGGCTAGTTGAGCACGACCTGATAGACCTTGCCGCGGCTGCAGGTGGCGTAGCCCGAATAGCCCCGCTGCTTCTTGCCCCAATTGCCGAAGCCCTTCGACTTGGGCAGGCGGTATTCGACGCGCAGCCGGGTGCGCTCCGCATTGACCCGCTCGAGGCGGCGCGTCTCCTGCCAGACCTGGCCGTTGGGGATGACCTCGTTCTTGGTCGGCTCGGAGCGCCATTTGTTGGAGCTCGGATCCCAGTAGTCGAGGTCGATGACCTTGATCTCGGAGCCGGTGCGGTTGACCACCTTGAGGTAGACCTTCTTGCAGTGCTCCGAGGCGAAAGCCGGCGCGGCCGGAAGCGCGGTGCCGGCAAGCGCGGCGGCGAGGGCGATGGCGGTTCCGGCGAGTTTGGTGCTGATGGTCGACATGGTGTTTCTCCTTCGATTGCAGTTCGCAGTCTTCGTCCCAACCTCGGTGCGGCGCGGCTGCGCACACTGGCGCGGCGCCGGAAATTCGTGCGGCCCGCAGGCCGTTGCTGACGTGGGGGAAGCTAGTCGGAGAAGCGGGCGGGCAATATCAGGTGATCACCCCAATTTGCCTCGGTGCCGTTTCGCGGCAAGAATGAACGCATGGCGCGAAACGCCGTGCGCGGCGGGGATCAGACGTCGATCAGGCCGTTGCGCATCGCCATGACAAGGAGGGTCGCGGTGCTGTGAACGCCCATCTTGCGCATCAGGCTGGTGCGGTGGCTGTCCACGGTCTTGGGGCTGACGCTGAGGCCGTCGGCGATCTGGCCGTTGGAATGCCCGCGGGCAATGCCCTGCAACACCTCGAACTCGCGCGCGGTGAGGCTTTCGGCGCGCGACATGCCGTCGAGCGCGGCGCGGGCGTCGTCGGAATAGACCGTCTCGCCGGCCAGGATGCGGCGCAACCCGGCGCAAATCTCGTCGGGCTCCATGTTCTTGAGGAAGATGCCGGCGATGCCTGCATCGACCAGTTCGCGAAAGCGCGCCGGCACCGAGAGGCCGGTGATGACGGCAAAGCGGGTCTGCGGCGACCAGCGCCGCGCCTCGACGAAGACCTCGTGGCCGTTGGCGCCGGGCATGGAAAAGTCGAGCAAAGCGGCGTCGGGCCGGAACTTCTTGACCAGCGCGATCGCCTCGATGCCGTTGGCGGCGGTGCCGACCACGTCTATCTCGGCCATGGCCTCGATCGCAGCGCGCATGCCGTCGACGGTGACGGCGTGATCGTCGGCGATGACGACGGTCTTCGGCATGTCTTTCCCCCATTCGGCCGCCTATTTGACCGGGTTCTGAAAGCTTTGCCAATGCTTGCGACAATGCTGTTGGTGCTCGCTGCCGCGGTGCAAGGCGCCGCCGCGCAATCTGGGCCGGTGGAGCTGGACGGGCGCGTGACCCAACAGCAGCTCGAAGGCCGCATCGACTATTACCTCGACGCCGACTGGGACCGCAGCGTGGAGGGAATGCTGGCCGCCGATGCCGGGCTGTTCCGGCCGGTGACGACGAAGACACCGGATTTCGGCTACACCAAGTCGCGCGTCTGGCTGCGGGTGGCGATCCGCAACGAACTGGCCGAGGAGAACCGCTGGCGCATCTATTTCGCCGAGAATTTCATGCAGATGATCGACGTGTTCGTGGCGCGCGACGACGGCACGATCGAGAACGTGCTGAGCCAAGACCCGACAAGCGGTTTTGCCACACGGCCGATTCCCTATCCGGAACTGGTGGCGCCGTTCGAAATCGGTCCGGACGAAACGGCCACGATCCTGGTGCGCTACTGGTCGGGCGGCTCATCGGAATTGTCGTTCAGCTTCGAGACCGCCGACAGCTTCGCCGCGATCTCAACCAATCGCACCGCCAGAAACTTCGTCTTCTACGGCATGACCATGCTGCTGGTCATCATCGCCCTGATCGCGATGCTGATCTTCCGCCACGTGGTGTTCCTCGCCTATGTGGCGCAAGCCGGCTGCACGCTTTTGTTCCTGATGCACGCCGACGGCGTAGCGTTCCAGTACATCTGGCCGGGGCTGCCGACCTTCAACGCCTTCGCCTCGATCGCCACCGGATCGGGCTTCATCATCTTCGGCGGCATTTTCGCGCGCATCTTCCTGCAGACGCGGCGCTACCATCCGCGGGTCGACAAGCTGCTGCTGGCGATGATCCTGGCGACGGTCGCCATGGACCTGTCGGCCTTCTTCCTCGACCACCAGATGATCAAGAAGGTGCTGATCCTGATGGCGCTGGCCGCAATCGCGCTCAACACGGCGGCCGGTCTTGTCGCGGCCCGGACGCGGTTCAAGGAAGTGCGGTTCTTCGTCGTTGCCTGGACCGGCGCGGCCATCTCGGTCGTCATCATGACGCTGCGCCACTGGCTCGGCATCGAGATTCCGCAGCAGTTCGAGTATGATTCCATGCGCGTTGTGATGGTGTTCGACGCCACCATGATGGGGCTCGCGATTGCCGACCGCTACAACCAGCTGCGCCAGTCGCGGCAGCGGGCGCTCAAGGCGAGCCTCGTCGAAGCCCAGCGCAACCTGGTGCTGAACGAGCGCATGCGCGAACTGGAAGAGCAATATGCGCTCGCCGAATCGATGGCGAAAAGCCGCGACGAGCAGCTTTACAACACCGTGCACGACCTGCGCCAGCCGCTGCATGCGCTTCGCCTCAATGTACGCAAGCTGATCGCCGGCAAGGGAGATGCCAGCGACAGCGAGGAGACCATCAAGGCCAGCTTCGCCTATCTGGAAGGGCTGGTGGCGCAGCAGCTGGAGCGCTCGCAGGAAGCGCATGCACACGACGAGATCGCCTCGCATGGGCGTGACGGCGGCGAGGATGCCGGGCTGGGGCTGCAGGCAGTGCTGGCCAGCATCCACGAGATGTTTCTGCCCGACGCGCGCGAAAAGGGTCTCGACTTCGTTTTCGTGCCCGGTTCGGGCGAGGTCGAGATCGAGCCGCTGGTTCTGATGCGCTGCGTGTCGAACATCGTCTCCAACGCGATCAAATATACGACAAACGGGCGCATCCTGATGGGGACGCGGCGCGCCGGCGACACGGTGCGTATCGAAGTTCACGATACCGGTACCGGCATGAGCGCGGCGGAGTTCGAGCAGGCCCGCAAACGACACGCGCGGCTGGAACACAACCGCGACACCGCCGACGGCCATGGCTACGGGCTGGCGATCGCCAGCGAGCTTGCCGCCAAGCACGGCATGCGACTGAAGCTGGCGCGCGGTCGCCGCCACGGCAGCGGCGTCACCATCGAGATCCCGCTTTCGCGCAGGGCGAGCGCGGCGGCCTGACATCACGAAGCGCGGACGAAGCGCGCAGCGCCGGTGGCGGCAAAGGCCTGACCGCCTATATGATGGGGCATGATCAGCAACACCCCGAAGTCGAACTCCGCGCGAACCGCCGGCGTCAAGACGATGGCGGCGTTCGCGCTTGCCGCGGCGGCGGCGATTGCGAGCGGGCCGGCGGCGGCGCTTGATGACGCCAAGGCCGATATCGAGCGGCTGCGGGCGCGGCAGATCCAGAACCAGGTCGAGCTGAAAATCCTGGAGGCCGAGCAGAAACGCCGCATCCACGACGCCGAGCGGCGGCAGTTCAACGCCGAGCAGCGCCGCCGGGCGCTGACGCCACCGCCACGGCTGGAGGTGCCGATCTTCAAGGCCAACTGACCGCAGCCCGCCCCGTCACCTCGCGACCAATCGTCGGGCAAAAAAAGAGCCCCGGCGGCGTCACAGAAACCGGAGCTGCCTCGTCATGACACGCAGGAGGTACCTGCCATGCGTGTCCTGCTTTACGTACTTTTCGTCTATCACGGGGCCAACGGCCTCATCATGCTCGCCGATCCCGGCCTCTGGTATGCCAACGTGCCCGACGTCGAGCATACCGGCCCGCTCAACGTTCATTTCGTGCGCGATATCGGTTTCGGCTTCATCGCCGCGGCGCTGGCGCTGTTCCTGGCGGCGCGGCGCGAGGCGGGCGACGCCGTCATCTGGCCGGCGGCCGCCTTTCTCGGCGGCCATGCCGGGCTGCACCTGGCCGAGATGGCGCTGCACGGCATCGCGCCGCTGGCGGCGGTCCGCGACTTCCTGATCATCGTCGTGCCGGGGCTGGCGCCGCTGGCGATCGCGCTGGCACCGCGCAATGTGACGAAGGAGGCGCGGACATGATGAAGGCGCTTCTCAAGCGAATGATCGCGAGGTTCGAACGGCAATACGGCTACGACGCAACCTATATGCGCGAGCTAGTCGACGAGGACACCGCCGGCGGCTTCAAGCTGATGCTGGCAACGCTGTTCCTGAGCCACGATTTCGGCGCGCCGAAGGCGCTCTACTACGCGGCCAAGGTCAGGAGCACGATGCGGGCCGATTGCGGCCCGTGCCTGCGGCTGGCGATCGCCATGGCCGAGGAAGCCGGCATATCGCGCGAGCGGCTGTTGCCGGTGGTCGGCTACGGCCGGCCGGACCCGGACATGGCGCTGGCGATAAAGCTTGCCGACGCGGTCGCCGAAAACGCACCGGAACTGACCGAGATCAGCGCCGAGGCGAAGGCGCGCTTCGGCGCGCGCGCGGCGGCGGGTCTTGCGGCGGCCACGCTCGCCGGCCAATTCTACCCGCTCCTGAAGCGCGGCATGGGGCATGCGGCGACCTGCGAACCGGTGGTGCAGGCGCTGGTTGCGGCCGCGGCGGCGGAAGAACGCCGAAAAGAGGAGATGGAGGCGGGATGAGCGACGCCGAAGCGGGCACGGAGCGGCTTGTCGCCTTCATGGCCGCCAAGACGCGGCTGTTGCGGCTCGCCTACCGGCATCTCGGCTCGGTCGCCGATGCCGAGGACGTGGTGCAGGAAGCGTGGCTGCGCTTCGAGGGCGCCGGCGAGGTCCGCGACGCGCCGCGACTGTTGTCGACCATCGTCACACGGCTCTGCCTCGACCGCATGAAATCGGCGGCGGCGCGGCGCGAGATCTATGTCGGGCCCTGGTTGCCCGAGCCGCTGGCCGGCACCGGCCAGGAGCCGAGCGAGGACGCCGCGCTCGACATCTCGTTCGCGGTGATGCGCGCGCTGGAGCGACTGTCGCCCGCCGAACGGGCGGCCTTCTTCCTGCACGATCTGTGGGAGCTTTCCTATGAGGAGATCGCCCAGACGCTGGCACGTTCGCCGCAGACCTGCCGCAAGCTCGTCTCGCGGGCGCGCGGCGCGCTCGGCGAGGCGCGGCAGCGCTATCGCCCGAGCCGCGAGGAGGTCGAGCGGCTGGTGACGGTGTTCCGTGCCTCGGTCGAGGATGGCGACCCGGCGCGGCTGAAGGCGCTGCTGGCGGAGGATGCCGAACTGATCGGCGATGGCGGCGGCAAGGTGCTGGCGGCGCTCAACCCGATCCTGGGCGCCGACGCGGTCAGCCGCTTCCTGGTCGGCATCGCCGGCAAGCTGCCGGCGGGGACCGAGACGAGCGCCGAGCCGACAACCATCAACGACCAGCCGGCGCTGCTGATCCGCATCAATGGCGCGCTCGACCACACGCTGGCCTTCGACGTCGACGCGGATCGCAGGATCCGCACCATCTATATCGTGCGCAATCCCGACAAGCTGGCGCGGTTGCAGGCCTGAGCACCGCCGGCAAGTATGGTCAGCGCGCGTCCGCTGATCGCTCGGCGATCGCCTCGGCCGGCGGCGGCTCGATCCAGCCGCGGCGGGCGGCGCGGCGGCGCTGCCAGGCGCGAAAGAACGGAAGATTGTGCGGGAAGGTCGCCTGCGCCCGCGTGAAGCCGTTGGAGCGTCGGCGGCGGCGGAAAACCTCCTCCTGCATGAGGCGGCGGGCGTAACGCACCGCCCATTTGTGGTTGGCGACCAACGCGAAGCGAAACAGGCGCACGAACCGCCGGACATAGGGGTGCATGACCCGGACCCGCCAGCGCAGGCGCGCATCGCAGATGCCATCCGGACCGGGCACGACCGACATCTCGCCGCGGCCTTCGAAATCGCCCACGACGGCGATGGTCATCGACCGGTGCGGCACCAGGTCGACGATGCGCGCGACGAAGAAGAAGGAATGCGGCAGGAAGCCCTTGGTGTAGAGCCTGATCGTCATGCCGAGCCCGTCGGCGCCGCCGCGCTCGACCAGTTCGGAATCGAGGAACACGCTCGGGCACCAGAGATGGATGAGGTCGGGGTCGAGCACGATTGCGGTGAGTTCCTCGGGCTCTGCCTCGAGGCGCCATGTGGTGACGACGTCAAAATCCGGCTTTTCAGTGGTGCCGGCGATCATGTCGCGGCCTTCCGCGTGCGACCGCTGCGCGCCGCGCGCCGGGTGAGCCAGCGGCGCACCGGCGGCAGATTGTGCGGAAAAGTCGGACGGGCGGGTTCGCCGACAGCACCGCCGCGCCGGCGGTCGACCTCGGCCTGCAGCAGGCGGCAGGCCCGCTCCACCGACCAGCGATGGTTCCAGGCGAAGACGGGACGCAGCAGGCGAACGAAAAAGCGCACATAGGGATGGCGGACCTCCACCTGCCAGCGCAAGGTTACCCTGCAGCGGGCGAAGTCCACGGGCTCGGCCCACATTTCACTGACACCTTCAAAATCGCCGGCGACAGCGATCTTCATGTAGCGGTGCTCGACGAGGTCTACGATGCGGCCGATAAAAAAGAAGGAGTGCGGCAAAAACCCCTTGGCGAAGACCCGAATGGTCATGCCAAGGCCGTCCGGCCTGCCGCGGGAAAGCGTTTCGCTCTCCATGTAGACGGCGCCGCACCAGCGATGGAGCGTCTCCGGCGACAGGATGATCGCGGTGAGTTCCTCCGGCCGCGCGTCGAGCAGCCATTCGCCGCCAAGGTCGAAATCGGGCGCCTGCCCGGCTGCTCGACCGGTCTCGTTCTCCTGCGCGCGAAACATCCGGGGCGGGAACCCGTGCACTTTTCGGCCGAGAACAGCCATGTCAGCGGCCTCTCCTGACCGGCAGCGACGCCGCATGCCCGGTGCCCTCGCCGGCGCTGAAGGCGCGGCGGACGAACAGGGCGCCGAGCAGCGCCAGCGGCAGCATCGAGGTCGCGGCGAGAACCGCGACCTCGGCATAGATATCGCCGACCGGCAATTCGATGCCTTCGACCATTGCGACGCGGCCGGATTCTTCGAAGAGCAGGGGATTGAGGACATATTCGACGGCGAAGGCGGCATAGATGACCGGGACGGACAGCCAGTAGCGGCGGACCTCGCGGGCCGGAAGGCGCGTGGCGGCGGGCGAGCCCGGCGCGATGAACAGGGCAAAGGCCTGGAACATGATCCACGTGACCAGCGCCCAGCCGAAATAGTTCTCCATCGGAACACCGAAATGCGGGCCGCCGTCGAGCCAGACCCAGCGCTGTTCGACGGTCGCGCGCAGCGGGTCCATGGAAAGGTCCCACACCACCATCAGCAAGGCGGCGACGGCGGGCGCGGCGAAGCGCAGCACCGCGTCGGCCTCGCCGTGCATGCGGTTGAGGAGAATTCGCGCCATCGACCATGACGCATAACCCATGACGCAATAGGCCGGCATGACCGACACCGGCACATGGCCGAGGAACGGCGCCATCAGTTCGGTGTAGTGGTAGTTGCCGAACGGAAAGCCAGTCAGGACCGACAGTGTCTCGAAGAACCAGCCGACGAGAAAGACGATCACGGCGAAACCGAGCAGCTGGGCGCCCGAATAGCGCTGGCGGCCATGGATGACGAGATAGGCGATCATGGCGCCGGCGACGATGGCCGGCGACCAGTATTTGAGCGGCCCGTCAAGCGTCCCCCAGGCGTAAAGGGCATTGCCGGCCCAGGCGGTCAAGGCCAGCAGCATGCAGACGGTCGAACGGGACAGGGACGGGATCATTGCGGCTTTGCCTCGCGCCGGTATCGCATGTCGAAGAAGGTCTGGCGTTCGCCGTCGGCGGCG
Source organism: Nitratireductor mangrovi (assembly GCF_007922615.2). Taxonomy (NCBI): domain Bacteria; kingdom Pseudomonadati; phylum Pseudomonadota; class Alphaproteobacteria; order Hyphomicrobiales; family Phyllobacteriaceae; genus Nitratireductor; species Nitratireductor mangrovi. Next base: position 4,529,732 of record NZ_CP042301.2, on the reverse strand, counting down.
CGCGTCGCGGTTTCAACCATGGCGAACGCATCGGCGCCGTTGAAGGCAAAGACGACGCGAGAAGACCAGGCCTCGCCGTCAATTTCGAGCGGCGCGACCGCGCGGAAGTCGATGCGGTTGCCGGAGGCGGTGCCGGAATAGGCGACGTCGCCGGGAAGGACCGGCGAGGAGGCGTGCGCGTCAACGCGACCGCCGGACCGTTTTTCAAGCGTGATGGCGAAGCGCGCGGTGCCGCCGGCAGTGCCGCAGCGGCCGGTCACCTCGATGCGGGCGGCACCGGCGGCGCGCGCCGTCATGCGGCAGGCGGCGCGCTCGAGCGGCGCGCCCGGGCGTTCCCGGGTCAGCCCCTTGCCGCGCCATTCGCCGACGAGCCCGTCGACGAGCGAGGCGGCCTGAGCCGGCGCGGCGGCAAAGGCCGCAAGCGCGAGGAGTGCGATGGCCAGGTTCATGCGAACCGCCTCCCCGGCGCGGTGCGTTCGCTCGGCCCCATCAGACGCAGCCAGGCCGGCAGGACGAGGAGATCGGCGACGACCGCGAGCCAGAGCACCAGGATCGACAGCGCGCCGAAATAGGCGGCGGTGGGCACGGTGGACAGGAAATCGGCGGTCAATCCGACCGAAAGCACCGCCGTGGTGACGACCAGAACCGGCGTCACCTCGGCCATGGCGCGCCGCAGCGCGGCGGGATCGAACGGTTCGCCTGGCGGCGCGTTGAGCCGCAGCCGGTTCAGAACATGGACGGTATCGTCGACGGCGATCCCGAAGGCGATGGTGAGCGCCACGCCCGAGGAGAACTGCAGACCGCGGCCTGAAAGCGCCAGCCCGGCCCCGACAAGCGCGATCGGCAAGACGTTGGGCATCAGCGCGACGAGCCCGTAGCGCAGATTGCGCGACCACAAAAGGATCAGCAGGCCCGAGGCGGCGACGGCGATGAGGAAGCAATAGTTGAGGTCGGTGATCATGCGGGCGCTGACGAAGGACGACATCACCAGAAAGCCGGTCGGCCGCGCGACGACATCGCGATCGGCAAAACCGGCTGCCGCCAGCGCGGCGTCAAGGCGCCCGACAAGATCGCGGGTGGCGCGCGCGCCCTCATCGGCAACGTGAAGGCGTACCAGCGCCCAGTCGCCGTCGGACGACACGAACCGGCCCTGCCGCGACGCCTGCATGCGGGCCAGAAGCGCGTCGACACGGGCCGCCTGTTCGCCGGCACCGACATCGGCCAGCCCTGCCGCCAGCGAGACGAGCGAGCGCGCCGAGCCGTCAGGCGCGGTGGCCTGGGCAATGTCGTGAACCTGCCGCGCGCGCCCGAAGGCGGCCGCATCGAGCCGGCCGTCGATGCGCACGGGGATATGGATGGCGTTGACCGGCGCGAGTTCCCGGTCGATGCGGTCGAGCGCGACAATGACGGAGCGATCGTCGTAGATGTTTTCGCGCAGCGAATGGACCGGCTCGATGGACGGGTAGATGGCGACCGCAGCGGCAAGCAGGAGGCCGGCGCCTGCCGCCACCGGCAGGGGGCTGGCGAGCGCAAGCGCCGGCAGGGCGCGCCAGTCGAAGAAAGCGGGCGCGATGCCCTTTTTGCCGGCGAACAGGCGATCGAGGCCGCGCCAATGGGCCGCGGTGGCAAACACCAGCGGATGGACGAACAAGACCGCGACCAGCGACACGATGCCGGCGAGCAGGCCGGCGACGCCCAGTTCGCGGATCAGGGTGGAGCCGGAGACCATCAGCCCGCCAAAGGCGATCGCGGTGGTGAGCGAGGCCAGCGCGCAGGCCGGCCCGACGCGGCGCAGCGCCTCGAACTCGGCCTGTGGCGAGGCGCGTCCGGCACGCGCCTGGCGCGCCAGTTCGAATGTCAGGTGCACGCTGTCGGCGAAGGAGATGACCAGGATCAGCACCGGCAGCGCCACGGTGAGCACGGAAATGCGGAAACCGAGAGCCCCGAAGACGCCCAGGACCAGAATGAGCGCCGTCGCCGACGGCAGCGTGCCGAGCAGGGCCAGCAGCGGGGAGCGCATGGCGACGGTGCAGACAACGAAGCCAAACGCCACACCGGCGATGACGAGGACCACGAGGTCCTGGTAAAGGCCGTCGACGATGGCCGCCCGCAGCATCGCGACCCCGGTCAGCGAATAGGAGATGCCGGAGCCGGCGAGAGCCGTATCGGCGAGGCCGGCCAGCGCGGCGGCGACCGGGCGGGCCGTCTTCAGGCTGCGCCCGCCATCGGCAAGCGTGACGACGACGGCGGTGAGACGCCGGTCGTGCGACAGCAGCGCGCCCGCCGCCGGTGCGGTGATGCGCATCTCGTCGAGGAGGGTCGCGAGACCGTCGCGGTCGGGCAGCACTGCCGGCAGGATCGGATCGGCCATACCGCCCGGTCCGGGCGGCCGGCGCAGGGTGAATATCGACGTGGTGTCGGCGACACCCTCGATGAAGCCCGCTTCGAGAACGAAGTCGGATATCCGCTCCAACGCTTCCGGCGCGGCAAAATCGGGCGCCTCGAACAGGACGACCAGGTCGCCGTCGGGGCCGGTGAAGAGCCGGTCGAAACGCTGGTGGTCGCGGAACCAGTCGTCGTCGGAGACGAAGGCATCCTGCAGGCCGTCGTCGAAGCGCAGCCGGGCGATGCCGAGGCCGGCGGCCAGGTCGACAGCGAGCAGGACCAGCCAGCAAAAGGCCAGCGTGCCGGCGATCGCCCTGCCTTCACCTTTCCCCATTCAACCCGACACGATAGCCGGCCTAGCCGGGAATCGTGGCCCTGTTCTTCGCCCACCGGAAGTTTAAGAGGCCGCATGTGACCGGATCAAGGAGAGGGGCGGAAAAAGGCAGCGGCGGACGGCCTTGCGCAAAGCCGGAAACGAACCCCTAGTCGTAACTGAGGTCGGTCGCCTTGCCGCCGAAGACCCGGTAGGCGTAGGCGGTGTAGAACAGTATGACCGGCAGCACCACCAGCGTGCCGGCGAGGATGACGGCGAGGCTTTCCGGCGCGGAGGCGGCCTGCCAGATGGTCAGCCGGTCGGGCACCACATAGGGGTAGAAGGAGTAGGCGAGCCCGGCGAAACCGAGCGCGAAGATGACCGCCAGCGCGAGGAAAGGCCGCAAGGAATGCCGGTCGTCGGGCCGCGGAAGGGCGAAGCTCAGCCGCCAGAGATAAAGGAACAGCGCCCCGGTGACGATCGGCAGCGGAGCCAGCCAGGCCATCTCCGGCAGCACGAACCATTTGTCAAAGATGCGCGGACTGGCAAGCGGGGTGGCAAGCGAGACGGCGACCATGCCGAGCGTGGTCAGAACGAGGGCTGCGCGCAGCCAGGCGACCGCCTTTTCCTGCAGCGCGCCCTCGCTCTTGTAGATCAGCCAGGCCGCGCCCATGGCCGTATAGGCGGCGGCGAGGCAGGCGGCGACCAGGAGGCCGAAGGCGATCGCGCCGAGGCCGGCGCGCAGGCCAAGCACATAGACGCCAAGCATGTAGCCCTGGGACAACGCGGCGAGCAGCGAGCCGGCAAAAAACAGGAAGTTCCAGCGGCCCTTGCGGTGGACCGGCACCTTGGCACGGAAGTCGAAGGCGACGCCGCGCAGGATCAGGCCGACAAGCAGCGCAAAGACCGGGAGGTAGAGCGCGGTAAGGATGATGCCGTGGGCGGCCGGAAAGGCGACGAGCAGCAGGCCGACGGCGAGCACCAGCCAGGTCTCGTTGGCGTCCCAGAACGGGCCGATGGCGTTGATCATCATGTCCTTCTCGTGATCGCCGGCGACCGCGAACAGGATGCCGATGCCAAGGTCGAAGCCGTCGAGAACGACATAAATCAGGATCGACAGGCCCATCAGCGCGGCGAAGATCAGCGGCAGCAGTGTCGGCCAGTCATAGGTCATGGCGTGTCAGCGTCCTGTTCGAGCGTGGGATGGAAGCTTGCGCCCCCTGCGCCGCCTCCGGAAACGGGAGATGGTTCGCGCCCCCTCCACCACGTCGTGGCCCCCCTCCCCCGCTCCGGAGGGGAGGATCGGACGGCAGCGACGTGGCACCCTTCCGCATTCAGGGTTGGAGGCCGGCCACCAACTTCACGCTCCCCGGACGCGGGATGGCGAGGACTTGCACCCATCGCAGTCATTCCGTCGCCCTCGCCGGTTGCGACAGGGCGCGGTCGGCGGCAGCCGGCGCCGGTTCGGGGTCGCCCTCCTTCGCCGCCTTGCGGGCGAGGTGGACGAGCACGCCGAGATAGACCACCAGCAGCACGGCATAAAGCGCCAGATAGATGGCGAGCGTGAAGGCGACTTGCGGGCCGGGCACCGGGCCGACCGCGTCGACCGTCCTCAGGACGCCGGTGACCAGCCAGGGCTGGCGGCCGATCTCGGTGGTGTACCAGCCGGCAAGCGTGGCGACCCAGCCGGAAAGGCCCATCGGCACCATGAGCCAGAGCAGCGGCTTCGGCAGCTCGCGCCGGCGCCACAGATACCAGGCACCGGCCCAGGAGACCGCGAGCATCAGAAGCCCGGTGCCGACCATGATGCGGAAGGCGAAAAACACCGGCAGGACCGGCGGGTGGTCGCCGACATAGTCGTTGAGTCCGGGAACAACGCCGTCGGCGCTGTGGCGCAGGATCAGGCTGGCGCCGTCGGGAATGCTGATCTCGAACCGGTTCTCACGCGCCGCCTCGTCGGGAATGGCGAAGAGCACAAGCGGGACATTGGGCCGCGTTTCCCAGTTGGCCTCCATGGCCGCGACCTTCTGCGGCTGGTGTTCGAGCGTGTTGAGGCCATGCTGGTCGCCGACAAAAATCTGCACCGGGATCAACACCGCGCCGAGCACGATCCCGGTGGCGAGCGCCTTGCGCAGAGAGGCCGAGCGGTCACCCCAGAGGTGGCGCAGGGCGGAAAGCCCGGCGATCAGGAAGGCGACGGTGAGGCCCGAGGCGATCAGCATGTGGACGAGGCGCCAGGGGAAGGACGGGTTGAAGACGACCGCCCACCAGTCGGTGGCGTGCGCAACGCCGTCTCGCATCTCGAAGCCGGCGGGTGTCTGCATCCAGGAATTCAAGGCCAGAATCCAGAAAGCCGACATGGTGGTGCCAAAGGCGACGAGCAGGGTCGCCAAAGTATGCATGCGGTTGGAGACGCGGCGGAAGCCGAACAGCATGATGCCGAGGAACACGGCTTCCAGGAAGAAGGCGGTGAGCACCTCGTAGGCGAGCAGCGGCCCGGCGATGTTGCCGACCGTTTCCATGTAGCCCGGCCAGTTGGTGCCGAACTGGAAACTCATGGTGACGCCGGAGACGACGCCGAGCGCGAAGGTGAGCGCGAAGACCTTCACCCAGGTGAAATAGGCGTGGATCCAGGCGTCGTTGCCGGTGCGGTTCCAGGCGAGCTTGAAGAACAGCAGCACCCAGCCGAGCGCGATGGTGATCGTCGGGAACAGGATGTGGAAGGAGATGTTGGCGCCGAACTGGATGCGTGAGAGAAGCAGGGGGTCCATGGCGGGCCTCGGCTCTGACGTTCAGCAGGAAGATAGAGCCGCGGCACGCCCGGTCAAAGTGGCGGATTCGCGCATGGGGCAGGGTGTCGCGTGCGGCGCGATGCCGCCGACGGCGTCTCAGATCGCCCAGCCGCGGGCGGCGAGCACCACGAGCAGGCCGAGCAGCGACAGCGAAACAGCGACAAAGATGGCGTCGCGCGCGGCGAGGCGCGGGCAGTCGATGATGGTGCGCGCGCGGTTCGGGGCCAGCCCGCGCGCCTCCATGGCGATCGCGGCCCGGCCGGCGCGGCGGATGGCGAAGGCGAGCAGCGGCACGACCAGCGAGGCGGCCTCGCCAGGGCCCGGCAGGCGGCGTGGCGGGCGACCGCGGCGCATGGCGCGGGCAAGCCGCATCTCGTTGGCGGCGCCGGCGAGATCGGGCACCAGTTCGAAGGCGGAAAAGAGCGCATAGCCGACGCGTGGCGGCAGGCGCCAGCCGGCCATCAGCGCACGCACGAGGCGGCCCGGATCGGTGGTCAGCGCGAAGGCCATCGACACCATGCCGCAGGCGACCGCGCGGAAGAACAAAATGAGGCCGGCGGAGAAGCCCTTCGAACGGACCAGCGTGTCCTCGGCGACATGGAGCGCGAAATCGGCCTCCTGGCGGAAGACAAGGCTGGTGGTCAGAAAGCCGAAGCCGAACAGCATGAAGGGGATGGTGAGCAAGAGCACCTTCAGCGGCGACACACGGTCCAGCAGGATCAGCGCCAGCGCGGCGGTGAACGCCAGCGCGATCTGGAACCAAAGATCGAAGACGAGGATCGCGGTGGCAAGCCAGACCAAGGCTACGACGAGCTTGGGCAGCGGGTGGAGGCCGGACATGATCAGCCGGCCCGCTCGAGCCAGTCGAGCGCCGGCAGGATACGCGGCGGCGCAAGGCCGGCGGCGGCGAGAAGACCCTCGTCACGCAGAAGGCTGGCGGCCGGCCCGTCGGCCAGGATGCGGCCATCGCCGAGGAGGACGGCGCGCCGGCAGGTCGAGAAGGCGAAATCCATGTCGTGGGTGACGACGACGACCGCCCTGCCCTCGGCGCGAAAGGCTTCGATCGCAGCGGCGACGATGGCGGCGCCACGTCGGTCGAGACCGGCCAGCGGCTCGTCGAGGACGACGAGGCGCGCACGCCGGTCGGCCGCGACCATGGCAAGCGCCAGGCGGCGCTTTTCGCCCTGCGAAAGCTCGAAGGGATGGCGCGCGGCGAGCGCCGAAAGCCCCCATTCGGCGAGAATCGCGGCGGGGATGGCGTCGCCTCCGCCGGCGGCGGCGCGCTCGACCTCCTCGGCGACCGTTCCGGCGGTGAACTGGACCTCGGGGTTCTGGAACGAAACGACGCCGGTGGCGCCGGACCGGCGGCCGGCCTTCGGCCGCAACAGGCCGGCAAGCACGAAGCCGAGCGTCGACTTGCCGGCGCCATTGGCGCCAAGCAGCCCGACCACCTCGCCGGCGCGGATGGTCAGGTCGACACGCTCGAGCACGACCGGCCCGAGGAAGGGCGCGCAGGACGCGCCATCGAGCGCGGCGACGATGTCACCTTCGCCTTCCCCGACGGCTGGCGGCTGATGACGCGTGACGAAGGCGGCGACAGCCTCGCGGGCCCGTGCAAGCTTTTCGGGGGCGAGCAGGGCGGGATCGAGCGGCGTCAGCGCCTCTTCCAGCGACAGGGGCGCGACCTCGGGCGCCAAGCCCTGGCGGGTGAGTTCTGCGTCGAGCCCGGAGGCGAGCGGCGACCAGATGCCGAGCCGTTCGAGCGTGGCGTGATGGTCGCGAAAGAGCGAACGCGGCTCGCCCTCGGCGATCACGCGGCCCTCGTCTAGGACGATCACGCGGTCGATCGCCTCGACAAGGCCGTCGAGGCGATGGTCGACGACGAGCACGGTGCGGTCCGGCCGGCGCCGGCCGAGAAGCGCATGCAGACGCGACGCCGCGGCGGGCGAAAGACTGGCGGCGGGCTCGTCGCAGACGATGAGCGGCGCGTCGGGCATCAGCGTGGCGGCGAGTGCGACGAGTTGCTTCTCGCCGCCGGACAGGGTGGCAGAGCGGCGGTTGCGAAAGGATGCGGGAAGGCCGACCGCGGCCATGGCGCGATCGACGGCAGCGTGGATCGCCGTTTCGGGCCAGGCGAGGTTTTCGGCGGCAAAGGCGATCTCGTCGACGACACGCATGCCGCAGAGCGTCTGGTCGGCATCCTGGAAGAACTGCGCGACACGCCCGGCCCCGTCGGATGGGCGGCTGCCGGCCACATCCACACCGAAAAGCTCGACCCGGCCCTCGACCGTGGCCGGGATCGAGGCCGGCACCAGCCCGGTGAGGCCAAGCAGCAGCGTCGACTTGCCGGAACCCGAAGCGCCGAGCAGCAGCACATGCTCGCCCGGCCTGAGGGCGAGATCGACCGGGCCGACCGCACGCGCCCCGGCATAAGGGTAACGCACCGCGAAGTCCTCGAAGCGCGCGACCTCGCAGTCCGCAGCCGGCGCGGCCGGAGGAGCCGCGGGCTCAGGCTGCCGGAGCACGCCGGTCATGCTCGATGCGCAGGCCGGCAAGCACACCGGTACGGTAGAGCGCTTCCACGACATAATGGCCGAGGAGACCGCCAAGCAGCGCGCCGCTCAGGCAGCGCAGCGCGAACATGGCGACCAGCAGGCCCGGTTCGAGCGCACCATAGTCGAAGCGCACCCAGGTGTAGATGAAGGAGGCGATCGCGGCGCCGACGCCGGAAAACATCAGCACCGGCAGCGAATAGTTGCGCCAGCGGGTGGCGGCGAAGACGGCCTCGGCGCCGGCGCCCTGGATGGCGCCGGAGACGACGAGCAGCAGGCCGGCCGGGCTGCCGAGCAGCACCTCGATGGCGGCGGCCAGAACCTCGGCCAGGAAGGCGGCGCCGGGCTTGCGGATGATGGCGGCGGCGATGATGGAGGCGATGAACCAGAAGCCCATCACGACGTCCATGGTGACGGCGCCGAAAATCGCCTGGGCAACCAGCCAGACCTGCACCCAGCCGAGATAAAGCACGGCGAAGACGGCGCCGATGACGGCGAGGATGAGGATTTCGCGCAGGGTCCAGCTGTGGGAAGTCATGGTCTTGGTCCTTGGTTGAGAAGGGCAAGCGCCGCAGCGGCGCGGCGCGGAACAGGCGCGGTCAGGCCGCGCTCGGGCTGTTGGCCGAGACCGTGACGTCGAGCGCCACGTGACCGTCCGGCGCGCCGAAGCGCAGGAAAGCTTCGGCCAGGGTGGCGAAGACCGGACCGGCGTCGCCGCGCAGCTTGGTGCAAAAGTTCTTCGAACGGTCGAAGACGCCGGATGCCTTGAGGAAATCGATGCAGCCGTAGATCTCGTCCATGTGGTGTGCGCCGCCGAGCGGGTAGAGCGAGAACTGCGCGGCGACGGGACGGCCGGTGATGGCGGAATTGGCGACCGCCTCGCGCGCGCCGACAATACGCTCGGCGAGCGGCCGGTCGTTGCCGACCCCTTCGGACGGGGTGCAGGCGGGATCGTCGGGCTCGCCGGGACAGCCGCGCGAGACGGCAGCGGAGAGCACGCAATGGATGCCGCCGCCGCTTGCCGCCACGAACAGGTCGCGCATCGCCGGGAACAGTTGTTCGGGCGGGCCGACGATCAGCGTCGAGATGTCGTCGGTCTCGATGCGCAGGTGGTCGCGGTAGGGATCGAGCGTGGAAAGCGCGCCGAGGATGATGCCGACGAAATTGTCGGACATCGGATAGATGGACAGCTGTGCGCCGGAAAACATGGCCTTCTCGCTCCGCTGGCATTACCCAGATCAGCTTTGAGGGTCAGAAGGCTTGGCGCCCTCGATCTCAGCCCCGGCACTACGGAGCACCCCTGTCGATGGCGGATTGGTAGCACCGGGCAGGCACGAGATGCAACAGGGCTTTTTGAACGACAGCAGCAGGCTGGACGCGCGCCGCGGCAGGCACTAAGTCGGAGCCGATGGTCGAGGAACATGCCGAGAAGGCCGAGGAACCGGGGGGGCTTCAAAACCTGCGCCTCACCCTGAGGCGGCTCTATCACGGCCATACGACGACCGCGCTGCGTTTCCAGCTGGCGGTGATCATGCTCGATCTCGCCGTCATCGCCTTCTTCGTGATCTCGCCGGTGCTGCGCGAGGGACCGGCTTTCCTGTGGGTCGACTACACGATCGCCGCTTTCCTGGCCGCCGACACGCTGGCCCGCGCTCTGGCCTCGTCGAACGTGGCGCGCTGGGCGCGGCAGCCGACGGTCTGGGTCGACGTCTTCATCCTGGTGACGCTGCTCTTTCCCTACACCTTCGCCAATCTCGGCTTCCTGCGCATCCTGCGATTGTGGTCGCTGTCGCGCAGCGGCTTCATCTGGCGCCCGCTCGACCGGCGCGGGCTCGGCGAATGGCGCGACGCCATGCGCGCGATCGTCAACCTCGTCACCTTCCTGTTCGTGGTGACCGGCTTCGTCTATACGAGCTTCTTCCGCAACGGCGCCGGCTTCGAAGGCTATGTCGACGCGCTCTATTTCACTGTCGCCACGGTAACAACGACCGGCTTCGGCGACATCGTGCTGCCGGGCATGTGGGGCAAGCTGACGGCGATCGTCACCATGATCATCGGCATCTCGCTGTTCGTGAAGCTGGCGCAGTCGATCTTCCGACCGTCGAAGGTCTTCCACCCCTGCCCCGAATGCGCGCTGCAGCGCCACGACCCCGACGCCGTGTTCTGCAAGGCATGCGGACACAAGCTCCAGATCCCCGAGGAAGCATAGGAACGATCATGACCAACCAAGCCAGGAAGCCGGGACGCGGCCGCGTCTACAATTCGATCACCGAGACGATCGGCGACACGCCGCTGGTGCGGCTGGAAAAGTTCGCGCGCGAGAAGGGGATCGTCGCCGACCTTCTGGTCAAGCTCGAGTTCTTCAACCCGCTGGCGAGCGTCAAGGACCGCATCGGCGTGGCGATGATCGAGGCGATGGAGGCCGACGGCCGCATCACCCCCGGCAAGACGACGCTGGTCGAGCCGACTTCGGGCAATACCGGCATCGCGCTCGCCTTCGCGGCGGCGGCCAAGGGCTACCGGCTGATCCTGACCATGCCGGAGACGATGTCGCTGGAACGGCGGCGCATGCTGGCCTTTCTCGGCGCGGAGCTGGTGCTGACGGAAGGCGCCAAGGGCATGAAGGGCGCGATCGCCAAGGCCGAGGAACTGGTCGCGACGCTGGAGGACGCCGCGATCCCGCAGCAGTTCGAGAACCCGGCCAACCCGCAGATCCACCGCGAGACGACGGCCGAGGAGATCTGGAACGACACCGACGGCGGCATCGACATCTTCGTGTCCGGCATCGGCACCGGCGGCACCATCACAGGGGTCGGCCAGGTGATCAAGCAGCGCAAGCCGTCGCTCAAGGTGATCGCGGTCGAGCCGGAGGCCTCCCCGGTGCTTTCGGGCGGCCAGCCCGGGCCGCACAAGATCCAGGGCATCGGCGCCGGCTTCGCGCCGGCGATCCTCGACACCAAAATCTATGACGAGGTGGTGACCGTCTCCAACGATGACGCCTTCGCCAATGCGCGGCTGGCCGGACGGCTCGAAGGCCTGCCGGTCGGCATCTCGTCGGGCGCGGCGTTACAGGCGGCGATCGTCGTCGGCTCGCGACCGGAAAATGCCGGCAAGACGATGGTGGTGGTGATCCCGTCCTTCGCCGAGCGCTATCTGTCGACGGCGCTGTTCGACGGGCTCGGCGGCTAGCGCGGACTGCGGGCTGCGTCGCGGCAAGGCCTGCTTCAGGGCAGCGATTGTCATTGCGGGCCGGCGGCGGCACTATGCGCGACCCGCCGCAAGGCGGACGGGAGGAGCATGAAGAAGCCACCGCCGCTCGGGCGCATCACGATACTGGCCGCGATTGCCTTGGCGATCGCCGCCGCGACGCTTTCGGCGTGGCTGGCCGCGTCCGAGACCGGGCGTCGTGGACTTCAGACTACGCTCGATGACGAGTTGCAGGTGCTGGCGCGCTCGGTCGAAAGCGAGATCGAGCGTTTCCGCTACCTGCCGGCGGTCGTCGGCCGCGACGGGCGCATCGTTGCCGCGCTGACCGGAGGCACGGGTGCCGCGGCCGGCGCCAACCGCTACCTGGCAGAGGTGCGCGACGACACCCGCGCCGACGAACTTTATGTGATGACCCCCGACGGGCTGACCGTGGCGGCAAGCAACCACGACGAGGAGACCAGCTTCGTTGGCCGCAACTACCGCTTCCGGCCCTATTTCCAGGATGCACTCGCCAAAGGCGAGGGCCGCTACTATGCGGTCGGCGTCACCACCCGCAAGCCGGGCTATTTCCTGTCCTCGGCGGTGCGCCAGAACGGCAGCGTGATCGGCGTCGCCGTGGTCAAGGTCGACATGGCCGGCATCGAGGCGGCCTGGCGCAATTCCTCGATCTTCGCGGTGCTTGCCGACAGCGACGGCGTGGTGTTCCTGACCGGCCACGCACCGTGGAAATACCGGCCGCTGCATGCGCTGAGCGACACCGCGCTCGACGACATCGCGCGCACCCGCAAATATGACGGGGTGGACCTGGCGACGGCCACGCCGATCTTCGGCGATGGCACGGGTCTGCCGGCCGACACCGCGATCGGCGCCGACGCGCAGAGCCACATCCTGCGCTCGATCGCGATCCCGGCGGATGGCTGGCGGCTGATCGGTGCGCGCAGCCTGGCGCCGATCCAGACCAGCGCGCTGCTGGTGGCCGGCATGGCGGCGCTCGCCGGGATGCTGGCCTGCTCGATCGGCTTCTACCTGCGCCAGCGCCGCCAGCTGGTGCGCGCCAAGCTCAACGAGCATGACCGGCTCGAGCGCCGGGTTGAGGAGCGCACGGCCGAATTGCATCGAGAGGTCGAGGACCGGCGCCGTGCCGAGGAGGAATTGCGCGCGACCCAGGCGACGCTGATCCAGACCGCCAAGCTGGCCGCGCTGGGGCGCATGTCGGCGGCGATCGTGCATGAGGTGAGCCAGCCGCTTTCGGCGCTGGAAAACACGCTCGCCACTGCCGGCGTGCTGGCCGAGCGTGGCGAGGCGGGCGCGGCGGGCGGCAAGATGCAGGCAGCGCGCGAGATGGCGCGGCGCATCCAGCGCACCGTCAAGCTGTTGCGCTCCTTTGCGCGCAAGGAGCCGGGCGCGCGCGAACCGGTCTCGGTGGAGCGCAGCATTGCCGAGGCGGTCGAGCTTGCCCGCCACCGCGCCGACCAGGACGGGGTCGGCATCGTGATCGAACCTGTGCCGGCGCTGACCGTCATGGCCAACGCGGTCAGGCTGGAGCAGGTGGTGCTGAACCTGCTGGTCAACGCGCTCGACGCGGTGAGCGGAACCGAGGACCCGGCAATCCAGATCTCGGCGGCGGAACGCGACGGCATGGTGGAAATCCGGGTGCACGACAACGGTCCCGGCATCCCGGCGGAACTGCGCGAGCGCATCGCCGAACCCTTCTTCACCACCAAGCAGACCGGCGAAGGGCTCGGGCTCGGGCTTTCGATCTCGCGCGCCATCGTCGGCGAGTTCGGCGGCGCGCTGACCTTCGAGAGCGAGGAGGGCCAGGGCTCGACCTTCGTCGTTTCGCTGCCGGCCGCCGCTGCCGTGCGGGAGGCAGCCGAATGAGCCGCGGCACGGTGCTTTTCGTCGACGACGAGAAGGAATTGCGCGAATCCGCGCGTGAATGGCTGGCCGTGGTCGGCTTTTCCGCCTCCGCCGCCGCCAATGGCGAGGAGGCGCTGGCGCGGCTTGGCGAAAGCCCGGTCGACGTGCTCGTCACCGATGTGCGCATGCCGGGCATGGATGGGCTCGAGCTGCTTGCCGCGGCGAGCATTCGCGATCCCCTGATGCCGGTGGTGCTGCTGACCGGGCATGGCGACGTCGCGCTTTCGGTCGAGGCGATGCGGCGCGGCGCCCACGACTTCCTCGAAAAGCCCTATGACGCCGACCATCTGGTGGCGGTGCTCGACCGGGCGGTGCGCGAACGCCGGCGCAGCCGGGAACTGGAACGGCTGCGCGGGGCGGCCGGCGGCGACATGGAATCGCGACTGGTCGGCACGGCGCCGGCCATGGCGGCGCTGCGCGAGCGCATCCGGCAACTGGCCGATGTCGACGTCGACGTGCTGATCGTCGGCGAGACCGGCGCCGGCAAGGAGGTCGTGGCGCGGGCGCTGCACGATTTCGGCAAGCGGCGCGAGCGGCCGTTCGTGGCGCTGAACTGCGCTGCGATCCCGGAGAGCGTGTTCGAAAGCGAAATCTTCGGCCACGAGCGCGGCGCCTTCACCGGAGCGGTGCAGAAGCGGGTCGGGCGCATCGAGTTCGCGCGCGGCGGGACGGTGCTGCTCGACGAGATCGAATCGATGCCGCTGGCGCTGCAGGCCAAGCTGCTGCGCGTGATCCAGGAGCGTGTCGTCGAGCCGGTCGGTTCCAACCGGCAGACGCCGGTCGACGTGCGCTTCCTCGCCGCGACCAAGGTCGACCTGAAGGCGGAAAGCGAGGCCGGCCGTTTCCGCTCCGATCTCTATTACCGGCTGGCGACAGTTGCCCTGACCATTCCCGCGCTCGGCGAACGGCCCGGCGACGTGGCGCTGCTTTTCCGGCATTTCTGCGCCGGCGCCGCCGAGCGCCACGGGGTGGCGCTGCCGCCGACACCGCCGGCGCTGCTCGACGCGCTCGGCGCGCGGCGCTGGCAAGGCAATGTCCGCGAACTGAAGGCAGCAGCCGAGCGCCATGTGCTGGGACTGCCGGCGGTGGCCGAGTTCGAGATGCGCGGCGACGCGCCCGAGAGAGGCGGCGGCACGCTGCCGGAGCGGGTCGCGGCCTTCGAGGCCGAGCTCATCCGCCAGGCGCTCGACGGACATGACGGCAACGCTCAGGCGGCCAGCCAGGCGCTCGGCATCCCGCGACGAACGCTGAGCGAAAAGATGGCCCGCTACGGGCTGAGGCGCGGCGACCTCGACGCCACCGGCTGACCGGGCGACCGGCGGAAAATTGCCGGCGGTCGCCTCCCTGCGGCGGAAAACCGCCGAGAACCCCGGCCGCAACGCCCCCTGTTGCCGCGAAAAGCCCCGGAACACAGCGGTTTCGCTGCCACCCACGGAACTGGCACGTAGCATGCTTGGGTTTCCCAAGCTGTCGCCCCGGCCGGGCGGCAGGGAGGAAACCAGGGAGGTCTCTCATGAAATTCGTATCGGCCAGACTGCTCGCCGCCGGCGCCGTGGCGCTTTCGCTCGGAACGGTGCCCGCTTCCGCGCAGGAATTCATCAACGTGCTGACGGGCGGCACCTCCGGCGTCTACTATCCGCTCGGCGTGGCGCTGTCGAAAATCTACGGCGAAAACATCGAGGGCGTGAGCACGCAGGTGCAGTCGACCAAGGCGTCGGTGGAAAATCTCAACCTCTTGCAGCAGGGACGCGGCGAGATCGCGTTTGCGCTCGGCGATTCGGTGAAATCGGCCTGGGAAGGCGATGCCGAGGCCGGGTTCCCGGCGAAGCTCGAAAAGCTGCGCGGCATCGCCGCCATCTATCCGAACTACATCCAGATCGTCGCCTCGCAGGAATCCGGCATCGCCAAGTTCGAGGACCTGAAGGGCAAGAGCCTTTCGGTCGGCGCGCCGAAATCGGGCACCGAACTCAACGCCCGGCGCATCTTCGAGGCGATGGGCATGAGCTATGACGACCTCGGCAAGACCGAATACCTGCCCTTCGGCGAGTCGGTGGAACTGATCAAGAACCGCCAGCTCGACGCCACCTTGCAGTCGGCCGGTCTCGGCGTCGCCTCGATCAAGGATCTGGCGGTGTCGCTGCCGATCACCATGGTGGCGGTGCCGGAGACGGTCGCCGCGACGCTGGGCGCGCCGTTCCTCGCCGCGACGATCCCGGCCGGCACTTATGAAGGCCAGGCCGAGGACGTGCCGACGCTGGCGATCACCAACATCCTGGTGACGCATGCCGACGTCTCGGAGGAGACCGCCTACCAGATGACCAAGCAGCTGTTCGAGAATCTCGACGAAATGGTGGCCGCGCACGCCGCCGCCAAGGCGATCACGCTCGAATCCGGCCCGCAGGGCGTGCCGGTGCCGCTGCATCCGGGCGCCGAGCGCTACTACAAGGAAAAGGGCCTGATGTAAGGCCCGGGCCATGCATCCGGCCGCCACGCGCGGCCGGATGCGGGCTCTACACCCGCGCACTCGCGTTGCGGCCACCGGCACGACCGGCGGGCCCGTCTCGGGGTGACGCGATCCGGCCACCGCCATGCCTGCGAGAGCCCGCGACCAGCCCCCGCGCGAAGCGCTTTTTCGCGATCGCCGGCGCCGTCCCCGTGATATTGGTTAGATCGCCATGACGAACGAAACCCGCGCCGCGAAGGAAGCGGAAGTGGATGCCGCCATCCACGATCCGACCCATGGCGGTTTCCAGCCGACGGTCGAGGGTCGCATCCTGTTCTGGATCGCGGTCGCCTTCTCGCTCTACCAGATCGCCGTCGCCGCGCATGTGGTGACGCTGGCGAGCCAGGTGGTGCGCGCCTTCCACGTCGGCTTCCTGATCCTGCTCGCCTTCCCGCTGGTGGCTGCCGCCCGCGGCTGGAGCCGGCCGATGCGCGCCGTGGCGTGGGGTTTTGCGCTCGCCGGCGTCGCGGTGGCGCTCTACCAGTATGTCGAATACGAGCCGCTGATCCTGCGCGCCGGCTTCCCGCTGACACGCGACATCGTGTTCGGGGTCGTCGCGCTCGCCACCGTCTTCGCCGCCGCGTGGATCATCATGGGCCCCGCGCTGCCGATCATTTCGGGACTGTTCCTCGGCTATTGCCTGTTCGGCCAGTACCTGCCGCGGCCGTTCAACCATCGCGGCTACGGCTTCGACCAGGTGATCGACCATATGGCCTACGGCACGGAGGGCATCTACGGCATCCCGGTCTATGTGTCGGCGACCTACATCTTCCTGTTCATCCTGTTCGGGTCGTTCCTCGAGCGCGCCGGCATGATCAAGCTGTTCACCGACGTGTCGCTGGGGCTGGTCGGCCATGCGCGCGGCGGCGCGGCCAAGGTGTCGGTGATCTCGTCCGGGCTGATGGGCACGATCTCGGGCTCGGGCGTTGCCAACGTCGTCACCACAGGCCAGTTCACGATCCCGCTGATGAAGCGCTTCGGCTACCGCGCCGCCTTCGCCGGCGGGGTCGAGGCGACGTCGTCGATGGGCGGCCAGATCATGCCGCCGGTGATGGGCGCCGTCGCCTTCATCATGGCCGAGACGCTTGGCATCGAATATCACGAGGTGGTGACGGCGGCGATCGTGCCGGCGCTGCTCTATTTCGCCTCCGCCTTCTGGATCGTGCATCTGGAGGCCGGCAAGCGCGGGCTGCTGGGCCTGCCGAAAGCCGAGCTGCCCTCCCCCGGCAACGCGGTGCGCAAGGGCTGGTATCTGCTGTTGCCGCTCGGCGCCCTCGTCTATCTGCTTTTCTCCGGCTACACGCCGCTCTTTGCCGGGACGGTCGGCCTGTCGCTGACGGTGCTTTTGATCCTCGGCGGCACGGTGGCGCTCGGCCTGCCCGGACAGGTGTTGCGCATCGTGTTCTGGGTCGGGCTCGGCCTGATCGCGGCGAGCTTCTTCCGCTATGGGATCAACGCCATCCTGGTGGCGGCGGCACTCCTGATCCTGGCCAACATCTTCGTGGCCGGCGGCCGCGACACGCTGGCGGCGTGCCGCGATTCGCTGGCCGAGGGCGCCAAGACGGCGCTGCCGGTGGGTGTCGCCTGCGCGGTGGTCGGCGTCATTATCGGCACCATGACGCTCACCGGCGTGGCCAACACCTTCGGCCAGTACATCGTCTCGGTCGGCGAGACCTCGCTGTTCCTGTCGCTGGTGCTGACGATGATCACCTGCCTGATCCTCGGCATGGGCATTCCGACCATCCCCAACTACATCATCACCTCGACCATCGCCGGCCCGGCGCTGCTGGCACTCGGCGTGCCGCTGCTGGTGAGCCACATGTTCGTGTTCTATTTCGGCATCCTCGCCGACCTGACGCCGCCGGTGGCGCTGGCCTGTTTCGCGGCGGCGCCGATCGCGCGCGAAAACGGGCTGAAGATCGCCGGCGAGGCGATCAAGGTCGCGGCGGCCGGCTTCGTGATCCCGTTCATGGCGGTCTACACGCCGGCGCTGATGCTCCAGGACGGCGGCCCGCTGGCCGAAGCGATCGGCTACGTGCCGGCTGTCGCCTACATCATCTTCAAGGCCGGGCTTTCGATCGTGCTCTGGGGGGCGGCGGTGATCGGCTTCCTGCGGGCGCCGATGCTGGTCTGGGAGCGCGTGATCGCCGCGGCGGCGGCCTTCACCCTGATCGCGGCGCTGCCACTGACCGACGAGATCGGCTTCGCGCTTGCCGCGCTGGCGCTCGGCCTGCACTGGTACCGTACCCGCGGCCTGACCGCTGCCGCGCCGAGGGCCACGGAACCGGCGGACGAAAGCCCGGCGGAATGAGCCTCTGCCTGATCGCCGGCGCCAAGGCCACGGCGATTGCAGCGACGGCTTTCACCCTGTCATGGACGCATTCGGTCGAACGGACGAGCTGGCGCGAGGACTGGCGCGTGACGCCGCAGGGGCTGGTGCTGGAAGAGGCACGGGTCCAGGGCTCGGGCGCCGGCATGGAGCCGCCGGAAGGCGCGGTGCTTGCGGACGGCTGGTGGGTCTACCGGCCGGCTCTGCCGCCGCTGCCCGCGCTCGTGCTCGCCGCTTCGGGCGCCACGGCCGGCGGCTGGCGGCTTTGCGCCGGCGGCGAATGCCGGACGCTGGGCAGCGCTTCCGGCGCGCCCATCACGCTGCGTCCATGTGTTGATGAGCAGTCGGCCAACATGCCGGCCAACTGAGCGGACTCAGCCAAGCAGCAGGCGCGGCAGCCACAGCACGATGCCGGGGAAGGCGATCAGCACGCCGACGGTGACCACGTCGGCAATGAAGAAGGGCGAGGCGCCGCGGAAGACATCCTGGACGGAGATGTCGTGGCGCTCGGAGGCGACGCCGGCGACGACGTAGCAGTTGAGCCCGATCGGCGGCGTGATCAGGCAGAGCTCGCACATCTTGACCACGATGATGCCGAACCAGATCGCGGCTTCGGTCGAATTCATGCCGAGCGCGGAGGCTGCGGCGGTGACGTTGTCGCCGCCATTGAGGGCGATCACGGCGGGAAAGGCGATCGGCAAAGTGAGGATCAGCATGCCGATCGCGTCCATGAACATGCCGAGCACGACATAGGCGCAAAGGATCAGCAGCAGGGTGATCATCGGCGACTGCTCGAGCCCGCCGATCCAGTCGGCGAAGGTGCCGGGCAGGTCGGCAAAGCCGAGATAACGCACATAGATCAGCACGCCCCAGATCATCGTGAAGATCATCGCCGTGAGCTTGGCCGATTCCAGCAGCGCGCCCTTGAGCTGCTGCCAGCGCATGCCGCGCCACAGCGCCATGACCAGCACCACGAAGGCGCCGAGCGCGCCGGCCTCGGTCGGCGTGCCCCAGCCGCCATAGATGCAGAAGATGATGATGAAGACGACGAACAGGATTGGGAATGCGCCGGGCAGCGTGGCGAAACGCTGGCCCCAGGAAAAGCCGCGCACCGGTGGACCGAGATCCGGCCGGGCCTTGGCAAGGCCGATGACGAGGACGCCATAGATGAGGGCGGAGACCATGCCGGGCAGGAAGCCGGCCAGAAGCAGCGCGCCTACCGAGCTTTCGGTGATTATGGCGTAGATGACGAGGATCGCGGAAGGCGGGATCAGCGAGGCGAGCGTGCCGCCGGCGGCAACCACGCCGGCAGCGAAGCGCTTGTCGTAGCCGAGCTTCAGCATCTCGGGAATGGCGATGCGGGCGAAAACGGCCGAGGTGGCGACCGAGGCGCCGGAGACGGCGGCGAAGCCGGCGGTGGCGAAGACGGTCGAGACGCCGAGCCCGCCCGGCAGCCAGCCGACCCAGCGCTTGGCGGCCTCGAACAGCGCACGCGTCAACCCGGCGTAATAGGCCAGATAGCCGATCAGGATGAAGGTCGGGATCAGCGACAGGACATGGCTCGACATCTTCGAATGCGGCACCTGGCCGGCGATCTTGAGCGCGGTGACGAAGCCGCGCTCGACGCCCTGGCCCTTGTCGAAGGCGAAGATCAGGAACAGGCCGAGAAGCCCGATCAGCGCGGTGGCGAAGGCGACGCGCACGCCGATGACGACCATCACCACCAGCAGGCAGGAGAGGAGGATGGAGACCTCGATGGGGGTCAAGTCCTGTTCCTCCCGTCGGCCTCGTCAGCGCCATTGTCGTCGGAAAGCCCCGACACGGTGCCGGCCTCGCGTTCGGCCTGCTGGGCCGGGGTCTCGATCAGCGGCACGGCAACCGGCACCTCGGCCTCTTCACGCCAGGCGCGGCCATAGGCCCAGAGCTGAAGTCCGAGCCTGACGGCGAGCAGGAACAGCATGACCGGCACGACGAGCTTGACCGGCCAGGTCGGTAGCGAAAGGTCGATGGTGGAATCGCGGCTCCAAAGCGGCGCGCCGAAATCGAAGCTTCGCGCGAAATGGAGCCACGAGCCCCAGATCAGCGTGACCGAAAGTGCCAGCAGCAAGAGCACGCCGAACCATTCGGCGGCGTAGAGCAGGCGTCCGCGCAACTGGCCGATCAGGATGTCCATGCGGATATGGCCGCCGAGGCGCTGGCAATAGACGATGCCGAGGAAGGCGATGATCGGCACCGACTGTTCCATCCAGTCGACGAAGCCGGGCACGGGGATGTTGAAGAGCTTGCGGCCGAGGATGTTGGCGACCGAGATCAGCATGACGAACAGGATCGTCACGCCCGCCAGCAGCGCCAGAAGCTTTTCGAGCCGGAACAGGGCCTGGTCGAGGCGCGACAGGGCCGAGCCGTCCTCCGGCACCATCTGTGCGGACATGATTTCCCCTCAGGCGCAAGCGGCCCCGCGCATGGGCTGCGCGGGGCGGTTGGCAGGCGCGGTCAGTTGGTGCCGCGCATGTCCTTCAGGGTTTTCTGCACCGTGTCATAGAGCTCCTGGCCGGGGATGCCCTGGGCCTCCATGTCCTTGATCCACTGTTCGCGGGTGCCCTTGGCGGCCTTGTCCTCGAACTTGGCGATCTCTTCCGGCGAGAAGGAGACCTTCTCGACTTCCTTTTCGGCGAGGATGCCTTCCCATTTGTCGAGCAGCTTGCCGTAATTGGCGAGGTAATATTCGATTGCCTCGTCGACCGAGCTGTCGAGGGCGGCGCGATGCTCTTCCGACAGGCCCTCATAGGCGTCGGTGTTGACCACGATCGGGCAATTCACGGTGCCGGGATTGAGGTTCGCCGTCCACCAGTCGGCAAGGTCGATGGTGCGGAAGGCCAGATGCGCGTGCTGTGCGAAGGCGACCGAATCGACCACACCCGATTCCATGGCGTTGTAGGCTTCCGTCGCGGTGACCGAGGTCGGTGTGGCGCCGACGGTCTCGAACGCCTTGCCGAGGCCGCCGGTGGCGCGGATGCGCTTGCCTTCGAAATCCTCCAGCTTTGACGGCGCCGGGCCGGTGCCAACGACATTGTATTGCGGCATCGGCGAGGTCATCAGAAGCTTGGCGTTCCAGCGCCCGAGATCTTTCTGCGCCGCGGGGTGATCGTAAATCGCATGCGAGACAGCAACTTCCTCCTCAAGCGTGTTGACGCCAAGGAACGGCAGTTCGAGCACGGTGATGGTCGGGTTCTTGTCGGGGTGATAGCCGGCGCAGAACTGCGCCATCTCGAAGGCGCCGATGGAGATGCCGTCGAGGTTCTCGCGGTTCTTGGACAGGCCACCATAGGAAATGTTCATGGTGAACTCGCCGCCGGTCTTTTCCTCGACCAGTTCGGCGATCTTGTGCAGATGTTCGGTGAAGGCGCGGCGCTTGCCCCAGGTCGAGACGTTCCACTCGGTCGCGGCGAACGCGTCGCCGGCCACGAAGGTCAATGCGATCGCCGGCAAGATGGCGAGCTTGAGGGTTTTGCCCATGTCGTTTCTCCCATTGATTTGTCGTTATGGGAGAAAACTAACGACTGAGGCCGATTAGGCAACCCGTCAATGGTGAGCGAGGTCACCGCCGAGGTGCAAACGCCGCGCGCAAGCCGGGCCGGGCCCGCGCATGTAATGCCGCTCCGGCCGGTAACTCGGCACGAGAAACTCGCGAACAGCGTGCGCGCAACGCAGCATCGTGCTCCAGACCGCCATTTTTCCTTCGACTCCCGTCCGCTCGGAATGTCCCTTCCGAATGGTCGTCAAGAATAGCGCCGAGTCGTGAATTCCCGGTGAACGGCGCCGTCAAGACATGCGGAGAAAAGGCGGCGAAAGGGCCCGCAAACGGGCGGAATCGCGTCAAAAAAGCGGTTTCGCGCCGCGATCATGTGGAAGCGGTACGTTTCGCCGGACAGTGATGCCGACGGGCAACACCATCCGGCGCAAAGCCTATTCGACGAGATCGATCTCCTCGGTCATGCCGCCGGTGCAGGTGTAGCAGCAATCGTTACATTCCTGCCCGTTGCCGGGGCCGGTGCCCCAATAGGTGCCCTCGTCGCCCGACACCCAGGCGCCGTAGCAGATCAGTTCGCCTTCCTCGCAGGCGAGCGACATCTGCTTGGCCTCGCCGTCGTCGAGATAATAGACCTGACCGCCACCCGGCCAGACATGGTTGCGGTCCTGGCTGTAAAGCTCGACCTCGACGGCGAAGGGATGCGAGTTGCGCATGAGGAAGGTGACGTCGGCGGCGATCGCCGGCAGCGCCAAGGCGCCAAGGGCGGACGAGAAAAAGCATGCTGCAAGCGCGGCGCGCGCAGAAGAAAGGCTGGACATCTTCGGTGTTCCCCCAGAACGGCCATACCGGCCGCGATGCGAGATTGGCACATCGCGCGGACCGCGCCTACGGCATTTTTCGATCCGAGGGAGCGCGGCGCGGGAACGTCTTCAGGCGGTGAAGCCGATCTTCTTGTGAGTGCCGTCACACCAGGGCTTGCTGGACGAATGGCCGCAGCGGCACAAGAAGGCGCGCCGGGTGCGCTCGACCATGTGGCCGCCGCCCGAGACGATCTCGATATTGCCTTCCAGACGCAGGCAGCCATCGGGCTGCGGCGTCACCGTGACCGGCCCGTCGCGGACTTCGAGCGGGCCGCTCTCCCTGGCCGGAGGTTCGCCGGTCGCCTTGAAGCCGATCTCGGAATGGCTGCCGTCGCAGAACGGCTTGTTCCTTGACGCGCCGCAGCGGCACAGCACGGCGCGGAAGAAGGTCTCGTCGCCAAGCCGGACGTCGGCATGGATGGCAAGCGGGCCATCCTCGCGCACCCTCAGCGTGTTGACCGCCGGCGGCGCCTCGGCCGCGCCGCCATCCTTGCGGACATAGGCGAGCGCGCCCGACGGGCAGCTTTCCACCACCTGCACGATGCGTTCGGTCGAGGCCCTGTCGGGGAAGATCCAGCCGCCCGGCGTGCCGGGCACGAAGACCTCGGGCCGACCGAGCACGCAGTTGCGGGCATGAATACAGCGCCTGGCGTCGAAGCTGACGTCGACTGCCTGGCCTTCGGTCGTCCTGCGCGGCATCGCCCTGCTCCTGCCTGGGGCCGAACAGTCCGGCCCGTGGGTTGGTGGTGTCAGGATAGACGCGGCGCGCCGGGCCGGCAATCGGGCGGGATCAGGGACAGGTTCCAGGGAACCTGGCAGCAGGAGCGCTTCCGCGCAAAATCCCGCTCGACATCTGGCACGAACAGGCCGTACGCACCGTCTCACCCCGACAACGGCAAGGAGAGACGGTCGATGACAGCGTCCAGCGAAGCGGGCCCGCGCCAGTTCTATCATGGTACCCGCGCCGACCTGCGGCCCGGCGACCTGATCGTTGCCGGCCACGCCTCCAACTATGGCGCGCGCAAGCAGGCGTCATGGGTCTATCTCACCGGCACGCTGGATGCGGCGATCTGGGGCGCCGAACTGGCCGCAGGCGAGGGCCGGGAGCGTATCTACATCGTCGAGCCAACCGGGCCGATCGTCGACGATCCGAACCTGACCGACAAGAAGTTTCCGGGCAATCCGACACAGTCCTACCGCTCGCCAGAGCCGCTCAGGGTCACCGGCGAAGTCAGCGACTGGCGGGGCCACCCGCCGGAGCGCCTGAAGGAGATGAAGGACCATCTGGCGCGGCTGAAAGCGCAAGGGATCGAGGCCATCGACTGAGCACCGTTTCCGGTCATGCGCGCGACGATCAGCGTGGCGGCAAAAGCAGCTTCTCGAAGGCCTGTCGGCCGGGCGGGGTGAAGCGCACGGCGCGACTGCCGGCCTGGCGGCGCGCCCATTTCTCGGCGAAGATATGGTCGAGGATGGCGGCTCCCAACGAGCCCGCCAGATGCGAGCGGCGTACGCTCCAGTCGAGACAGGAGCGGCAGACAGGGCGGCGCCTGCCGGCAAGTGCGGCGGTGTCGATGCCGAACCCGGCAAAGAAGGCCGGACCGGCCGGGCCGAGCACGATCGCCTCTCCGCTTTCGGACAGGATGTCGCGTGACAGGAAGCCTTCCAGCATGGCGACAGCATGTTCGCCGGCGAGATGGTCGTAACACAGGCGCGCCTCGCGCATGTCGGCGTCGCGCGGGCCAGGCCTGGCGCGCTGCGGGCCGACGCTCGAGGCGACACCCATGATCGATTCCAGCATCGCCGCGACCCGCGGCCCCGACAGGCTGTAGTAGCGGTGGCGGCCCTGGCTGGCGAGCCTGAGCAGGCCGCCGTCCATGAGCCGCGACAGGTGCGAACTCGCCGTCGGCAGGCCGACACCGGCCTCCAGCGCCAGTTCGCTCGCCGTCAGCGCACCGCCGTCCATCAGCGCCATCAGCATGTTGGCGCGCGCCGGATCACCGACGAGGCTGCCGACGCGGGCTATGTCGAGTCCGTCATGCATAGTTCGATCCTAATCGAAGCATCTTCGTTCGGCAAGCGGCTAGTCTCCGAACATCGAGAAGGAGATAGCCATGACCGCCCGCATCGACACCCCTGCCCTCTTCCAGCTGCACCAGCCTGCCACCGGCTTCGTGCGTCGTCTCGGCGCGGTCGGCCTGCGGCTCTGGCAGGGCTATGAACGCCATCTGCAACGCCTCGACCTGGCCGAACTCGACGCGCGCATGCTCGCCGATATCGGGCTGAGCGAGGCCGACCGCCGCCGCGAATGCCGGCCGCTCTGGCTTCACCGCGGCTGACCCGGCGATTGTCGCACGAATTTCCGGCTGACGTTTCGATCAGGATCGAAGCGGCACCGTCATCAACAACCAGGATCGACCATGACCATCACCTGCTTCATCCGCTACCAGATCGACCCCTGCCGCAAGGACGCCTTCGTCGAATACGCCCGCAACTGGGGCCAGGCGATCCCGCGCTGCGGCGCCGACCTGATCGGCTATTTCGCCCCGCATGAAGGCTCGGCGACGACCGCCTACGGCGTCTACAACATCGACAGCCTCGCTGCCTACGAGGCCTATCGGGCGCGGCTCGCCGCCGACCCGCTGGGCCGCGAGAACTATCTGTTCGCCCAGAAGGAACGTTTCATCCTCAAGGAGGACCGCATCTTCCTGAAGCTCGCGTCCGGGCCGCACGCCGAAAGGACCGCGCCATGATCGCAGTCATCTTCGAGGTGGAGCCTGCAGCAGGGAAACGCGACGTCTATCTCGACATCGCGGCGCGGCTGCGGCCATTGCTCGACGAGATCGACGGCTTCATGTCGATCGAACGCTTCCAGAGCCTTTCGGACCCGAACCGCGTGCTTTCGCTCTCGTTCTGGCGCGACGAGGACGCCGTGAAGGCGTGGCGCAACACACAAGAGCATCGACAGGCTCAGGCGGCCGGGCGCGGCGGCATCTTTGCCGGCTACCGGCTGAGGATCGCGCATGTGGCGCGCGACTACGGCCTCGACGAGCGGGCGCAGGCACCCGGGGACAGCCGGGCCGCGCATGGCTGAGCGGAGCATGGCGGTGCCGGCTCCTGCCGACCCGCCACGCGCGGTCATGCATTGCCGATCAGCATGCCGGCGGCGAAGACGAGCGCGCCGCCGAGCACGACCTGGAAGGAGGCGCGCCAGAACGGCGTCTCCATGAAGCGGTTCTGGATCCAGGCGATCGCCCACAGCTCCACGAAAACAATGGCGATGGCGACCGCGGTGGCGGTCGAGAAATGCGGGATCAGATAGGGCAGCGCGTGACCGAGACCGCCGACCGTCGTCATGATGCCGGTGGCGAGACCGCGCTTGATCGGCGAGCCGCGGCCGGAGAGGCGGCCGTCGTCGGAGGCGACTTCGGTGAACCCCATCGAGATGCCGGCACCGACCGAGGCGGCGAGCCCGACCAGGAAGGTCTGCCAGGTGTCGTGGGTTGCAAAGGCGGCGGCGAAGATCGGCGCCAGTGTCGAGACCGAGCCATCCATCAGCCCGGCCAGGCCCGGCTGCACGTAGGTCAGCACGAACTGACGCTTTTCGGTGCGGCGCTCGTCCTGGCGCACATCGTCAGGGGTGTGCTCAAGCCCGAGCCGGTGGGCGAGACTTTCATGCGACTGTTCCGCAGCGGCGAGGTCGCCGAGCAGCTTGCGGGTCGCCGCGTCCGAGGCGCGCCTGGCGGCTTCGACATAAAAGCGCCGCGCCTGGCGCTCCATCTCCCCGGCCATGTTGCGCACGTGATCGATGCCGAGCGGGCGCACCAGCCAGTCCGGCTTGCGCTCGTAATATCCGCGCACATGTTCGCGGCGGATCAGCGGAATGCGCTCGCCGAAGCGGGCGCGATGCAGCTCGATGAGCGCGGCGCGATGGCCGTCCTCCTCCTCGGCCATTTCGTCGAAAATCCTGGCCGATTGCGGGAACTCCTCGCGCAGCCCGTCGGCATAGGCGCGATAGATGCGCCCGTCGTCCTCTTCCGAGGAGATGGCAAGCGCCAGAATCTCCCGCTCCGAGAGCGAATCGAAGCTGCGGCGGCCGAAACCGAAAACCCGGGAAAGCATGAGCGAACTCATCTAATTTAGAACTATTCTAAACTATGCCTTGCAGCGAGACATTTCAATCGGCAATTGCCGCCGAGACAAAATGGCGCTGGCATCTGCCGCGCGCGTGGCGGAGGATCGCGACAACAACTCGGTGGAGACGGCCATGAACCCGCGTGAACAGATGCTGCCGGTGTTCGGCGATGTCGAGGCGGCGGCCGAGAGGTTGCGCGGCGTCACCGTCATGACACCGCTGCTGGAATCGGCGGCGCTCAATGCGCGCCATGATGCGCGACTGCTGTTCAAGGCCGAGCCGCTGCAAGTCACCGGCTCGTTCAAGATGCGCGGCGCCTACAACCGCATCTCGCAATTGTCCGATGACGAGAAGGCGCGCGGCGTGGTCGCGTTTTCGTCCGGCAACCATGCCCAGGGCGTGGCCGCGGCGGCACGGCTTTTCGGTGTCCGGGCGGTGATCGCGATGCCGGCCGACACGCCGGCGATCAAGCTCGACGCGGTCAAGGCGATGGGCGCCGAGGTGATCGCCTTCGACCGCTTCAGGGACGACCGCATGGCCGTGGTGCGGCCGCAGACGGAAGCCGGCATGGTGCTGGTGCCGCCCTTCGACGACCCGGCGATCATCGCCGGACAGGGCACGGTCGGGCTGGAACTTCTGGCGCAGGCGCGGACCATCGACGCGGTGCCCGACATCGTGCTGGTGCCGTGCGGCGGCGGCGGGCTCACTGCCGGCGTCGCGCTGGCGGCCGGGGCACTGGCGCCCGAAGCAGAGGTATGGGCCGTCGAGCCGGAAGGTTTCGACGACACCAGACGCTCGCTCGCAGCCGGCCACATCGTCGCCAACGACCCCGATGCGCGCTCGCTCTGCGACGCCATCCTGACGCCGTCGCCCGGCGCCATCACCTTCGCCATCAACCGCGTGCGGCTGGCCGGCGTGGTGACTGTTTCGGACGCCGACGCGCTGGCCGCGATGCGGGAAATCGCCCGTCACCTGAAGCTTATCACCGAGCCCGGCGGCGCCGTCGCCTGCGCCGCGCTGGCGGCCCCCGAACTCGACGTTCGCGGCAAAACCGTCGCGGTGGTGCTGTCGGGCGGCAATGTCGACCCGGCGCTGCTTGCGCGGACGCTTGCCACCAACGCTTGAAAAATCCGCGGCCAGCGTATCCACTTCGCCGAAATCCCCGGCGGAGTTCATCGAATGGCGATCGACACGGCTGGCGCGTCACCGCGCCCTTCCATCTTCGGCTGGTTCAGGCGCATGCGCGAGGAAGAGGCGGAGCGGGCGCGCACCAATCCGTTCCTAGTGCGCGCGCTGGAGGAGGAAAAGCGCGAGGGCCAGTGGATCGCGACCGTGGCGCGCACGATCGCGCTGGTGCTGATCGCGCTGCTGCTGCCGTTCCTCAATCCCACCGTCAGCGTCTTCTACTACGAGGCATTCATGATCGCCTTCATCGCGATCGGCTGGCTGCAGCTCAGGGTGGCGCAGGTCGGCCAGTCGCGCGCCGAACTCGGGCTGATCATGCTCGACCTGACGCTACTCACCTTCGTCTGCGTCGTGCCAAGCCCGCTGGTGCTGGACGACATCCCGACGGCGATGAACTACCGCTTCGACGCCTTCATCTATTTCTTCGTCATCCTGGCGGTCGGAACACTGGCCTATTCGTGGCGCACGATCCTGTCGATGGGGAGCTGGATGGCGCTTTTATGGCTTGCCGGGCTGATCGGCGTGATGCTGTTCGGTTATCGCAACGAGGTCCTGGGCGAAGCGGCCCTGGCGGCTTTCGGCGGCTATCCGGAAATCCTCTCGGAGATCGACCCCAACAGCGTCCAGCCCTCGGTCCGCGTGCAGGAGATCGTGGTCGCGCTGATCGTCGCCGGCATCCTGGCGCTGAAGGGCCTGCGCTCCAACCGGCTGCTGATGAAACAGGCCGACATCGCGGCCGAACGCGCCAACCTGTCGCGCTACTTTTCGCCCAACATGGTCGACGTGCTGGCCTCGGCCCGGCGCGATGTCGGGGCAGTGCGCAACCAGGACGTTGCGGTGATGTTCGTCGACATCGTCGGCTTCACCCGCATCGCCGAGAGCGGCTCGGCACAGGACGTTATGCGGCTCTTGCGACGCTATCACGCGGTGATCGAGGCTGCGGTTTTCGACAATGGCGGCACGCTCGACAAATATCTGGGCGACGGGGTAATGGCGACCTTCGGTACGCCGGAAGCCGGGCCGGACGACGCCGCCAACGCGCTCAAGGCGGCGCATGCCATCATCGCGGCGATGGAACCCTTCAACCGTGAAAGCACGAAGGCGGGTGCGCCGGCACTGACCGTTTCGATCGGGCTGCATTACGGCCCGGTGATCCTCGGCGACATCGGCCCGTCGCGCCGGCTGGAATTCGCCGTGCTCGGCGATACCGTCAATGTCGCAAGCCGGCTCGAGGCGGCCAGCCGCGAGCTTGGCTGCCGGGTGGTGGCCAGCGACGCGCTGGTCAAGGCAGCGCGTCCGAATGACGGCGACGGCACCGCCGAGGTCGCCGGCTTCAGCGCCGCCGGCGCCGTGGCGCTGCGCGGGCGCAGCGCGGCGATGGAGGTGTGGACCCTGTGAGAACCGAAGCCTTCGGCCTCTCAGGCGGAGGGCTTGGCCGCGACGGGCAGGCTGGCAACGCCTTCGCTCGGCCGCAGGAGCGGTGGCCAGACGCGGTTGCGACCGGCGCGCTTGGCGGCGTAGAGCGCGGCATCCGCCGCCTCGATCAGTTCCTGCGGCCGCGCGGCCGCCACCGATGCGGCGGCAACGCCGAAGCTGGCCGTGACAACCTGACCCGAGGCGATGCCGCGATGCGGGATGGCAAGCGCCTCGATCGCGCGCCGCATGCGCTCGGCGAGCCGGATCGCGTCGGCCGCCTCGGTGCGCGGCAACAGCACCAGCAATTCCTCGCCGCCATAACGCACCGCGAGGTCGTCGGTGCCGCGCAGTTCGGCGCGTATGCTTGCCGCGATCCGCTCAAGGCAGGTGTCGCCGACCACATGGCCGTAGTGGTCGTTGAAGGGCTTGAAATGGTCGATGTCGAGCATGATGACGGCGACCGGCGAGACGGCGTCGCCTGATTGCCAGAACGCCGCCAGGCGCTCTTCCAGATAGCGCCGGTTGGCGAGCCCGGTGAGCACGTCGTGACGCGAGGCGGCCTCGGCCTCGGCATGGCGCAGCCTGTCGCGCAGGCCGTGCAGATAGGTGCGGCGCCGGTCGCGCTCGAGATAGAAGCTGCTGACCAGCGTCAGGTAAGCGGATGCGAGAATGATCGACAAGGCGACAAAAGCCACCGGCGTCGTCATGTGGCCACTTGTGAGTACCGCCGCTGTGTAACAAAGCAGGATGATCACCGAGACCGCGGTTGCCATGCGAAAGGGCGGCCGCTGGGCGGTGTTGGTGAACAGGATCACCGGCAGCACGAAATACTGGTAGTGCGCGGCGTCAGGTGCATTGGTGAAATGGAAGCCGACCAGGATCTGCAGCACGATCAGCACCGGAACCGAGGCCGCCAGCCCCTCGCGCCAATGGCGCGGCGTTGTTTCCCGGATCAACCCCCGCACGACGAACATCCACGGCGTGACGATGACAAGGTGCAGGAAAACCGACAGGTAGAAGACGTCACGGGCGAGAAGCCAGTCGGGAATCAGGAACAGGTTGTAGACCAGCGCGAGACTCGGAATGCCTGCCCGCAAGGCGGCAGCCCGGCGGCGGCGCGTGTCGAATTCGTAGCGGTTTTCGATTTCTTCGGGAAAATCGAGTCCCTTGCGGCGCTCCGCAAGGAAGCGCTCGACTTGCTCGAGAGTTGCAGGCGCTGCGTCCATCGTCCGTCTGCCCCGGAATGACCGGCAATGATGGGCGTCAAATCCCTGAAGCTCCGTTAAGCCCCGGGCAGATCGCGCGGTCCGGTTAACGGACGGTAACCCGACCGCGTCCCGCACCGGGACGCATCGCTTCACGCGTAGCGTTCAGCGGCCGGCGATCCAGGCCGACAGCCGCCCGGCGGCCTCCTCGACCTGCTCGAGACGACGGTGGAAGCAGAGCCGGAAGAAGCCCTCGCCGCCGGCGCCGAACGCCGAACCGGGCGCCAGGCCGACATTGGCGCGGTCGATGATCTCGATGGCGGCGCGGCGCGAATCGGAAACCCCGTCGATGCCAAAGAACAGGTAGAAGGCGCCGGGGGGCGTTGCCAGCCGCGCGCGGCCGGTGGCAGCAAGCGCCCGGCAGACGATGTCGCGCGCCTTGCGCGCCCGAGCCACCTGCTCGAAAATGAAACCGTCGCCCTGGTCGAGGGCGGCGACGGCGCCGCGCTGCAGGAATTGCGGCACGCCCGAGTTCGAATATTGCACGAGGTTTTCGAAGACCAGTTGCAGTTCCGGATGGATGCGCAGCCAGCCGACGCGCCAGCCGGTCATCGCCCAGTTCTTGGAGAAGCTGTTGACGAAGATGATGCGGTCGTCGGGTTCGGCGATGTCGAGCAGCGACGGCGCCCGCCCCTCCCCGTAATGGAACAGCGCATAGATCTCGTCGGCGAGCAGCCACAGCCCGCGGCGACGCGAGAGGTCCAGGATGTGGCGCAAAGTCTCTTCGCTGGCGGTCCAGCCGGTCGGGTTCGAGGGCGAATTGATGAACAGCGCCTTCGTCTTCGGCGTGATCGCGCGCTCGAGGCGTTCGAAGTCTAGCGACCAGCCGTTCGGCGAAAAGTCGAGCGTCACCGGCACGGCGCGGGCGCCGGCGATTTCAGCCGCAGCGGCGAGATTGGGCCAGGCGGGCGACAGATAGGCAACCTCGTCGCCGTCGCCAGCCGTCGCCTGCAACGCCATCAGGATGGCGTGCATGCCGCCGCCGGTGACGATGAATTCCTCCGGTGCGAAGCGGCGACCGAAATGGCGCTGGTAATAGGCGGCAAGGCTCTGGCGCAGTTCCGGCAAGCCACGCTGCCATGTGTAGAAGGTCTCGCCGTCGCGCAGGCCGGCCGCCGCGGCATCCGAGATGAAGGCCGGCGTCGGCAGATCGCCTTCGCCGACCCAGAGCGGGATCAGGCCGTCGCGGCCGCGGCCATGGCCGATCACCGAGGTGATGCCGCTTTCCGGCGCGAGCGCGGCGGCGCGACGGAGGTGGTCTGCGATCATCATGGAAAGGTCCGAAGGAGCGCTATGGCCGGCGCGGGCGTGCCACGTCCGGGAGGTCGACGCCCGCGCAAGCGTGCGGGCGTCTTCGCTTCGCAGAGTTACTTGCCCTTGGCAAGCAGGTCGCGGATTTCCGTCAGCAAGGCAACGTCGGCCGGCGGAGCGGGCGGCGGCGCCGCTTCCTTTTCCTTCTCCATGCGGCGGCGCATGTTGTTTACCGCCTTCACCATGAGGAAGATGATCCAGGCCAGGATGAGGAAGTTCAGCACGACGGTGAGGAAGTTGCCATAGGCGAACACGGCACCCTGTTCGCGGGCGGCCTCGAGCGTCGACGCGGTGACGTTGGACGACAGCGCCACGAAATAGTCGGAGAAGTCGAAACCGCCGAAAATGGCGCCGACGATCGGCATGATGATGTCGTCGGTCAGCGACTTGACGATCAGCGCGAAGGCGCCGCCGATGATGACGCCGACCGCAAGGTCCATCACGTTGCCCTTGGCAACGAACTCCTGAAATTCCTTCAGCATGCATGGTCTCCTGTCGCTGTCCGGCGGTCATGCCGCCTGAGCGGACTATAGCCACGCGATACGAAAAATGAACGCAAAACGCGAAGTCCGGATGGCAATTGCTGCCCCGGGTGCGGCGAGCGCCGCCCGCTCGCGCCGAAAGCATGAATTGCAATTTGGCGGCGATGGTGGAAACGTCGACGCGGGAGGATCGAAAGCGTGAGCGGCTGGGTCGTCGTCATCATCGCGATTGCCTATGTGACGCTGCTGTTCGCCATCGCCAGCATCGGCGACCGGCGGGCCGCGCGCAGCGACCCCGGCCGTTCGCGGCCGATCATCTATGCGCTCAGCCTCGCCATCTATTGCACGTCATGGACGTTCTTCGGATCGGTCGGCCTTGCCAGCGAACGCGGGTTCGAGTTCATCGCCATCTATATCGGGCCGACGCTGGTGTTCCTGTTCGGCTTCCCGCTGCTGAGGCGCATCATCCGCCTGTCGAAGGCGGAGAAGATCACCTCGATCGCCGACTTCCTGTCGGCCCGCTACGGCAAGAGCTTCGCGGTCGCGGCGATCGCCACGCTTATCGCCACGGTCGGGGCCATCCCCTACATCGCGCTGCAGCTGAAGGCGGTGTCGGGTTCGGTCAGCCTGATGGTCGAGCACTACAATGGCGCGCCGCCATCAATCGACTTCTTCATCGGTGACATCTCGCTGCTGATCGCCCTGCTATTGGCGCTGTTTTCAGTGCTGTTCGGCACCCGGCACTCCGACGCCACGGAACACCAGGACGGGCTCGTGCTGGCAGTGGCGGTGGAATCGGTGGTCAAGCTCGCCGCCTTCCTGGCGGTCGGCGCCTTCGTCGCCTTCATCTTCTTCGGCGGGGCCGGCGACCTGATCGCCGCCGTCGGCGCCAGCCCGGAGGTCGAGGCAGCACTTACCTATCCGACCTCGCTCGGCACCTGGTTCGTGCTGACCGGGCTGAGCGCCTTCGCCATCATCATGCTGCCGCGGCAGTTCTACGTAATGATCGTGGAGAACCGCAGCGAGAGCGAGCTGCGCAAGGCGAGCTGGGTGTTTCCCGGCTATCTGGTGCTGATCAACCTGTTCGTGCTGCCGATCGCCTTTGCCGGGCTGGTGGCCGTCGGCGATCGCACCAGCGCCGATCTCTACGTGCTGTCGCTGCCTCTGCTGAACGGCCACGACATCCTGGCCATGATCGCCTTCATCGGCGGGCTGTCGGCGGCGACCGCGATGGTGATCGTCGCCAGCGTGGCGCTGTCGATCATGATCTCCAACGATCTGGTGATCCCGCTGATGTTCCGGCGGCTTCTGACGCTCGGGCGCCGCGACCACGAGGACTGGGCCAGCGTCATCCTCAACGTGCGTCGCGCGGCGATCTTCTGCATCCTGTTCGCGGCCTTCCTCTACTATCGCGAATCGACCCACAATGCCCGCCTCGCCTCGATCGGGCTGATGTCGTTCGCGGCCATCGCGCAGTTCGCGCCGTCCTTCTTCGGCGGGTTGATCTGGCGCGGCGCCAATGCGCGCGGCGCCGTCATCGGCATGACGGCGGGCATCGTGATGTGGTTCTACACGCTGCTGTTGCCTTCGCTCGCGCCGGCGGGCACCGACATCATCGTCAACGGCCTGTTCGGGCTCGATGCGCTGCGGCCGCAGGCGCTGTTCGGCGTCGAGGCCGAACCGCTCAACCACGGTGTGTTCTGGAGCCTGCTCGTCAACACGATCGGCTTCGTGTTCGGATCGCTGTCGCGGCCGGCGATCCCGCTCGAACGCATCCAGGCATCGATCTTCGTGCCACGCGACGTCAACCCGATGCCGAGCCTGCGCCGCTTCCGAACGGCGGTCACCGTCAACGATCTCAAAGACACGATCTCGCGCTATCTGGGTGTCGAACGCACGGAGCGTTCCTTCGAGACCTTCGCCCGCAACGAAGGCCGCAAGATCGCCGGCAACGAACAGGCCGACATGGAACTGATCCGCTTCTCCGAGCAATTACTGGCAAGCGCGGTCGGCTCGTCCTCGGCGCGGCTGGTGCTGTCGCTGCTGTTCCAGCGCAACGACCCCTCGGCCAAGGACGCCTACCGGCTGCTCGACGACGCCTCGGAGGCACTGCAGCACAATCGCGACCTGCTGCAGATCGCGCTCGACCAGATGGAGGAAGGCATCACGGTCTTTGACCGCGACTTCAGGCTGACGTGCTGGAACCGGCAGTTCCGCATCCTCTTCGACCTGCCTGACGAACTCGGCCAGGTCGGCATATCGCTCGGCCAGGTGGTCGATCACCTGGCCACACGCGGCGACATTCGCCACGGCTCGGAAGCGACCACGATCGACCGGCTGACGCGGTTCGGCAAGCCATGGAACATCGAGCTGATGACCAGTGGCCGCATCATCGAGGTGCGCACGAACCCGATGCCGGACGGCGGCCTGGTCGCCACCTACGCCGACATCACCCAGCGCGTGCGCGCCGACCTGGCGCTGAAAGCTGCCAACGAGACGCTGGAGCAGCGGGTGGCCAGCCGCACCGCCGAACTGGTCCGCGTCAACGAGGAACTGGCGCAGGCGCAGATGCTTGCCGAGGAAGCAAACCTCGGCAAGACGCGGTTCCTGGCGGCCGCCGGCCACGACATCCTGCAGCCGCTCAACGCGGCGCGGCTCTACTGCTCCTCGCTGATCGAGCAGTCGAAGGGCGAACCGGCGACCGCAGCCGCGTCGGCGATCGAATCCTCGCTCGAATCGGTCGAATTCATCCTCGGCGCCGTCCTCGACATCTCGCGGCTCGACGCCGGCGCGATGAAGCCGAGCGTCGGCGCCTTCCGGCTCGATGCGCTGCTGCGGCAGATCGGAACCGACTTCCGGCCCTTCGCGCAGGAAAAGGGGCTCGAACTCAGGATCGTGCCGTCGTCGATCACGGTGGCGACGGACCGCAACCTGATGCGGCGTTTGTTGCAGAACCTGGTCTCGAACGCGATCAAATACACCCGCAAGGGCACGGTGCTGGTGGGCGCGCGACGGCGCGGCGAACTGGTCGAGATCCAGGTGCTCGACAGCGGTATCGGTATTCCGGGCGACCAGCTCAACACGGTGTTTCGCGAGTTTCACCGGCTCGACGCCGGCGCGCGCGAGGCGCAAGGGCTGGGGCTTGGGCTTTCGATCGTCGACCGCATCGCGCGCGTGCTGCGGCTGGAAATCCGGATCCAGTCGTTCGAAAACCGCGGTACGCGGTTCTCGGTGATCCTGCCGGTGGCGCCGCCGGTGAAAATCACCGCGCCGGCTGAAAACATCCAGCCACCGGTGCCGGCGATGTCGCTCGACGGGCTGCGGGTGCTGTGCATCGACAACGAAACGCGCATCCTCGACGGCATGCGGCTGCTGCTCGAAGGATGGGGCTGCAGCGTGACGACGGCAACGGGCATGGCCGGTCTCGGCGACGCCGGGGCCGAGCCGCCCGACGTCATCCTGGCCGACTACCACCTCGACGGCGACAACGGGGTCGACCTTGTCGGCAAGCTGCGGCAGCGGCATGGCGACATGATACCGGCGGTGCTTCTGACCGCCGACCGTTCAGGCGACGTGCGCGAGCGAGCCGCCGAAATCGACGTGCCGGTGCTGAACAAGCCGATCAAGCCGGCGCAGTTGCGCAGCCTGCTGACGCGCTGGCAGCGACTGCGCCCGGCGGCCGAATAGGTCTTTCCGAAGCATAGTCGACCTGGCGTCCGGCATTGCGCCGGAAGAGCCGCTCAGGCCTGGGACGGGTGGAGCGTGTCGGCGCCGATCTTGGCGAGCTGGATCACCGCCTGGGTGCGGCTGTCGACATTGAGTTTCTGCAGCACCGCCGAAACATGCGCCTTGATGGTTGCCTCGGAGACGTTGAGCTCATAGGCGATCTGCTTGTTGAGGAGGCCGTCGGCGAGCATGTTGAGCACCCTTGCCTGCTGCGGGGTCAGCGTGCGCAGGCGCTGGATCAGCTCGGAAATCTCGGGATCGGGCTCGCTGCCCGTCGCAACCTCGGCGGGCGCCGAGATGCCGCCATCGAGTACGGTGCGCACGGCGCCGCGGATTTCATCCATGCTAGCCGATTTGGAGATGAAGCCGGAGGCGCCAAGTTCGAGGGCGCGGCGGATGGTGTCGACATCGTCGCGGGCGGAGACCACGACGACGGGAACGACCGCATTGACCGCCCTCAGGGACACCAGGCCGGACAGGCCGCTGGCGCCGGGCATGGTCAGGTCGAGCAGCACGAGGTCGATGTCGTCATTGTCCGAGACGATGCGCTTGGTCTCGGAAAAATCGCCGGCTTCGAGGATCGTAACGTTGTCGCCGATCGAGACCAGCGCCTGTTTCAGCGCGCCACGAAACAGCGGATGGTCATCCGCGATGACGAATCTGTAGTCCGCAGACAAGATGTCCTGCCCTCCCGCGCTTCCGCCTTTTTCGCCCGGGGACGGATAGCAGCGCGATTATGCGGGGATATGGTCTCATTTCAAGACGTTTGGCGTCGTGATGACAAGGACGGCATTGCCGGCGGCGACTGAGCGGAGTGTCGCGCCCAAATCCGCGCATCGCCTTTTTGTGACTTGCCGGGGAACGGATCGGGCGCAATTCTGTTTCAGCATAAGCCTTCCGCCATCGGGGTTCAGCCATGGAGCCGATTCGCCAGGTCGCAATGCTTTGCATCGGACGCGCCGTCATGTTCGGCGGCATCGCGATCGCCCTCATCATGCTTTCGTTCTCCTTCAATCCGGCGCTGGCGTTCCGCTCCGGCGCCATCGCCACCATGCTGATGGCGGGCGTGCTGACCTTCAAGGCGATCGCCGTCATGTCGCAAAACCCGAAAAAGACCGAGGTCTGGCTCAATCTTTCCGAGGCTTTTCGCCCGCAAAACCGTGAATCCAGGCAGGTTTTTCGCGGCGTTCTGCGCGAAGTCTACGGAAATTTCGCCCGCACCAGCTTTGCCATCGCCTGCGGCTTTTTCGCCGTGTCGCTGGGGCTGGGACTGATCGGCTTCGACGTCAGCTATATCCCCGCTCCGGCGCAGGCCAACGCGCTGCATTAGGCCAAAGCGCTCTCGACTGCCTATCCGCCTTTCGGCGGGAAGGCCGGAACGATCGCGCGCGTTTCGGCAGGGAGTGGACTTTCCAACCGGGTGCAAACCAGCGATATGGGAGCCGCAGCGACAGGGGACGACAAGGCGATGAAGGCGGCGCGAATGACGGAACGGCACCACCAACAGCACGGCGCCAGGACGCGGGAGCGCACGGCGTGAACGGGGCCGTCGAAAGCCATCGCTCCTTCATCAACACCTGGGAATGCGATGAAAACGCCCATCTCAACGTCCAGTTCTACCTGAAGCGATTCGACGAGGCGGCGCGGGTGTTTGCCTTCCAGCAGGCCGGGCGGCCGCTCGACGATGCGCTGCCAAGGGTGCGCCATGTCCGCTACCACGCCGAGCTCTTCGCCGGCGCGACGACGAGGACGGTCAGCGGCACGATCGCCGACGGGCCTTACCAAAGGCATGTCGTGCACCGCCTCTTCAACCTCGAAAGCGGCAAGCTCGCCGCGACGGCTCTGGACACACCCTTGCCCGGCTTTCGCGGCTGCGCGGTGAATGCGGCCGATGTCGAACGGGCGCTGCCGCGCGGCGTCGAGCCGGCGCCGGCGACGCCTATGACCGCGGAGGAGGTGCTGTCGGCGGGCGGGCTTTGCACCAGCCGCTCCATCGCGCTGCCGGGCGAATGCGATGCGGCGGGTGCTTTGACCGAACAGTTCTACGTCGGGCGCTTCACCGACGCCGCGCCGCATGTCTGGGAACAGGGCGGGGTCGGCATTGCCTGGCTGACGCAGAACGGTCTCGGCCGCGTGGCGCTGGAGATGAAGATCACCCATCACCAGCCGGCAAGGGCCGGCGACGGGCTGATGCTTTATTCGCTGCCGTCGGCCTTTTCCGGCAAGACCTTCCATCTGCGCCACGAGATGAAGCGGATGGCGGACGGCGCGCCGCTGGTCACGGGCGAGATCATCGCGGTAATCCTCGACCTGAAAACCCGCAAGACGGTTCCATTGCCGGAAACGGCCGGCGCGCGCCCCAGCAACGTGGCACTGGCGGACTGATATTGCTCAGGTCTTTTGCGGCGTCTCGTCCTCGGGCGCGCCGCCGAGGTCGCGATCGAAATCCCTGACGATGTCCATGAAGCGGCGGAAGAAGCGCTCCATGTAGCCCATCGTCTTTTCGAACTCGTCCTCGCTCGGAAGGCCATCGGGCGCCGGCCTGGCTTCCAGCGCGGCGAGCCTTTCCTCGATGGCGTCGATCTCGTCCTGCAGGCGGGCGATCTCGTCCTGGAGCGCGCTGCGGTCGTCTGCCGCCAGGCGACAGATGATGCTGCCATTGCTTTCCGAGCAATAGGACATCTCGCCGGTCGTGCGATCCATGCGGACATAACCGTCGCCGGACTTTTCGATCCAGTAGCGGCCATCGTCCTGCGCCGGCGCCGAAACGCTGGTGGCCAGCCATACCGCCGCCGCCATCAAGCCCGATGTCGTGATCCGCATGATGCCCTCCGATGCTTCCGCGCCACTGAAACACGGCTTTGCGCCGGAAATGGGGAGAACCGCCGCATTTCGGCGTCCGTCCGGCCATGTGTGCTTTCGCCCGGCGACGCCCGCCGCTATAGGGCTGGCATGAGCGACATCATCTACAAGATCTGCCCCGCCGTACTCTGGCGGCAGGCCGAGCAGGCGGGCGAGTTCACCGGTGCCTCGATCGACCTTGCCGACGGCTACATTCATTTTTCGACCGCCGGCCAGGTGCGCGAGACTGCCGCCAAGCATTTTGCCGGCCAGAGCGACCTGGTGCTGGTCGCGGTCGATGGAGAAAAGCTCGGACCGGCACTGAAATACGAGGTCTCGCGCGGCGGTGCTCTGTTCCCGCATCTTCATGCCAGCCTCGACCTCGGCGTGGTGCTGTGGGTACGGCCGCTGCCGCTTGGCGAAGACGGGGTGCACGTCTTTCCGGAACTCGGCGAATGAGGGGGCTTTTCGACCGGGTCGGCCGGCGGCTGCTTTTCGCCTTCGATCCGGAAACCGCACACGGGCTTTCGATCGCCGGGCTGAAGAGCGGGATACCGCTCTGCCGACCACCCGCCCCCGACCCCCGGCTGGCTGTGACGGTGGCCGGGCTCTCCTTCCCCAACCCGCTCGGGATGGCGGCCGGCTACGACAAGAACGCCGAGGTGCCCGACGCACTGCTTTCGCTCGGTTTCGGCTTCGCCGAAATCGGCACGGTGACGCCGCTGGCGCAACCCGGCAATCCGAAGCCGCGCATCTTCCGGCTCGAAGCCGACGCCGCCGTCATCAACCGGCTCGGCTTCAACAATGAAGGCCATGAGGCCGCCGCCGCGCGATTGCGGGCACGCGCCGGACGCGACGGCATCGTGGGGGCCAATATCGGCGCCAACAAGGATGCTGCCGACCGGATTGCCGATTACGAGGCGGGCGTGGCATCCTTCGCCACGCTTGCCAGCTACCTGACCGTCAACATTTCCTCGCCCAATACGCCGGGCCTGCGCAATCTGCAGGGCCGCGCCCAGCTTGCCGAACTGCTTGGACGCGTTTCGGCGGCGCGCAAGGCCTCGGACAGGCCGGACGTTCCGATCTTCCTCAAGATCGCGCCCGACCTCACGCAAGGCGACCTCGAGGATGTCGCGGCCGAGGTGGCGGCCAACGGCATCGACGGGGTGATCGTGTCGAACACGTCGCTGGCGCGCGACGGCTTGCGCTCGCCGGCCCGCGCGGAGACGGGAGGTCTGTCCGGCAAGCCGCTCTTTGCCCGCTCGACCGCCGTGCTGGCGCGCATGCGCCGGCTGGTCGGGCCGAAGCTCGCGCTGATCGGCGTCGGCGGGGTCGACTCGGCTGAAAGTGCCGCGGAGAAGATCCGCGCCGGGGCCGACCTCGTGCAGCTCTACACCGGCATGGTCTATGCAGGGCCGACCATGCCAGGCCGCATCGTGTCGGGCCTGTCGCAGCTCGCCGCGCGGGAAGGCGTCGCGTCGATCGCGGAACTGCGCGACGCCCATGTCGACAAATGGGCCGCCGCGCCGATCGAATAGCCCAACAGAACCGCTCAATTTCTCAAGCAATTCCAAACCGAAGACCGGCTTCCCTGGAATTGCTTCAGCCGAAGGTAGCGCGCATGCGCGCCGGCAGGATCGCGCCGAGACTGAAGCCGCGCACGACCAGGAAGACGTGCAGCGCCGCCCACAGCCCGTGATTGCCGAAGAAGGCGGGCAACGCGTAGAGCGCCGCCAGAAACAGCGCGAAGGACAGGAGCATCATGTTGCGCATGTCTCGCGACCAGGTGGCGCCGATATAGACGCCGTCCATCTGGAAGGCGAGCACGCCGGAGACGGCCGTGAACGCGGCCCATGGCAGGTAGAGGGCGGCGACGGCGCGCACATCCTCGGACGTCGTCACGATGGCGACGAGGTCGTTGCCGAAGGTGAGGCCGATCACGGTGGCGATGCCGGCCATGGCGAAACCCCAGATCGAGGAAAGCCGGACGGCATCGCCGAAGGCCGGCTTGTGGCGGGCGCCGACGGCGCGGCCGGCCAGCTGCTCGGCGGCGGTAGCGAAACCGTCGAGAAAATAGCCGGCGACGAGGAAGAAGTTCATCAGCACCGCGTTGGCGGCCAGCGTCAGCGTGCCGAGCTGGGCGCCCTGCCGGGTGAACAGCGCGAAGGCGCCAAGCAAAACGAAAGAGCGGATCATGATGTCGCGGTTGACAGCGACCATCTGCCTGAGCGCGGCCGGGTCGAGGAGTTCGGCACGGCGCGGATTGGGCAGCCGCGAGAAGCGCCGCAGGACGATCAGCGTGCCGACGACGAAGGCGATCGTTTCACCGCCGACGGTGCCCCAGGCGACGCCTTCGAGCCCCCAGCCGAGGCCAAGGCCGAGCCAGATCGAGAGCGCGATGTTGCAGCCGTTGAGCACGATCTGCAGGAACAGGCCAAGCAGCGCCTCGCCGCGTCCGAGCACGTAGCCGAGGATGGCGTAGTTAGCGAGCGCCACCGGCGCCGAGAGTAGGCGGATCAGGACATAGGTGCGCATGGCGCTGGTGACGCCCTCGCCGCCGCCAATGAACCAGGCGCCGACCCAGGCAATCAGCGGCGCGGCCGCGATCGTCGCCAGCCCGATCAGGATGGAGACGGCATAGGCACGCCAGAACCAGGCCTGTTCAGCGCGCGCGTCGCCACGGCCATAGGCCTGGGCGACAAGACCGGTGGTGCCGGAGCGCAGGAAGTTGAAGGTTGTGAAAACCAGGTCGAAAACGATCGCGCCGGCCGCCAGGCCGCCGAGCAGCACCGGATCGCCGAACTGGCCGACCACGGCGGTGTCGGTCAGGCCGAGCAGCGGCGTGGTCAGATAGGCAAGCGTCATCGGTACCGCGATCGACAAAACGAGCTTGTGGGTGACCGTGAAGGTGCGGCCATTGGCGGCAACGGCGGGTTCGAGCACGGAAGGATTGTTATCGTTTTGCATGACAGTGCGTTTCCTTCCCGGCGACG
The DNA here is from genome assembly GCF_007922615.2 of Nitratireductor mangrovi. Classification (NCBI taxonomy): domain Bacteria; kingdom Pseudomonadati; phylum Pseudomonadota; class Alphaproteobacteria; order Hyphomicrobiales; family Phyllobacteriaceae; genus Nitratireductor; species Nitratireductor mangrovi. The sequence goes on along the minus strand of NZ_CP042301.2, from coordinate 4,487,988 downwards.
GGATGCGGGACGGAGGCCGGCAAGTGGTTGGAATCTGGCCGGGTGGATGCCGGTCCGAGCGAAGCGGCTCTACCCGGACCGGGGCCGAGCCACAATAGTGGCAGGGCAAGCCTTTTCTTGATGCACGCGACTCCCTAGCTTGTTGAACATGGCGCTGTCGATCGTTCACCATCCCGACTACGATGCGAAGTTCCCCGCCCATCACCGCTTTCCGATGGGCAAATACCGCTTCCTGATGGATGCGCTCGAGCGGCGCGGACTGGTGGCCGAGGGAAACCTGCATGTTCCCGAGCCGATCGGCGCCGATCTTCTGACGCTGGCGCACGAGCCACTCTATGTCGAGCAGGTGCTGACCTGTACCGTGCCTGCGAAGATCGAGAAGGAAATCGGCTTCCCGGTCGGCGAGCGGGTGGCGCGGCGCGCGCATCTCGCCACCTCGGGCACCCTGCTGGCGGCGCGGCTGGCGCTGGCGCGCGGCCTCGCCTGCAACACCGCCGGCGGCTCGCATCATGCGCGCCGCGCCCAGGGCGCCGGCTTCTGCACCTTCAACGATGTCGGCGTGGCCGCCTCTGCGCTGCTGGCCGAGAACGCGGTCCGCCGTATCCTGGTCATCGACCTCGACGTGCATCAGGGCGACGGCACCGCCGACATCTTCGCGACCGAGCCGCGCGTCTTCACCTTCTCCATGCACGCGGAGAAGAACTATCCGGTGCGCAAGATCCCGTCGGACCTCGATATCGCACTGCCTGAAGGCACCGGCGACGGCGCCTATCTGGACAAGCTTGCCGCCATCCTGCCGCTGCTTTACGACTACGGGCGGCCGGACATCGTGTTCTACAATGCCGGGGTCGACCCGCATGAAGGCGACCGGCTGGGCAAGCTGGCGCTGAGCGACAAGGGGCTGCGGCAGCGTGACAGAATGGTGATCGGCCATTTCCGCGGCGAGGGCATCCCCGTCTGCGGCGTCATCGGCGGCGGCTATTCGATGGACGTGCCCGAACTTGCGGAACGGCACGCGACGCTCTTCGAGGTGGCGGCCGAGTTCGCCGGGGAAGGCGTGCCCGAAACTACCGCCTGAGGCTCAATATCCTCAGAACGATGAAGGCGGGGATGACGACGGCGGCGCCGAGGGCGAGATATTCGCCGAAGCGGCCGAGCGCGGCAAAGCCCATGTTCCAGATGTCGAGCACCATCTCGCGCAGCGCGTACCAGACGTCCAGCGGCGACCAGCCGAAGGCATTCATGACGATGCCGACCAGGAAGGAGACGACGGCGAGCTTGACGACGACGCGCAGCGGGCTGTCGCCGAGAAAGCGGGTTATCGATCCAGACACGCTCGGGCCTCGCCTTGCTCGTGAAATGAAGCCTGGCACATAGAATGAGACGGCGGCGCCTTCAAGGCGCGGCCCGTCAGGGCTTGATGCGTCCGGCGATCAGCCGCGCCAGCGGCGGCCCGAACAGGAGCACGATCACGAAGCGCGCCATCTGCAGCGTCATGACGAAAGAGAGGTCGACGTCGCGCGAGGCGGCGGCGATGATGGCAATGGAATCCATGCCGCCGGGACTGGTGGCGAGAAAGGCAGTGAGCGGATCAACGCCGAGGACCGGCGCCATCACGGCGCCGATGGCCGCGCAAAAGGCAATCAGCAGCAGGATCGCCAGCACGACCTGCGGCAGGGCGCGCGCCGCGTGGACGAGGATCGGCCGGGTGAATTTAAGCCCGATGGTCCAGCCGACGATCGTGTAGCTGAGGGCAAGCAGCCATTCGGGCAGTTGCAGAGCCACCAGCCCCGAAAGTTGCAAAGCGGCACCGAGCAGGATCGGCGTCAGGAGCGCGCCACCGGGCAGCCGCAGCGCCTTGCCGCCGAAAGCTCCGACGAGGGCGATCGCGAGGGTCGCCGGAAAGTCGGGCCAGGCAAGCGGCGGGAACCACTCGATCGCCGGGACTGGAGCGCCGGTCGTGTCGACGAAAAAGCGCGCCAGCAGGGCCGCCGACAGCGAGACGAAGATGACGCGCAGATATTGCATGAAGGCGACCAGCCGCGCGTCGGCGCCGAAGGCGTCGGCCATCACCACCATCGCCGACGCCGCGCCGGGCGCGGAACCCCAGACCGCCGTGGTGCCCGGCAGGGCGCCCCAGCGGCTGACCATCGCGCCAAGGAGCCCGGAGGCGGCGAGCGTGGCGAGGACGACGCCCAGGAACAGCGGCCAGCGCGCGACGAAAGCGGCAAGCATCTCCGGCGCCAGCGCGGTGGCGACCAGGCAGCCGACCACGCCCTGCGCGGCGAGATAGGCGGTCGGGGGAACGCGAACGGTGGCGCCGTTGGTCCCGCAGACGACCGCCGCGATCATCGGGCCAATCAGCAGCGCAGCAGGCAGGCCGGCAAGCTCCAGCACGCCGGCAAGGCAGACCGACAGCACGAGGAGCGCCGCCCATTGCAGGGCGGGCTGCCAGGCGCTGATGGGCGGTTCGGGCTCTATCTGCTTCTGCATGGGCCGGGAGTTCGAAGAAACTGGGCCTGTTATGCGTTGGCGCTGGGCCGTTGCCAATGGCCGCGGCGAGCAAAAGGTTCTCGCCGATCGTTGCACCCTTAGCGGGCGCCCCGCATAAGAGAGAGATCGCAAAGGATCGAGGAAGAGCACAGGATCATGCTGTCACGCTGGGGTTGGCTTCTGCTCCAGATCACGCGAAGGCTCTGGTTCAGGGCCACGCTGATCTCTCTGCTCGCGGTTGCTGCCGCGCTGGTGTCGCTGGTCGTCTCCCCGTTCATCCCCGAAGGCCTCGCGGAGCGGCTCGGCGCGGACTCGGTGGAGAATATCCTCGACATCATCGCCTCCAGCATGCTGGCGGTGACCATCTTCTCGCTGAGCACTGTGGTCGCCGCCTACGCCGCGGCAACAACCAACGTGACGCCGCGCGCGACGCGGCTGTTGATGGCAGACACGACGACCCAGAACGTTCTCGGCACCTTCGTAGGCTCGTTCCTGTTCAGCCTCGTCGCCATCATTACGCTGTCGATGGGCGCCTATGGCGAACGCGGGCGCGCGGTACTCTTCGCCGTCACCCTGTTCGTGGTCATCCTGATCGTGGTGACCCTGCTTCGCTGGATCGACTACCTGCTGCGTCTCGGCCGCGTGGGCGACACGACCCGGCAGGTCGAACAGGCGACGATGAAGGCCGTGCGTGACCGCAAACGGTTGCCATGGCTGGGCGGACAGCCGCTCGAGTCTACGAAGGCGATGCCGGTCGGCAAGGCCGTCTTCCCCGAACGCGTCGGGTATGTTCAGCATATCGACATGCGCGCCCTGTCGGAAATCGCGGAGGCCGCCGGCAGCGACCTCGTCGTCGAGGCCCTTCCCGGCACCTTTGTCGATCCTGGGCGGCCGATCGCCCGTTTCGACCACAACGGCAGCGACGGGCAGCTGGCCGCGATCCGTGCGGCGTTCACGGTCGGAGAAGAACGCTCCTACGACCAGGATCCGCGCTTCGGCCTGGCCGTGCTGGCGGAGATCGCCTCACGGGCGCTGTCGCCGGCGCTCAACGATCCCGGCACGGCAATCGACGTCATCGGCCGTGCCGTGCGCATCCTCTCGGTGTGGGCCGAGGCCGACGAACCGGAGGAACCTACCTTTCCGCGCGTCCGCGTGCCGTCGCTCTCCATGGCCGACATGTACGACGACATCTTCGCGCCGATCGCGCGCGACGGGGTCGGGCTGGCCGAGATCCAGATCCGCCTGCAGAAGGCGTTCGCGGCACTGGCGCGGGCAGGCGACGGCCGCTGCCGAGAAGAGGCCGTGCGGCGCTCTGTTCTGGCGCTGCAGCGGGCCGAGGCCGGGCTTTCCTTCGAACCGGACCTTGAGCGGGTCAGGGAAGCCGCGAGAGCGGTGAACCCGGCGCATTCGCCCGCGGCGTGATTATGCCGGCTCAGACGATCGCCTGGTAGGCGCCTGTCCAGAAGTCGGTGTAGGTCGGCGGCGGCGCCGGCGAATCCATCATGCGCTGGGTGAGCAGGATTCCGGCAAGTCCCTCGGTCGGGTCGGCATAGGCCGAGGTGCCATAGCCGCCGTCCCAGCCGAAGCGACCGGGATTCATCCACAGATTGTCGCGGGCGAGCGCCACCGCCATGCCGAGACCCCAGCCGGAATTGCCATTGAGAAACATGGCTGCGTGCGGTCCGGCCTTCTGTGCCGGCGAAAGCTGGTCCGTGGTCATCAGCGCCACCGAGGCGCGCGACAGGATACGCTTGCCGTCAAGACTGCCGCCGGCAAGCAGCATGCGCTGGAAGGCGAGATAGTCGTCGGCCGTGGTGACGAGGCCGCCGGCGCCCGATTCGAAGACCGGCGGCCGCGGGAATCTGCTGCCGGGATCGTCGTGGACAATGAGCCGCCCGGTCGCATGGTCGTTGCGGTAGAGCGTGACCAGTCGATCCCGCTTGGCGGCAGGGACGAAGAAGCCGGTGTCCTTCATGCCGAGCGGAGCGAACATCCTTTCGCGCATGAAGTCGCCAAGCGACTGCCCGCTCGCCCGGGCGATCAGGATGCCGGCAACGTCGAGACCGTTGTTGTAGAGCCATTCCTCGCCCGGCTGGGCGGCGAGCGGCAAGGCGCCGAGGGCTGCCATGTAGGCATCGTTGTCGAGCGCCGGCAGCTCGAAGCCCGGCGCGACGCCGGCCTCGGCCATGGCGTGCTGGATCGGATGCTGCGGCGGCCAGACCATGATCGCGCCAAGGCCAAGACGTTGGGTGAGCAGGTCGCGCAAGGTGATCGGACGGTTGGCCGGTACGGTGTCGTCGAGGCCGCTTGCGATCGACCTCAAGACCTTGCGGCCGGAGAGTTCGGGTAGGAAGGGGTCGACGGGATCGTCGAGACGCAGCCGACCTTCCTCGACCAGGATCATGGCGGCGGCCGCCGTCACCGGCTTGGTGATCGAGGCGCCGCGAAAGATGGAATCACGCCGCATCGGCGCGCCCCCGAAAGCCTGGTGGCCGAGCGTTTCGAGATGCAGCTCGCCCTTGCGCCATATGGCCGCGACGAGGCCGGGCACGAAGCCGCTTTCGACATGGCGGGCGAGCATGTCGCGCAGGTGAGGCAGTCGTTCGGGATGAAAGGCGGCGCCGGCGACGGCCATGGCAGCCTCGTCCGGAAGGGGGCCGCCCTCCCGAGGGGCGGTTGCGCGCAGCGGGCCGATTGCTTCTTTTTTGCAACTGGTTTCTTAATAAGACCATTGATTGCAGAATGCAAGCGGTTTTGTCCCGGCCTGAGGGCCAGGGACGACGCAAACCGACGAGGTCCGCCGCTCAGCCGAGCGCGATCAGGGGACGGAATTCCTTCATGTCGTCGAAGACGCAAAACTCGGGCGGACCGAGTTCGAGCGTCGGCGCGGCCTCGACGATCCGGCGGGTGATCTCCGCAAGCGCTGGACGGTAGGCCGCACCCGCATCGGCCGGCAGCCAGGCCGTCTGGTAGGCGAGCGTGACGTGGAAGACGTATTCGTCATGGTCGGGATGGCGGTAGTCGAACAGCGCCGTGAGACGGTCGCGCCAACCCCGGATCGCCTTCTCGTCGGCGTCGGTGGCGCCGGCGACGACCAGGCCCAGCGGGGTCATCTGAACCGGCCGCATGCGAAAGGACGGCGCGGGCGGGAGGCCCCGCAGGCGCGCCGCGAACCATTCGGTCGTGTCATCGATCGGCATGTCGGCGGAAAGCCCGGCCGGCCAGTAGTCCGGCCCGCGGCGACCCTCGATCGTGCCCTGGAACACCGTCATGTGGTAGCTCGACGGCGGCGTGCAGGTGAAGCGGTCACCATGGGGGAGCGCCTTCAGCGCATCCCGCGCGGCCAGCAAGGCTGCCGCCGTCGCCGAACCCGCCACGACATGGCAGACGATGGTGTTGCCGGGCTCGGGCAGGAAGCGGCCCTCGACGTCATAACGAGTGCCGAGGTGGCGCGGCGGGGCCTCCTTGCCGATCTCGGTGAAATGACACTCGAAAGCGTCAGTCGTTTCGTAGCTCATGCGCGTATTCTCTCCTGCCTGGTCCGTCGTGATCTATAGCCGGCGCTTGACGGTTGCGTGACCGTGGGCGGGGTTGCCGCTTGCGGGGCCGTCGCGCGGGACGCCTTTCCTGGCGGGCTTCCGGCACTTCCGACCGTTGGACCAAAAGCTGTTGCGCGTGACCTGCTTCGCGGCTATTGAAACCGTCATGAACATGTCGATCGCACAGGCTTGGTGGTGGCGCTGCTGAAAGCGGCCCGATCAACTGCGCGTACGCGACAAATGATGGCCGCTTCGGGAGTACCGGGCGGCCTTTTTGATATGCCGGGCTTCCGACGAACCGAAGGGAAACGGAAATGACGTTGGAAGTCCTCGATGACGGCGCCGAGCGCTATGGCACCCAAGGCGGCCTCACCATAACCAGACGCCGCAGCGACACCGGCTATGCCGGCGCGATAGAGCCCTATCTCGACGGGCTCGACAGCCGCCGCGGCTGCGTCTTTTCCTCCAACTACGAATATCCCGGGCGCTATACCCGCTGGGATACGGCGATGATCGACCCGCCGCTGGCGATCTCGGCGCGCGGCCGGAAGATGACGGTCGAAGCCTTCAACGCGCGCGGCGAGGCGATCCTGCCGGCGATCCTGGCCGTGATCGACGGACTGGACGAGGCCAGCGTCGACGAACGGGGCCCACGTTCGGCGACGATCACGGTCGCCGAACCCAAGGGCGTTCTCTCGGAGGAGGAGCGCTCCAGGGTACCTTCGGTCTTCACCGTGCTGCGCGCCGTGGTGGGCCTCTTCCGCAGCGAGCACGATCCCGATCTCGGCCTGTTCGGCGCTTTCGGCTACGACCTCGCCTTCCAGTTCGACCCGGTCGACTACCGGCTGGAGCGGCCCGAAAGCCAGCGCGACCTGGTGCTCTACCTTCCCGACGAGATCCTGGTCGTCGACCATCATGCGGCGCGGGCGTGGATCGACCGCTACGATTATGCCGGCGACGGCTTTACGACCGAAGGCCTGCCGCGCGACAGCGTCGCCGAAGAGTTCAGGCTTTCGGACAGGGTGCCGCCGCGCGGCGACCACGAGCCGGGCGAATATGCGAGGCTGGTGACCAAGGCGATCGAGAGCTTCCGGCGCGGCGACCTGTTCGAGGTGGTGCCCGGCCAGATGTTCTACGAGCGCTGCGAGACGGCGCCATCGGCGATCTCGCGCCGGCTGAAGGAGATCAATCCGTCGCCCTATTCCTTCTTCATCAATCTCGGCGACCAGGAATATCTGATCGGCGCGTCGCCGGAGATGTTCGTGCGCGTCAACGGCAGGCGGGTCGAAACCTGCCCGATCTCCGGCACGATCAAGCGCGGCGAGGACGCGATCTCGGATTCGGAGCAGATCCTGAAGCTGCTCAACTCGAAGAAGGACGAGGCGGAACTGACCATGTGTTCCGACGTCGACCGCAACGACAAGAGCCGCGTGTGCGAGCCGGGTTCGGTGCGGGTCATCGGCCGGCGCCAGATCGAGATGTATTCGCGCCTGATTCACACGGTCGACCATATCGAAGGCCGGCTGCGCGAGGGCATGGACGCCTTCGACGCCTTCCTGAGCCACGCCTGGGCGGTCACCGTCACCGGAGCGCCCAAGCTGTGGGCGATGCGCTTCATCGAGAAGCACGAGCGCAGCCCGCGCGCCTGGTATGGCGGCGCGATCGGCATGGTACATTTCAACGGCGACATGAACACCGGACTGACGCTGCGCACCATCCGCATCAAGGACGGGATCGCGGAAGTGCGCGCCGGCGCGACGCTGCTCTATGACAGCATGCCGGAGGAGGAAGAAGCCGAGACCGAACTCAAGGCCGCCGCGATGCTTTCGGCCATCCGCGACGCGGGAACGAAGAACGATGGCGGGGTGGAGCGGCAGAGCGCGCGAGTGGGCGAAGGGATCGACATCCTTCTGGTCGACCACGAGGATTCCTTCGTGCACACGCTCGCCAATTATTTCCGCCAGACCGGCGCGCGCGTGACCACGGTGCGTACGCCTGTCGCCGAGGAGGTGTTCGACCGGCTTGCACCCGACCTGGTCGTGCTTTCGCCGGGGCCGGGCAGCCCGGCCGATTTCGACTGCAAGGCAACGATCGACAAGGCGCGCCGGCGGCAACTGCCGATCTTCGGGGTGTGCCTCGGCCTGCAGGCGCTGACCGAGGCCTATGGCGGAGAGTTGCGACAATTGCACATCCCGATGCACGGCAAGCCGTCGCGCATCCGCGTCAACCGGCCCGGCATCGTGTTTTCGGGCCTGCCGAAAGAGGTGACGGTCGGGCGCTATCATTCGATCTTCGCCGACGCGGTGCGGCTGCCGGACGATTTCACCGTGACCGCAGAAACGGACGATGGCGTGGTGATGGCCATCGAACATCGGTCGGAGCCGGTGGCCGCCGTCCAGTTCCATCCCGAATCGATCATGTCGCTCGGGCAGAATGCCGGCATGCGCATGATCGAGAACGTGGTGGCGCATCTGCCCCGGAGGGCGAAGGAAAAGGCGGCGTGAGGATCGCCCTTGCATTCTCGCCCCTCAAAGGGAACTGAACGCGTGCGATGACCGCCAAGGAAAAAATCCGCTGGCTGGCCTTCTGGTCGATCTTCGTCGCGCTGGCGGTGATGGCGATGAAATTCGTCGCCTGGCGCATGACCGGGTCGGTAGCGCTTTATTCCGATGCGCTCGAATCGATCGTCAACGTGATCGCCGCCGGCGCGGCGTATTACGCCATCCGGCTCAGCCACAAGCCCGCCGACGCCGACCATCCGCACGGCCACCACAAGGCGGAGTATTTCTCCGCCGTGCTCGAAGGCGTGCTGATCGTTTTGGCGAGCCTGCTGATCTTCGGCGAAGCCTGGTCGGCGCTGCGCACTCCGCGAACGCTCGAAGAGCCGCTGGCAGGGCTCGCCATCAACGGCCTGGCAACCGTGGTCAACGCGGCGTGGGCAACGCTGCTGATCCGCACCGGGCAAGCGGCTCGCTCGCCGGCATTGCAGGCCGACGGCCGCCACATCATGACCGACGTGGTGACCTCGGTCGGCGTGATTGCCGGCCTCATCATCTCGATCCTGACCGGCTGGCGCGTGCTCGACCCGCTGCTGGCGCTGATCGTGGCGATGAACATCCTGTGGCAGGGCTGGAAGGTGATCGGCCAGTCGGTGCAGGGGCTGATGGACGTTGCCGCCGACCCGGAACTGACGCTGAAGATCCGCGACGTCATCTCGGCCAATTCCGGCGGCGCGCTCGAGGTTCACGACCTGAAGACCCGGATCGCCGGGCGCGCCACCTTCATTGAGTTCCACCTTGTCGTCGACAGCGCGATGACGGTGGGCGACGCACACCAGATCTGCGACCGCATCGAGGCGGCACTCAAGGCGGAGGTGCCTTCCGTGCGCGTCATCATCCATGTCGAGCCCGACGACGAGGCCAAGCTGCCGAAAGGCACCAGCGCGGTGCCGTTCGCCTGACGGCTGCCGCGGCGGCCACTTCTGCCTCGTTGTTGCGCGCAGGGCCGCGCTTTCCGGGACCAGCGCCACCTGAATCAACCTGTGGTTCCTTGACCTCGATCGGTATGTTCTTGTTTTGTTCTGTCATGACAAGAGCGATCGACACCACCGGAGCGGCTGCGCGCCACAACATGCTGTTGCGGGTGGAGTGCCTGATTTGCGGCCATGTCGGCCACCACAGGGCGCAAGTGGTGGCGCAGGCGGTCGGCTATGGCTGCCCGCTCGACAACCTGCCTTTCGTGTGTTCGCGCTGCCGCAGCCGCAAGGTGCGCACGGCACCGCAGGAATTTCATCCCGACAGGCCGCCCAAGGTCACCGTCTGGGTGCCGATGCAACTCAGGCGATAACACCGCCAGCAGCTTCGCCGTCTCCCCCGATTTGCCACGAAATGGTCACGGAACCGGGCAGCGAGAGCAGCGTTGTGGCGCCGAGGGACGTCATCAACCGAAAGGAATGAAAAATGATGCGCAAACTGCTTCTTGCTTCGGCGGCCGTATCGGCACTGACCATTGGTTTTGCCCAGGCCCAGGAATCGCCGGTCAAGCAGCCGGCCACCGACCGGGCCGATGACCAGATCACCACGCAGAGCACCAACGACAACGTCGACACCGGCGTCGCCGTCGGCGGCACCGCGGGTGCGGTCACCGGTGCGGTGATCGGCGGTCCGGTCGGCGCGGTGATCGGCGGCTTTGCCGGCGCCATGCTGGGCACCGCGGCAGCGGTTCCGCAGCCGGCGGTCGACTATGTGGTCGCCAACCCGGTCGAGCCGGTGATCATCGAAGGCCAGATCAGCGAAGGCACGGCGCTGCCGGAGACGGCGACCATCCAGCCGATCCCGGAATATCCGGACCTGGGCTATGTCTATGTCGACGGACGCCCGGTGATCGTGAAGGCCGACAGCCGCGTCGTGGTCTTTTCGCCCGGCTACCTCGTACCCGACGAGACGGTGGCTTACGTGAAGGCCAATCCGGTCGACCCGGTGACCGGGGCCAGCCTGGCACTCGGCGCCACCGTGCCGGCAGAGGTGCAGCTGATCGAGATTCCGAGCGATCCGGCCTACGCCTACGTCTACACGGACGCCGGCCCGGTGCTGGTCAACACGTCCAGCCGCACCGTGGTGTGGGTACAGGGCGGCTGATCAGGCCCGCCTAAACAGGAAGGCCCGGCAGGCAACTGCCGGGCCTTTTTGCCGTCCTGGCAAGCCCGGGCGGCCTAGAAAAGCCCCTCGATATAGCCGGCGTCATTGAGGAAGATCTTCTCCGAGGACGGCTGTTTGGGCAGGCCGGGCATGGTCATGATCTCACCGCAGATGGCGACGATGAAGCCTGCCCCGGCGGCCAGCCGCACCTCGCGTACCGGCACGACATGGTCGACCGGCGCCCCGCGCAGATTGGGGTCGGTCGAGAACGAATATTGGGTCTTGGCCATGCAGACGGGCAGGTTGCCATAGCCGGCCTGTTCCCACTGGTGGAGCTGGTCGCGCACAGCCTTGTCGGCGATCGCCTCGGAGCCGCGATAGACACGGCGCACGATGGTGTTGATCTTCTCGAACAGCGGCATCTCGTCGGCGTAAAGCGGCGAGAACTGCGCCGAACCGCTCTCCGCCAGCGCGACCACGCGCTCGGCCAGTTCCACCGTGCCTTCCGAACCCTTGGCCCAGTGCATGCACACGATCGCTTCGGCGCCCATCGAGCGGACATAGGCCTTGACCGCCTCGATCTCGGCGTCGGTGTCCGAGATAAAGTGGTTGATCGCCACGACGGCCGGCACGCCGAACTGCTTCACGTTTTCGATGTGGCGGCCGAGATTGGCGCAGCCCTTCTTCACCGCGGCCACGTTTTCGGCGCCGAGGTCGTCCTTCTTGACGCCGCCGTTCATCTTGATGGCCCGGATGGTGGCGACGATGACGGCGGCGGCCGGCTTGAGCCCGGCCTTGCGGCACTTGATGTCGAAGAACTTCTCGGCGCCGAGATCGGCGCCGAAGCCAGCCTCGGTGACCACATAGTCGGCAAGCTTCAGGGCCGTCGTGGTCGCCACGACCGAGTTGCAGCCATGGGCGATGTTGGCGAAGGGGCCGCCATGGACGAAGGCCGGGTTGTTCTCGAGCGTCTGCACCAGATTGGGCGCCATCGCATCCTTCAGAAGCACGGCCATGGCGCCGTCGGCCTTGATGTCGCGCGCGTAGACCGCGCTCTTGTCGCGCCGGTAGCCAATGATGATGTCGCCGAGGCGGCGCTCCAGATCCTTGAGGTCGCTGGCCAGGCACAGGATCGCCATCACCTCGGAGGCGACGGTGATGTCGAAGCCGGCCTCACGCGGGAAGCCGTTTGTCACACCGCCGAGCGAACAGACGATCTGCCGAAGCGCGCGGTCGTTCATGTCCATCACCCGCCGCCAGGCGACGCGGCGTGTATCGATCTCGAGCGCATTGCCCCAGTAGATATGGTTGTCGATCATCGCCGACAGCAGGTTGTGGGCCGACGTGATGGCGTGGAAATCGCCTGTGAAGTGGAGGTTGATGTCCTCCATCGGAACGATCTGCGCATAACCGCCGCCGGCGGCGCCGCCCTTGACGCCGAAGCAGGGGCCGAGCGAAGGCTCGCGCAGGCACACCATCGCCTTCTTGCCGATACGGTTGAGACCGTCGCCCAGGCCGACCGTGGTCGTCGTCTTGCCCTCGCCGGCCGGCGTCGGGTTGATGGCGGTGACGAGGATCAGCTTGCCGTCCTCGTTGTTCTGCACCGAACTGATGAACTCTGCCGAAATCTTCGCCTTGTCGTGACCGTAGGGGAGCAGGTGCTCGGACGGGATGCCGAGCTTGGCGCCAATCTCCTGGATCGGTTTCTTGGACGCCGCGCGCGCGATTTCGATGTCGGATTTCACTGCAGCCATGTATACAATCTCCCCTCCGGATCGACACGGATTTAGCCATAGATCGGCAATTCATCTAGCGCCATTCGCCAAGGATGTATACCTGATGGCGTGCCGAGCGCGCGTGCTTCGCAATCTCCGCTGCGGGCGAATAAAGCGAAGCGCACGGTAGAGCGCCATCCTGAAACTGCCGCGCAATGCGCGAAATGCGACAGGGTCGCGAACCGGTTGCTCTCTTCACCTCAGAACAAGGCGGAACAACCGGCCGCTACAGGGCGTTCGTCCGGTTGATCACGTCCGAAAGGGAGCAGGCGATGAACATCTATCGATTGACACCGATTGCCGCGGCCGACGATCCCAACTGGGACCTCGGACCGTCGCAAGGGATTGTCGTGGTACGCGCCGAATCCGCAGCCGACGCGCGCATCGTCGCCAGCGAGGCCGAGGACGATTTCCTGGAAACCGACGGCAAACCCTCGCACGGCGCCTCGACCCGGTTCGCAAGCGCGTTCCGCGACAACAAGCGCTACAGCGTCAGCGAGATGTCCAACAGTCCGCACCCTGCCGACGGGCCGCGCGAAGTGCTGGAAGGCGACATCGGTCCGGCGATCATGCGAGGCGATGCCGCCAGCCGGCATGGACCCGACTAGCTGCTTCCTCGCATTGCGCCCTTGTTCAGATCCTTGCGCGCACGTTCGTCCTTGTCGAGCTTCCTGAAACTCTCCACGACGCCGTCGGTCTGCTTCTTCGCATCAGGAGCCGCATGCCGTTCATTGCGGACGTTTTCCTGATCATCGCCCTGCAGATCGTTCCGGCCCATCTTCTCTTGGGCGAGGTCGGTTTCGGTAAGGCGGGCCTTGCTCGTGCGTTTCTCTGTCATCGCATTCTCCCTTCTCAGGGAGAACGTGAATGACGTGGCCGCGTTCCCTCGGCAGCGACCTGCGCCGCCTCAGCGGTCCAGGACGTCGCGTATCTCGGTCAGGTTGGTGCGCACGCGCAGGACGTAAAAGCCCATGGTGGCAAGGTGGGTCGGCATGATCCAGCCTGCCTCGCGCCCGTTGGAAATGATGAACGGACGCACGGCCAGAGCAGCCGTGAACTGATCGTCGAGCCGGTTCCAGAGCGGGGTCAGGCCGCGCGACTTGATGATGGGATCGAAATCGGCGCGCGCAGCTTCCATGATTCCGTAATAGCCGTAGAGCTGACCATAGGCGAACCAGAAACGGTCATCGGCGCGGGTGTCGAACCAGCCGCGATTGTAGTTCTCGGAGCGCTCGCGCAGGATGTCGGAGGTGGAGCCGATGTCGTTGGCGATCCTGTCGATGAAAGTCAGGAGATTGTCTGCGCGGCCGTCGAAGGTCGCGTTGCAGCTGCCGAGCCGGTCATTGAAGATGCCGAGATCGCGGATCGCCGAACGGTAGAAGGACGGCGACGGCGTCTTCGGCCCGAACGGGTTGAGCCCGAAATACCAGGTTTCCTCATCGAACTGCATGTTGCCGCGCGCGTCCTGCAGGTTCTGGTCGACCTGCGAGGTGCCGCGGACGCGGCCCAGCGTGTCGACGAGTTCGACCGTGGTGCGCCGCACCGCCTGGTTGATGCCGCGCTGGAAAGAGGCCTGGTTGTCGAGGAAGGGCGTGTCGTCCCAGTCCAGCCCGAACAGGCCGAGCTTGTAGAGCAGCATCGACGAAATCCACGCATTCTCGTTGACATTGTAGTCGATCAGGTCGGCGGTGACGTCGGCGATCGCGGAACGCGTGCAGGTGCCGGCCGAGCCGGCGACTTCCTCGCCCGCCGCGCTGTTGCGCCCGTCGAGCGCATAAGCATCGACGTAGTCGGGATCAAAATTGTTCCAGCTCTGGGTGTTCCAGATGAAATAGGCGTAGAAGGCGAACAGCACCAGCAGGCCGATGCCGATCGGCCCCTTGATCAGCCACCCGCGGCGCGCATACCAGCGACTCGCGGCCAGGAAAGGCCACAAGATCCAGGCGATGACGAGGCCGATGCCACGGCCGATCCACTGAAAGATGCGGGTGAAGAATGCAACGATCGGATCCAGCATGTGCCCTGTAACCTCTTTCAGTCCTTCAGCCCGTAGAGCTTTGCGCGGAACTCGGCCTTGTCACGCAGGTAGGTGGATTTGAGCGTCTCCACAACGTGATGGCGCCAGTTGCCGCTCATGTCCTCGTAGTCGCGGTAAAAACCCTGCTTGTTGAAGACATAGCGCGAAACGAAGTCCTCGGGCACGAAATCCGAGATCAGCCGGTTGGTGAGCCATGCGTCGGGATGGCCCGGCTTGGCCCGCACGACCAGGAAGCGCCGTTCGGACGGAACCTCGTCGAGGTCGATCTGGCCGGTCTGGGCCGCCTCCCGCTTGGCAGCGTTGAGGAAGGGAAAGGTTCCGTCGCGGCGGATGAGGTCGGCGTGGCGATGGATCCAGGTCTGGAGCCAGACCTTGTCGACCCTGGTCAGGTCGGTGTCGGGCTCCTCGGCGCGGATCAGCTTTCGCACCGCCATCTCGGCGCGGTGCTCGAGATAGCCGGAACGGCCGAGCCAGGATTCGCGCGGCAGGTCGAGCCGACCCGAATCGAGCAGGAAGCGGAAGACCCGGTCATGATCGCGGCTCGACAGGTAGCTGACCTGCCAGGGCCGAGAGCGGCGATAGCCGGGTGCGTCCGGGTCTGAGATCACGGTGGTCACGTCGGGATCGACAAAGACGTAGAGCCCGCCGAAATGGCTGGTCCAGAAGGCGTTGTGGCGGAAGATCACCTGGTCGGGCACCAGTGCGTTTTCGCGGATGTCGCCGGTCACCGTGGCAAGCTCGACCATGCGCTTGAGCAAGGCATCGTCGCGCCAGGCGTCCGGATCCTGCTTCAGCCGGTCGGCCAGGCGGCCAAGCTCGGCTGCCTTGCCGAGCACGTCCTCGGCCGACAGCACCCGGAACTCGACCTGGTTGATGGAAAGCAGGTCCTCGATATCCTCGACCTTGGCGACCGTGTCCTCGATCTCGCCGTAGATGACGTCCTTGATGGTCAGCGCGTCGATCGCCCGGCGATTGCGGGTGAAGAACTCGTACATGAGTTGAGAGGTGTTGGAGAACGCGGTGTGGACCACCGGCAGTTCGGCCTGCTGCGGCGACAGGATGATGAAACGGCGGTTGACCTCGTTGGGATCAAGGTAGTGGTTGTCGCCGAGTTCCTCGGCGATCTGCGGAGAAAAGCCGGTGCGGTCGATTTCGAAGGCATCGAGCTCGCTCGGCTTGAGGCCGAAGGCGGCCAGCGCCTTGTTGTAACGCGCCACGAGGTGCGGCTCCTCGACCCGCATCAGCCGCCCGTAGATCAGTTCATTTTCGCGCAGGAGGTCCATGAACCGAAGATGAAATCCGATGCGTTGCCACGTATTTGCCCGACCAACCAAGAACGGACGATGATTGCGGCAGAGCACGATCAGCGCGATCTACGAGGGCGGACACGAACTCGTAAACGTTCGCGGAACGCTTCTCAAGCTTCGCAAGGCGCTCACGATACCGGTTGTCGCGCCAGGCTTAGGCCTGGCAGGACCGCCATCACCCGAATTGCAACTCTCTCGAGATGAAGGCATACTACTCAGTAGCAATTCAGGAGACACAAATGTCGGTCAAGGCTTCCGTTTCCATCTCCAAATCCCAGGACGCCTACGCCCGGACGCTTGTCGAGGAAGGACGCTACGCCAGCCTGAGCGCGGTCGTGCAGCGGGGTCTCGAGCTTGTGCGCGCCGAGACCGAGGCCCGCGATCTGGAAACGGCGGCGCTAAGGGCCTTGCTCGAAGAGCGGGCGAAGGGCCCGTTTGTCCCGCTGGAAGAATCCCGGGACGAGACGAAAGCCATGTTGGCGCGAAAGCGCTCGGAACTCGGGCTTTGAAGCGACCGTTCGCCGTCGTCCGGTCGGCGGCGGCGCGCAATGACCTCGAACTGATCTTCGACCACCTTTTCGCCTCGTACCGCGAGTTCGGCGACATGCCGGATGAGGCTTACCGCCGCGCGGCCAACCGTATTCACGTCATCGAAGACGCCATGGGGCGCCTTGGCCGGGCGCCTTTCCAGGGGACGCTACGGGAAGACCTGCTGCCGGGGCTGAGACAGGTCACAAAAGATGCCGCGATCGTCTATTTCACAGTCGATGAGCACAACGAGCGCGTCACCGTGCTCGCCATCTTCTTTGGCGGACAGGATCACCAAAAGCATATGCTGAAGAGGCTGTTGGGCGGCACATGACCGCCGGTGCGGTCTAGATCGGGGCAACGAATGACACGGCGTATCTTCTCCCCGTAGACGGGGAGAGGATGTTCACGCATTCCAGCGCCCTTGCTTCTTCATCTCCTCGATCTCGCGCACGGCACGCTCGCGCAGGCGGGCGTCGCGGATCATGGTCGAGACGGCGGCATCGTCGGAGCGGTCGGAATAGCGGAACTCGGAATCGGCGTAGCGGTTGATCTCCTGCATCACCATGGCCATCGAGAACGGGCCGCGCAGTTCCTCGATCATCGCCTTCTTGTCGTCGTAGGACTTGTGCATGAAGGTCTCGGGCTTCTCGAACCAGTCGTCGGGAAGCTCGATGTCCATGGCCCGCATCTTGATGGCGTCGGTGATGTTCTTGATCGCCCGGCCGGTGAAGCGCGGCTCGGCCTCCTTGATCATGTGCAGGTAGGCACCGATATCGGCCATCGTCCTCGGCTCGCCATGCGCGCCGAGATAGTGCTCATAGACCTTCTGCAGCCCCTCCTCCTGCGGTTTCGAATGCTGCTCGTAGGCGGTGTTGACGGCGCGCTGGATGATCTGGGCGTCGAAGAGCTGGTGGTCGCCGAGCGGGATCTTGTGGTTCTTGCCGGCCAGAAGCACGAAGATGTCGATATAGTCGTCGCGCGTCTGCGGACCATCGACCAGCCAGCGGGCGCCGGCACGCTGGCGAAGCGCATCGTCGACATTTTCGGGATAGTTGGAAAACATGCCGAAGGAACAGTTGCCGCGCACGACAGTGGAGGCGCCGGCGAAGCTTTCCATCAGGACGCCGGTGATTTCCTGCTGGCCGGCCGAGGCGCGGTCGTCGGAGCGCTTGGCCGCCACCTGGTCGATGTCGTCGACAGTGCCGAAACCGATGGCGCGCGGGTTCAGCACGTTGTTGACGAACTGCTTGCAGTTCTGGCCAGACTTGCCCTGATAGGAAGAAATCTGGTCGACGCCGAAATTCTCGTAGTGGAACGGGTAGCCGGCGATCCGGCAATATTCGTTGATGAGCCCGGCGGTCATCTGGATCAGGATGGTCTTGCCGGTGCCGGGCGCGCCGTCGCCGATGAAGGTGAACAGGAAGCCGCCGAGATCGACGAAGGGGTTGAGCTGGCGATCGAAATCATAGGCCATCAGCATCTTGGCAAGCTTCATGGCCTGGTATTTGGCAATGTGGTTGCCGACGATCTCGTTGGGCTTCTTGAACGTCATCACCAGCGGCTTGCGCTTCTGGCCCGGCGCGACGTCGAAACCGTCGATGGTGAAGTCGTCCTGGTCGATGCGGATATGGGCGTCCTCGAACGGACCGAGCCCGTCGAAGCGGCCCT